>VBHE01000286.1:0-5511 GCA_005889515.1 Chloroflexota bacterium | reverse complement strand
GAGGCGAGGGTGAGCAGGTCGGCGACCAGCTGCGACAGCCGCCGCAGCTCGGTGAGCGCGTTGTCGAGGACGCGGTCGCGGTCGGCGGGCGGGAGCCCGGGGTGGCGGCGCATCACCTCGATGTCGGTGCGGATCGTGGTGAGCGGGGTGCGCAGCTCGTGGGAGGCGTCGGCGACGAAGCGCTGCTGCTGCTCGAGCAGCTGCTCGAGCTCGTGGTAGGTGGTCTCGACCCGATCGAGGGAGTGGTTGAAGGCGGTGGTCAGCTGCCCGACCTCGTCCTGCTGGGCGCGCTCGGGAAGGCGGCGGCTGAGGTCGCCGGCCCGACCGACGCTCTCCACCGCGCGGGAGAGCACGGTGAGCGGACGCAGCCCGCGCCCGGCGGCGAGCCAGGCGCCGCTGCCGGTGACGAGCAGGCCGGCGATGCCGGCGATGAGCAGGACCTGCACCAGCGAGCGCAGGGTGGTGTCGACGTCCTCGAGCGAGGCGCCGACGGCGAGCGCGTCGATCGCCACCGGCCGGCCGGTGGGGGCGACGGTGACCGGCGCCTGCAGCCGCATCAGGACGACCGCGGCGCCCGGTCCCAGGTGGCGGCGGAGATGCGGAGCCCGGCAGGGGCGTCTTCGGTGAGGTCCTGGTCCGGGCCCCCCTGCACCGCGTGGCCGATGCTGAAGCTGCCGGCGGTGGTCGACGGGCCGCCGACCGGGGTGACGCGCCGGATCGGCGCGAGCAGCGCCGCCGGCGGCAGCCGGGTGAAGGCGTTCTGGGTCAGCTCGGCGCGCCGGGTCACCCGCTGGTCGAGGTCGCTGCGCAGCCGGGCGCCGACGATGACGAAGAAGATGCCGGCGATCACCATCACCACCAGCGCCACCACCGCGCAGGTGAGCACGGTGACCCGCAGCCGCAGCGACATCAGGCCTCCTCCTCGAGGCGCAGGACGTAGCCGACGCCGCGCGCGGTCTGGAGGAGACGGGCCTCGCCTCCGGACTCGAGCTTGGTGCGCAGATACCCGATGTAGACGTCGAGCACCCGGCTGCTCTCCGGGTAGCTCCACACCCCGGCGAGCAGCCGGTGCCGGGACATCACCGTGCCGGCGTTGGCGAGGAGCAGCTGGAGGAGGTCGAACTCGCGGGGGCGGAGCTCGATGCGGCGGTCGCCGCGGCGGACCTCACGGCTGTTCTCGTCGAGGACCAGGTCGGCGTAGCGGTGGACGCGGGGGCGCGCCTCGGGGTCGCGGCGGCGGAGGAGGGCGCGGACGCGGGCGAGCAGCTCCTCGAGGGCGAAGGGCTTGACCAGGTAGTCGTCGGCGCCGCTGTCGAGGCCCTGCACCCGGCTGGCGATCCCCTGCCGCGCGGTGAGCATGATCACCGGCAGGCTGCTGCCCTCGCGGATCCGGCGGCACACCTCGATGCCGTCCATCTCCGGCATCTGGAGGTCGAGGACGACGAGGTCCGGGGGGGTCGCCGCCACCGCCTGGAGGGCGGTCCGGCCGTCCTCGGCGACGCTCACCGAGTACCCCTCACACGCGAGCGCGAAGCGCAGCGACTCCCTGAGGTTGGCGTCGTCGTCGACCACCAGGAGCCTGGGCACGACAAGAGCGTACCCGAGGGTGACCCGGGTCGCGGGGCAGAACCCACCGAGCGTCCATAACCCTTCCATGGCCAGTTGTCACCGGGCGCACAACTCTGCTCGCGCCGTGGCGCGCGTAGGATGGACGCGATCGCGGTGGCGAGTCGTGGCACGCCGCGGCGAGGGTCAGGAGTGATGAGCCCAGCCGACGTCCTCTCCCCGGTGGACGCGACCGCCGCGGTCGAGCGGGCGGTCGCGGAGCTGCTCGGCGGTGCACCGGCGGACGGCGACGCCGAGCTGTGCATGCTCGACGCCATCGCCGGTGCCGCCGCCCGGCTCGCCGCCCAGCGCCGGCCGGAGCGGCGGGCGCCGGACGGCGACGCCCCCGTCGGCATCGCCGGCTGGTGGTCGTTCGCCGCCCAGGTTCCCGAGATCGAGTACTAGGGGCCTCAGCCGCCCAGTCCGAGCATCTGGACGAGCGGATCCAGCGGGCTCGGATGCCCGGCGCAGCTCGTGTGGATCCCGTCCCCGGTGCTGAAGGGGAATCCGATCAGCGGCAGCATGGTGGTGACGTTCTGGAGGAACACCTGGCAGCTCCCGATGAGCGGGGTGGCGGGGAGCGGCGCCAGGGTGATGAGGTTGGTGCCGTAGCCGGCCCCGTACTTCGTGTTGGTGCAGCCGACCCCGTTCGACTTGCCCCCGCCGATCAGGTTGATCCCGCCCGCGTGCATGATGTTCGCGCAGGCGGTGAGGTTGCCCGGGTTCAGCGGCATCAGGCCGCCCGCCGAGAGCAGCCGGTGGGCGTGCTGGCCGCTCTGGCCCGTCTGGCCACCGCCGAGGAGGCCGAGCAGGCCCCCGGAGGCATGGGTGGTCGTGGTCATGGCCGTGCCCGCGAGCAGGGCGGCACAGCCTGCGCCCGCGATGGCGATCTTCCGCATATCTCTCCCTCCCCGCGCGCTGACGTCGGCGCGGATAGTTCCAGAACGAACGAAAGTGAGAAATGTTGCGGGAGCTCCGAACCGGGGTGACCCGCGAGATCCCCCTGGGTGGTTCAGGATCGGTATCTGGCCTTGCCGGATCGGCTTCGCTACCCTTTCGACGGGTACCCGCGCGGGGGTGCGGGGGTCACGAAGGGAGGCCTGGCGGTGCAGCATCGGTTCGGATTCCGCGCGTGGCATGGGCGTCCCCTCCGCGCGGCGCTCGCCGTGGTCACGGGCTCCCTGGCCGCCCTGCTGGGCGGCGGAGCGGTCTCCGCCGCCGGAGCGCTGCCCGCCCTCCTGCCCACCGGGCTCGTGCCCGCGCCCCTGCAGCCGGTCGTCGACACGTCGGGACTGCGGGTGCTCGGGAGCGCGGTGCTGCCGGGAATCGGGGCGCTGACCAGCGTCGGGGCGCCGGATCCGGCGTCGATCGTCCACGTGGGGGTCGGGCTCGCGGCCCCGGATCCCGCCGGTGAGGCGGCCACCCTGCGGGCGCTCCACGACCCCTCCGACCCCCTCTACCACCACTTCCTGACCCCCGCCGAGGTCGCCCAGCGGTTCGGCGTCGCTCCGGCGGTGCGGGACGCGCTCACCGGGTGGCTCGGCGGCGGCGGCCTCCAGGTGACCCACGTCGGTGGGGCCGGCGACTACGTGCAGGCGACCGGCACCGTCGCCCAGGTGGAGCGGCTCTTCCACACCTCGCTGGCGACCTACGCGGCGAGGGGTGAGACCTTCTTCGCCAACCGGACCGCGCCGAGCGTGCCCGCGGGGCTGCCGGTGATCTCGGTGATGGGGCTCAACAGCCTGCAGCGCTTCCACACCTTCGCCCACGGCGGCGCCACCCACGGAGTCAAGACCGGGCAGCTCAGCCCCCAGGACCTGTGGTCGGTCTACCACCAGCCCCGGGAGAACCTCGGCCAGGGCTCCTCGATGGCGATCTTCGGCGACGGACAGGTCGAGACGGTGATCACCGACCTGCGCGCCTTCGAGAGCCGCCACGGCTTCCCCGCGACGCTCACCAGGGCGCACTTCGTCGGCGCCGGTCCCCACGAGGACACCAGCGGCACCGCCGAATGGGACCTCGACAGCCAGGCGTCGACGGGGATGGCCCCGCTCACCCGCCAGCTCGACTTCTACTTCACCTCCTCGCTCGCCGACGCCGACGTCGCCGCCGACTTCTCGGCGTGGGTGAGCGACGTCAACGGACCGCGGCAGGCGAACGCCTCCTTCGGCGAGTGCGAGACCGGGCCGCTCAACCCGATCCTCTCCAACCCCGCCCTCGATCCCGTCAACCCCGACCAGAACCCGAAGGCGCAGTACGGCACCGAGCTCGGGAACAACCTCCAGCCGGTGGCCGAGCACATCCTCGCCCAGGGGGTGATGGAGGGGCGGACGCTCTTCGTCTCCACCGGCGACACCGGCTCCTCCTGCCCGGCGCTGGTGCTGCCCGGGGCGGGCGCCGGCAACGGCGTGCTCAACCAGGCGGTGCCGCTCACCAACTACCCGGCGTCGAGCCAGTTCGCCGTCGCCGTCGGCGGCACCGTGCTCTACACCGACGGCGGCAATCCCGCCCAGCGCTCGGTCGAGTACGCGTGGCCGTTCACCGGCGGCGGCTCGACGCTGCTCATCCCCGCGCCGGCGTGGCAGCGGGCCACCCACAACAACGCCGTCCCCTGCATCGTCGATTCCGAGGGCAGGGCCACCAACACCGGCCAGCCCTGCCGCGGCCTGCCCGACGTCACCGCCGTCTCCGGCGACGCGGTGAGCAACGGCTACACCGTCGTCGTCGACGGCCGCGACTTCCCCGGGGGCGGCACCAGCCTCTCCTCCCCGCTGTGGATGGGGATGTGGGCGCGGATCCAGGCGGCCTCGACCAACCCACGGGGGAACGGCTTCGCCGACCCCGCCCTCTACACCATCGGCAACGACCCGGCGCGCTTCGCGCGCGACTTCCACGACATCACCGTCGGGGCGAACGGCGTCTACACCGCCACCCCGGGCTGGGACTACGTCTCCGGGTTCGGCAGCCCCGACCTCACCAACCTGATGCGCGACATCGACGGCCGCACCCTTCCGGTGGTCGAGGTCGCGGCCGGGCCCACCCCGCCGCAGCGCAACGCGCCCACCCCTCCGGAGGGCCTGGCGGCGATCGTGTCGCAGGTGACCGGGGTGGTCTCCGGTCTGCCCTCGCCGCCGGCGCCGGTGGCGCACCCCGCGGCACCGGTGCGCCGTCCGGCGGTGGCGCCGGCGGGCGCGCGGCTGGGATCGCGGTTCGCCGCCCCGGCGGCGCTGCTCGCGCTCGTCGCCCTGACCGGGGTGCTGAGGCGGCGCCGCTCGAAACATGGACCGCGAGCTCCTCGAGCGCGAGCTGACCGCCGTCGTCGCCCGCCGCCGCCTCCTCGACCATCCCTTCTACCGCCGCTGGGAACGGGGTGAGCTCGATGCCTCCGAGCTCGCCGCCTACGCCGCCCAGTACCGCCATCTCGAGGCCGCGCTTCCCGGGCTGCTCGGCGGCGTCGCCGCGGGCACGGAGTCGGGCCCGGGCCGCGATGCGGTGCTCCGCACCCTCGCCGACGAGGTCGGCCCTCCCAGCCACCTCGAGCTCTTCGACGGCTTCGCCGCCGCCGTCGAGGCGCCGTCCGACCCGCCGGCTCCGGCGACCACCGCGCTCCTCGACCTGCAGCGGCGGCGGGTCGCGCAGGGGCCGGTGACCGGCCTCGCGGCCCTGCTCGCCTACGAGCTCCAGGTGCCCGAGGTGGCCGCGTCGAAGGCCGAGGGGCTGCGCACCCACCACCGGCTCGGCGCCGACGCCACTCGGTTCTGGGACCTCCACGCCGGGCTCGACGTCGAGCACGCCTCGTGGTCGCTCGACGCCCTCGCCGCGCTCACCGAGGACCCCGCTCCCGTGGTCGAGGCCGCCGCCGAGGCCGCCGGCGGCTGGTGGGCGTTCCTCGACGAGCGCATGGCC
>VBHE01000178.1:2842-5146 GCA_005889515.1 Chloroflexota bacterium | reverse complement strand
CAGGGTGTGGTTCTGGGCGGAGCAAGCGAGCCTGACCACCTCACGGCTGGGCTGATCGTCCTCGACGATGAGGATGGTCTTACCCGCATTGCTGCTCATGGACGACCCGCCTCCAGGAAGCTGGTGATTCGACGGACGAATTGTGCGACTTCGATGGGCTTGGTGATGTAGGCGGCACAGCCGGCGGCCAGGGCCTCCTGCTCGTCCCCCTTCATGGCGTGAGCGGTGAGGTCGACGACCGGGATCCGGGCCGTCTTGGGGTCGGATTTGAGCATGCGGGTCAGGGTGATGCCGTCCAGGCCGGGCAGCTTGACGTCCATGAGGACCAGATCGTACAGCTCCGTGCGTGCCTTCTCCAGCCCCTCGTTGCCGTCGGTGGCCACGTCGACCCGGAAGCCGTTGCCGTTGAGGACCATCTTGGTCAATTCTCGGTTGCTCGCATTGTCCTCGATCAGAAGGATGCGGTTCCGGGCGTGGCCGTTGTCGCCCTCGACGCCGAGCAGGGGGATGCGGAAGGTGAACACCGAGCCGAGCCCGCGCCCGCTCTCGACCGAGATGGTGCCTCCGTGGAGCTGGACCAGCCGGCGGGTGAGCGACAGCCCCAGGCCGGTGCCCTGGCTCTGGCGGGTGGCCTCGCCCTCGACCTGGAAGAACTCGGTGAAGATCAGCTCCTGGTGCTCGGGGGCGATGCCGACCCCGGTGTCGCCGACCTCCACCACCAGCTCGGGGTCGGCGGCGCGGGCGTGCACCCACACCTTGCCGCCCGCGGGGGTGAACTTGATCGCGTTGCTGAGCAGGTTGTACATCACCTGCTTGAATTTGCTCTTGTCGGCACGAACTTCCAGGTCGGGGGGCTGGATGTCGTCGGTGAGGGTGAGGTCGCGCCGCTCGCTGAGCGAGCGGATCACGTTGCGCACCTCTCGGAACGCCGCGGACACGGCGAACGTCTCGTAGGCGAGCTCCATCCTCCCCGCCTCGACCTTGCTGAGGTCGAGCACGTCGTTGACCAGCTCGAGCAGGTGGCGCCCCGAGGTGTGGATGTTCTCCAGGCACTCCTGCCGCTGCGCGGGGCTGAGGTCCCCCACCAGGTTGTCCTTGAGGATCTCGCTGAACCCGAGGATGGCGTTGAGCGGGGTGCGCAGCTCGTGGCTCATGTTGGCGAGGAATTCGCTCTTGTGCCGGCTGATCTCCCGGATCTGGGTGTTCGCCACCTCGACCTCGCGCTTCTGCAGCTCGATCTCGGCCAGCTGCTCCTTCTGCTGGGCGTAGAGCCGGGCGTTGTCGATGCTGATCGCCGCCTGGTTGGCGATGATCCCCACCATCGCCTGCTCCAGGCTGGTGAAGGGCTGGACCGAGCGGCGGGCGAGGCAGAGGGCGCCGACCTGGTGCCGGGGTGACTCCAGGGGCATGACCAGGGTGGACCTGGGGGCGTAGGCGAGGTCGAGGGTCTTGAAGCGCTGGTCCTTGGTGGCGTCGTCGACGGCCACGGTGGTGCGGTGCTTGACCGCCCAGCCCACGATGCCCTCCCCCACGTCGAACCGGGCCACCTTGCCCACGCTCTCGACGTAGGGGAAGGTGGCCATGGCGGCGAGGGTGCGCCCCTCGGGGTCGGCGAGGAAGACGGTCGCGGCGTCGCAGGCGACCAGCTGAGAGGTCGCCTTGAGCATGAAGTCAATCGTCTCTTTCAGCTCGAGCGACGAGGTGAAGAGCCTCCCCACCTGACCGAGCAGGTCGACTATTACCTTGTCATCCATCCGACCGGCGAGTATACGGGACGATCTGCCGAGTTCAGACAAGAGCGCACAGTCGAGCGTCTGCGGCCCCTGTCCGGATCGTCAGAAGTCAGCCCTGACGGGCCTTGAGCTCCGCGATGACCTGGCCCACCACCTTGAGGCCGTCGCCGACGATGCCGAGGTCGGCGAGCTTGAAGATCGGCGCCTCCGCGTCCTTGTTGATGGCGACGATGTTCTTGGCCCCCTTCATCCCCACGGTGTGCTGCATCGCCCCGCTGATGCCGACGGCGATGTAGACGGTGGGCTTCACCGTCTTGCCGGTCTGACCGACCTGCATCGCATAGGGGACCCACCCGGCGTCCACCACCGCCCGGCTGGCGCCCACCGCCCCCCCCACCAGGGAGGCGAGCTCCTCGAGGAGGGCGAAGTTCTTGGGGTCGCCGAGGCCGCGGCCGCCGCTGATGACCACCGGCGCCTCCTCGAGCTTGGGACCGGTCGCCTTGTCGACCACCCGCTCCACCACCCGGGCGGCGCGGTGCTGGTCGGCGATCGGGGTCTCGATCGGGACGAC
>VBHE01000178.1:2326-2826 GCA_005889515.1 Chloroflexota bacterium | reverse complement strand
AAGGACTTGGGCCGGATCAGCACGATCGCCGGCCGGGCGCCCTCGAAGCGGGTGCTCACCATCTGGCTGGCCCCGAAGATCGAGCTCTCCACGGCGACGCCGCCGTCGACGGTCACGTCGAGGCCGTTGGAGATCACCGGGACGTCGAGCTTCGCCGCCAGCCGGCCGGCGACGTCGCGGCTGGTGTAGGTGGTGGGGAAGAGGATGAGGTCGGGCGAATGCTGACCGGCGAGGGCGGCGAGGGCGTCGGCCCCGGGGCCGCCGAGCAGCAGGTCGGCGTAGGCCGGGTCGGTGCCCGCGTACACGGTGGTGGCGCCGTGCGCGCCGAGCACCGCGGCGGCGGATCCCGCCTCGGGGCTGAGGCAGACCGCCTCGACCGTGCTCCCCAGGCTCCGTGCCCGGGTCAGAAGCTCGAGCGCGGGGGTGATGGGCTGTCCGTCGAGGACCTCGGTGAAGACCCAGACCCTGTCGAGCGCCATCTCAGATCACCTTCCTGGAGG
>VBHE01000178.1:1717-2288 GCA_005889515.1 Chloroflexota bacterium | reverse complement strand
AACCACCGAGACGATCGCCTGCCCCGGGCCCAGCGCGCCCAGGCCGAGCTCCGCGACCGAGAGGCGGTCGACCGGCTTCGACTTCGCGGCCATGATCCCCTTGAGCGAGGGATAGCGGGGCTCGTTCACCCCCGCGGTCACGCTCACGACCGCGGGCAGGTCGGCCTCGACCCGGTCGTAGCCGGCCTCGGTCTGGCGCCGCACCTTGAGCGTGGTGCCGTCACTCTCCACCGCCTTGGCGAAGGTGACCGCGGGGACCCCGAGGTACTCGGCGACCGCCTGCGGCACCACCCCGGTGTAGCCGTCGGTCGACTCGGTCGCGGCGATCACCACGTCGAAGCCCTCGCGCCGGATCGCCGCGGCGAGGACCTTCGCGGTGGTCAGCGCGTCGGCGCCGGCGAGCGCGGGGTCGCTGATGAGCACCCCCTTGGCGGCCCCCATCGCGAGCGCCTTGCGGATCGCGTCGAGCCCCTTCTCGGGGCCCATGGAGACCACGGTGACCTGGCCGCCGTGGGCCTCGGCGAGCTGCAGACCGGCCTCGATGCCGAACTCGTCGCCGGGGTCGAGGACC
>VBHE01000178.1:0-1674 GCA_005889515.1 Chloroflexota bacterium | reverse complement strand
TCGGGGACCTGCTTGACACAGACGACGACGTTCATGAGAGCTCCCTGCTTCCTCGGCCACGACCCGCCACGCCGGCCGGCGGCCATCCCGGAACGGGCGGCGCTACTCTACCGAATCGGTTCCGCGGGACGGCCCCGGCGGCGTCACTGCTGCGCGGGCGGGCCCTTGGTGCCGTCGGGCAGGGGCGGCAGGTACGGGGCGGGGTCGACGGGGTTGTGGTCGACCCTGACCTCGAAGTGGGTGTGCGGCCCGGTGGAGTTGCCGGTGGAGCCGAGCATCCCGATCAGCTGCCCCTGGTGGACGGTGTCGCCGGGATGGACCGCGAGGCTCTCGAGGTGGCCGTACAGCGTGAAGGTGTGGCTGTCGTGGGCGATGATCACGTGGTTCCCGTATCCCTGGTCGCTCCGTGAGGCGGCGACCACGACCCCGTCGGCGGCGGCGTAGACGGGGTGCCCCATCGGCGCGGCGAGGTCGATGCCGGTGTGGAAGTGGGGATAGCAGAACCACGACGGCTCGAAGGGATAGCCGCAGGGCCCCCAGTACTGGGTGATCTCGGAGCCCGGCACCGGCCAGATGAACCGCGCCTGCCCCGGCGGGACCGGCTTCGCCGTGCCCACGACCAGGTGGTGCTGGTAGTAGTACTCGCCCTCGTCCCACGCCGCCTGCTCGGCGGCGAGGATGGCGCGGTCGATCTCCTGGACCCGCAGGTCGGCGATCGCCTGGGCGAGGGCCGCGTCCTGGGCGTCGGCGGCGACGATCTCCGCATTCGCGGCGGTGATGCCGTCGCCGAGCTTGGCGATCAGCGCCTTCTCCTTGGAGATCTGCTCCTCGAGCTGCCGCTCCTGGTCGGCGAGCTGCGCGGCCGCCTGCTGCGCCGCCCGGCCGTCCTCGGCGGCCGCGGTCGCCGCCGCCGCCGCGCCGGCGACGTCCTCGCGGACCTGGCGGACCAGCTCGGTGCCGCGGTCGGTGAGGTGGCTGAGGATGGCCGCACGGGAGAGCAGCTCGCCGAAGGAGTCGCTGCTCACCAGGTATTCGAGAAAGCCCTCGGCGTGCACGTAGCGGCTGCGCACGAAGGCGGCGAGCAGCGCCCGGTCGGCGACCGCCTGGCGCTCGAGGATCGCCTGCCGCGCCCGGGCGTCGCGCTCGCGGACCACGTCCTCGCGGTAGGTCTTCTCGGCGGCGGCGATCTGGGTGATGGTGTCGGTGATCGCCTTGTCGGCGGCGGCGATCTGGGTGATGGTGTCGGTGATCGCCTTGCGGTTGGCGGCGATCAGCGAGGCGAGGCTCTGCTGCTGGTCGCTCGCCGCCTGGACCTCGCCGGTGAGCTTCTTCTTGGTGGCGTCGATGGCCGTCTTGCGACGCATCGACTCCTGGAGCTGGAAGTCGAGCGAG
The DNA here is from genome assembly GCA_005889515.1 of Chloroflexota bacterium. Classification (GTDB taxonomy): domain Bacteria; phylum Chloroflexota; class Dormibacteria; order Aeolococcales; family Aeolococcaceae; genus CF-96. The sequence continues at coordinate 282 of VBHE01000178.1, read as the reverse complement.
TCGGGCGGAGGCGCCGGGGCCGGGGTGGCCCTGGGAGTCGCCCTCGGGGGCACCCCGCGGGCCGCCACCGTGGGAACCCCGGCGGCCACGAGCATGAGCGCCAGGGGGATCGCGGCGCGGCGCCGCCGCAGCCGCGCACACCGGCCAGCGCGCGGTTTTCCCCCCGGCATCCGGTCGTCCATCAGCACCCGCCTTCCCTTCCTGAGGGCCGATTCAGCCCGTGACCGGTCGGGGTGCCCCGTCCCGGTACACTCGGCCGATGCAGAAGAAGCAGTACTCGGC
>VBHE01000177.1 GCA_005889515.1 Chloroflexota bacterium | reverse complement strand
GCGGCACTGCGCTGGTGCCTCGGTCCCGCGGTCGGCGCCTACGCCCGGCTCGGGGTGGCAGCGGCGGCGGGCCCGGGAACCGACGTCACCGGCTCCGGGCGCAAGCTCTGCGGCAGCGGCTCGGCGACCGTCGGCGCCGCCTCGGTCTTCGGCGGGAACGTCCTCGGCGCCTTCGATCCCGACCTCTTCGTCGAGGCGCTCCGGCTGCCATCGGGCGCGGCCCGCCGGCTGATGGCGGCGGAGCTGCGTGCCCAGATGGGGTCGGTGGAGCAGGCCACGGGGGCCGTCCCCGGGGCCGCGGCGGTGACGGCGGCGCTCCGCGACGCGGTCGAGGAGGGGTGCGCCACCCGGCTCGTCCCCGGCGAGCTCACCGCCGCCGAGGAGGCGGCGCTGCCGGGGGTGGAGCGCTGGCTTCGAGGATCGCCGTCCCGTCCCGCCGCGGGCTCGCCGGGCTGCTGGAAGGTGCGCGCCGGCTGCGGCCTGGTCCGGGTGGTGCTCACCCGGCCGCGGCGGGCGGCGCTGCTGCTCACCGTGCGCGCCGGCGCCGTGGCCGCGGTGACCGCGGAGCGGCCCCGCGATCGGGGCCTCGCCGCCGCCGTCGAGGCCGCCCTCGGGGGCCGCCCCCTCGAGCTCCCGCCGGAGGCGGCCGGAGGGATCGCCGCCGAGGACCGGGCGGCCCTCACCGCCGCCCTCGGCGCCGCCCGCCGGCTCCTCCTGTAGCGCCCCGACGGACGGGTGCGGGCGCCTACACTCCCAGCCCATGCCTGGCCGGCGGCGCCTGCCCATCACCGCGCGCTGGACCGCGGCCGTCGGCGCCGCGATCGTCGTCGTCGCCGTGGCGGTCATCGTCACCGCCGCGATCGCCGGCCGCGGCCCCTCCTGCGGCAGCCCGGTCTGGGGCCAGCTCCAGGGCGATCCCGCCCACGACGGCCAGGCCCAGGGCGCCGCCGGGACGCTGACGGTGCGCTGGACCCGGGCGGGCAAGGCCTCGGGCGGGGCGGTGCTCGCCGGCGACGACCTCATCGTCGCCCAGCAGGGCGGCGTGGCCGACCTGTCGCGCGCCGACGGGGTCGAGCGCTGGCACTGGGCGACGGCCGACCAGAGGGGCGGCAGCGTCGGCCCGCCGGCGGTGAACGGCTGCTCGATCGCGATCGTCGAGTCGCGGCCCGATCAGACCGCCAACGGCGTCCACGGGATCCTCCACGTGGTCTCGATGAGCAACCACGAGCTGGTGGGGAAGGGGCTCGACATCCCCTCCGTGTCCGCCGGGGGGCTGCTCTCCACCGGCTCGCGGTTCGAGATCGTCGGCGGCCGGCCCGAGTCCGGGACGGTGAAGTGGGGCCTCTACACGGTCAACGCCGAGAACGCGGTGGCGAGCTCGGTCGCGGCCCTCGCCGCCTTCACCCCGGGGCCGCCGGCGGGCGACGGCGACACCACCTACGTCGCCGCCTGGGACAACGCCGCCCAGGCGATCGCCTCCGGGGGGCGGCAGCTGTGGCGGACCGCAACCACCGCCCTGCCCCTCACCACCCCGGTGGTCACCACCGGCAAGGTGATCGTCGGCACCATCGGGGGCGCCGACGCCTTCGACGCCGGCACCGGCAGGGTGCTGTGGACGCAGCCGATCACCTCCGGGGTGGTCGCCGCCCCGCTCCCCGCGGGCGACGGCGTCCTCGTCGTCGACCGCGCGTACCACAAGCTCCACCGCCTCGACCTCGCCAGCGGGCGCGAGCTCTGGACGGTGCAGCTCGGCACCACCCTCGCCCCGCCGGTGCTGGTCGGTGCGCGGGTGATCACCGTCGACGAGCAGGGCGACATGCTGGCGATCGACGCGAGGACGGGGAGGCTGCTCCAGAAGCTCACACTGAAGAGCGGGGTGCGCAGTCCGCTGGCGGTGGGCGGAGGCAGTCTCTACGCGATCGGCAACGACGGGCGGGTGACCGCGGTCTCCCTGGGATGAGGCCGGGTCGTATGCTCAGGTGGTTCCCCGGGGTGGGTGACAGGGCTTCCCCCCGAGGGGGGACGGCGCCGGTGGAACGAATGGCGTAGATTCGCATACAGGTTTGTCGTGGGGGAGGGGGCGAGGAGTGAGGACGGAATGCTGCTGACGCGGATCGAGAAGCTGTTCATCACGGCCGCGGTCCTCGCCATCGTGCTCACCGTCGGATTCGGTGCCGGGCTGTACCACGCCCTCACCACCCACGACCAGAGCACGGCGGCGGCGGTGCAGGAGCCGGCCACCAACGGGGAGGCGACGCCGCTGCCGGCGACCGAGCCCGGGACCTCGACCGGCACCTCGGGAACCGCGGGGACGTCGGGGACCTCCTCGCAGCCCGCCTCCGGCGGCGCGGCGCCGCCGGTCATCTCGCGCGGGGGCACCGTCGGCGCGCCGGGCGGCGCAGCTCCGGCCCGTCCACCGAGCGTTCCCAACGCGGTCGCCCCCACCGTCTGCCCCTTCCCCGGCGGGGTCATGACCGTCGGCAGCATCGTCTCGCTCTCCGGGTTCTTCCAGTTCCCCGAGGCGAAGAACGCCGCGAGGCGGGATCCACGGCTGCCGGGTGCAGTACCAGGTCCTCGACGACGCCACCAGCAACACCACCGCGCTCTCCGACGCCAAGCAGCTGGTCGCCGACGACAAGGTGCTCGCCGTCGTGGCCATGGTCTCGCCGTTCGGCCAGGACACCGTCGACCCGTACTTCGCCAACCCCGGCGGGGACAACGCCGGCCAGGCGGTCCCGCTGATCGGCATCGACCCCTACGAGGAGAACGCCTACAAGTTCCCCAACCAGGTGAGCGTCGACGTGCCGATCAAGGACGCGGGGGCGATCATGGCCCAGTACGCGAAGGATCACATGGGCTTCTCCCACCCCGGGATCTTCGGCTACAACGTCTCCCAGCTCACCGCCGCCGAGGCGGGGGCGGTGGGGCAGTTCAAGAAGCTCGGCTACAGCAACGTCGACATCCAGACCGTCGACCCCAGCGCCTCGCAGTACGACCAGATCGTCCAGAAGTTCAAGGGCGACGGCGTCGACCTGCTGATGTGGTTCTGCGACATCGGCTGTGGCGACCGCTTCGTCCAGGCCGCGCAGAGCAACGCGTACCACCCCAAGTGGGTGAACTACGAGATCGGGTACGACCCCCGCTATGCGGCGCAGTTCGGCCAGACCGGCGGCGAGCAGGACGGGGCCGTGGCGATCTCGCCCTTCCTCCCCTTCGAGGGGGGCGGCGCCGCGGCGAGCCTGCTCGCCACCGTGCAGCACTACTTCCCGGGGACGCCCCGGGACTCGGTCGCCGAGCAGGGCTGGCTCGGCGCCCAGCTCTTCGCCCAGGTCGTCAACAAGGTCCCCCTGTCGGCCGATCTCCACGCCGACCAGGCGGCGATCATCTCCGCGCTGAACGGCATCCACGACCTCGACCTCGGGCTCACCCCACCGATGGACATGAAGCTCGGCATCGACCCCGACTACCCGGGTCACGCGCCTCACCGCTGTGCCCAGTTCGTCACCATCGCCGGCGGGACGCTGCGCTGGACCGACCACGCCTGGCATTGCCCGCCGTGATCCCGGTCGCGGCCTCGGTCTCGACGTACGCCACCGACGCCGTCCTCGGGCTCATCCAGGGGGCGGTGTACGGGCTCCTCGCCATGGGCGTGGTCGCCATCTACCGGACGACGCGCACCCTCAACCTCGCCCAGGGCGGGATGGCGACCCTCGGCGCCTTCAGCTACATCGCGCTGCGCGAGCACAACGTGCCGACGCTGCTCGCGGTGGTCATCGTGATCGCGCTGGGCGCCGCCATCGGGCTGGGGATCGGCCAGCTGATCGGCTGGCCGCTGCGCCGCGCGAGCACGACGGTGAAGCTGGTCTCCAGCCTCGGGGTGCTGCTCGTCGTCCAGAGCCTGGTGGCGATCATCTTCGGCAACGTCCCCCGCTCGGCACCGGCGCTGGTGTCGCCCGACAGCCTGAGCCTCCTCGGCATCACCGTGCCGCGTGACGGGCTGGTGGTGCTCGGCATCGCCGCCCTGACCGCGTTCGCGCTCAACCGGCTCTTCACCTCGACCCGGCTGGGGCTGCACATGCGCGCCGTCGCCGCCGACCCGGAGGTCGCGGCGCTCCAGGGCGTGAACGTCCGCCTCGTCACCGTCGGCAGCTGGACGCTGGGGGTGGCGATCGCGCTCGGCGGCGGGATCCTCCTCGGCCCGGTCATCCGCACCGTGGCGCCGTTCCTGCTGACCCTGATCGCGCTGCAGGCGCTCGGCGCGACCCTGGTCGGGCGCATCGACAGCCTCGCCGGCGCGATGGTGGGCGGGCTCATCCTCGGCGAGCTGGTCACCTACGCGCAGGAGTTCTTCCCCACCACCCAGGGAAACGGGGACATCGCGGTCTTCCTCTTCATCCTCGCGGTGCTGCTCCTCCAGCGGCGCGGCGGGCTGGTCATGGAGCGCGCATGAGCACCGTCGCCCGCCGCGCCTCCGCCCCCCTGGCGCTCGCCGCCTTCGTCGCGGCCGCCGCCGCGATGCCCTCGGTGCTCGGTCCGGCGCGGCTGCTCTCGATGTCGCTGGCGCTGATCTTCGCCGTCGCGGCGCTCAGCGTAGTGGTGATCACCGGATGGACGGGCCAGACCTCGCTCGCCCAGGTCACGTTCATGGGGGTCGGCGCCTTCACCCTCGCCCGGCTCATGGCCCCACGGGTCGGCCTGCCCCTCTATCTCGCCGCCCCCGCGGCCATCCTCGCCGCCGCGGTGCTGAGCGTGGTGATCGGGCTGCCGGCGCTTCGGCTGCGCGGCATCTACCTCGCGGTGGTCACCCTCGGCTTCGCCCAGGTGCTGCAGGACGCGGCCTTCAACAACTCGACGATCACCGAGAGCCAGAACGGCCTCGTCGTCGCCCGTCCGGTGCTCGGGCCCCTCGACCTCTCCGGCGAGCACACCCTCTACTACCTGCTCCTCGGCGTGCTCGTGGGCTGCTGCCTCCTCGTCGCCGCGATGCGGCGCTCGTCGCTGGGGCGGCGGATGATCTCGCTGCGCACCACCGAGGTCGGCGCCAGCGTCCGCGGCGTCGATCTGGTCAGCACCAAGCTCGCCGCCTTCTCGATCAGTGCGGCGCTGGCGGGGCTCGCGGGGGTGCTCTACGCGCTCGAGATCCAGAGCGTCGGCCCGGCGCCCTTCAACCCGCTGCAGTCGATCTTCCTGCTCGGCCTGGTGGTGATCGCCGGCCAGCGCAGCATCGCCGCCGCGCTCGTCGCCGGGATCCTCTACGGGTGGATGCCCCCGGAGCTCACCCGGCACTTCACCGACAGCACCTTCGGCCCCAACGCCACCAACCTGGTCGCCGGGGTGGGGCTGCTGCTCGTCCTCATCAGCCGCGAGCAGCTCCGCGGCATGGCGCTGCGGCTGCCCCGCGGCCGGTGGCCGTGGCCCCGCCGGATCACCGTCGCCCCCGAGGTCCACCGCAATGTTCCTGCTTGAGGCCCGCGAGGTCGGGGTCCGCTACGGCGGGATCCAGGCCGTCGACGGGGTCA
>VBHE01000176.1 GCA_005889515.1 Chloroflexota bacterium | reverse complement strand
CGATGCCGAACCGCCGGGCGATCAGCGCGAGGTGGTCGCCACGCTGGACGGTGTACTGCTCGACGTCCGGGGTTCCCGCGGTGTAGCCGGGCAGCCCCGCGGCGGTGTCGGGGATGTGGAGCAGCTGTCCGATCCGGATGCGGTCGGGGTCGCTGATCTGGTTGGCCGCGGCCAGCGCGCTCACCGTGGTGCCGTGGCGGGCCGCGATCGCCGACAGGGTGTCGCCCGGCCGGACGACGTAGCTGGTCGCGGCGACCAGGGTGGGGGCGGCGGCCGCGGTGGCGCCGAGCGCGGCGGCGGCGAGACGTGAGCGCGAGGGCATGCGGGGCTCCTGGGGTGGACGTGGAGTGGGACGAAGGGAACCGCACCGCCGATTCGGGTGGACTCCGCAGAGTAGGGAACTGGCCCCCGCAGGTCAAGGTCGTCAGTTCTGGTTGTTTCCGGACTGCGACGTTCCCGGGGCGAGGCGGGCGATGGTACGCTCGGTCGTGATGACCACCCCACCGCGACGTGTGAGCGTGCCGGCCAGCGTCCTCGCCGGGCTGTGCGGGGCGGTGGTGGGACTGCTCACCTTCGCCACCGCCGCCGCCCTCTGGCGGGCCGGCCACGGCCAGGTGGCGGCGGTCCTCGCCGAGACCATGTTCCTCACCGCGCTCGCCCTCGTCGCCGCGATCGCCCTTCTCGCCCAGCCGGCGAGGCAGCGGCGCGCTCGCGTGCCGGTGGGACGGCCGCTGCCCCGCACCTGGTGGCCGCCGGCCGACGACCCCCTGCCCACCCTCGCCGTGTGCCTGGGAGCGCCCGTCGCCGCGGGCGCCATCGCCGCGGCGCTTCTCTTCCGCTGAGCCGGCCCCCGGGCGCACGTTTTCTCCGTCGCGCGAGTTATCTGCCTTACGGGCCTTCGCGACCCCCGCGACACGCCCACCTCCTGATCCCGTGAAGAATCGATCCCGCACCCGAACCACGCCAGCCTTCGACGCCGTCATCTGGGACTACGACGGCACCCTCGTGGACAGCCGCGGCGCGGACGAGGCGGCGGTCGCCGAGCTGCTCGCCGGCGACCCCGGCGCGGCCTCCGGAGCCGAGCTCTTCTGGGCCGCCGAGGGGCGGCCGATCATCGAGCGCCTCGAGCTCGCCTGGCCGGGCCGGGCGGACGAGGTCCTGCCCCTCTTCGACCGGCGCATCAGCCCGATCACCTTCCGGGGCATCCCCCGGGTGCTGACCGGGCTGGGCCGCCGCCGGGTGCGGCTCGCGGTGGTGTCGTCCCGCCGGCTGGAGCCGCTGGAGTGGGGGCTCGCCGCCTGCGGGCTGCGCTCCCACTTCGAGACCGTCGTCGGCCTCGACTGCGTCCGCCGGCCCAAGCCGGACCCCGAGGGCCTGCTCCTCGCCGCCCGGCGGCTCGGGGTGGCCACCACCCGCGCGGTGTACATCGGCGACCGGGACGTCGACGTCGACGCCGGCCGCCACTGCGGGATGACGGTCTGGCGGGCGACCTGGGGGATGCCCCCGTCTCCGGAGGCGACGACGAGCCCGCGGGAGCTGGCCAGCCCCGCCGAGGTGCTCGCCCGGCTCGACGGTCACATCGCCGAGGCGGGGTAGCGGACCTCAGCCGGGTCGGGGCGGGGCGGTCGCGCGGATCATCCGCCGGATCGCGTCGACGGCGACCGGGATGAGGTTGTCGAGGGGCAGCCTCGCGGGATCGGGCATGGCGTCGACCGTCGGCGCCGCGTTGACCACGGCGAGCGCGGCGCCGGCGCGCACCCCCCGCACCGCCGCGACCGCGAAGACCGCGGCGCACTCCATCTCCGACGCGAGGACGCCGCTCCGGATCCACGCCTGCCAGCGGGCCTCGAGGTCGGCGGCGACGGGCATCCGCCCCGGCTCCATCTCGCCGTAGAACGAGTCCTTCGACTGCACCGTGCCGACCTGGTGGCGCACCCCGGCGGCGGCGGCGGCGGCGCGCAGCGCGTCGACGGTGTCGATGTGGGCGACCGCCGGCCAGGCGAGGGGGACGTACTGGGCGCTGGTGCCCTCGTCCCGGACCGCCGCCTGGACGACGATGACGTCGCCGAGCCGCAGCGACGGCTGCATCGCCCCGCACGACCCGACCCGCACCAGGGTGTGGGCGCCGATGGTGCAGAGCTCCTCGACCGCGATCGCCGCCGAGGGGCCGCCGATGCCGGTGGAGGTGATGCTCACCGCCACCCCCTCGAGCGTGCCGGTCCAGGTCGTGTACTCGCGGTTGGCGGCGACCCTGGCGGCGCCGTCGAGGTGGGCGGCGATGCGCTCGCAGCGACCCGGGTCGCCGGGGAGCAGGACGTAGCCCCCGACCTCCCCGGGCCCGCAGGCGATGTGGTACTGGCGTCCCGGTCGACCGCTCATCGGTGTGCGCCTCCCAGGACGAGGGGCACCAGGCGGCGCATGTCCGCGGTGTCGATGATGACGTCCGCCGCCCGCGCGGTCTGGGCGTTCACCGGGCAGAAGGCGACCCCCAGTCCGGCGACCTGGAACATGTCGATGTCCCCGGGGCTGTCGCCGACGGCGACGACGTCCTCCGCCTCGACGCCGAGCGCCTCGACGGTCTCGGCGAAGACCCGCGCCTTGCTCCCCGGCGGCACCGCGATCTCCCCCTCCCCGGTGAACAGCCCGTCGGCGATGTGGATGGTGTTGGCGCGGTGCAGGTCCATGCCGAGGTCGGCGGCGACCCGGCCGGTGAGCGCCGTGATCCCCGCGGAGACGATCGCCAGCCGCACCCCGGCCGCGCGGAGCGCGTCGCAGGCGGCGGCGACGCCGTCGTGGTACTCGACCTCGGCGACCACCTCGTCGAGCAGCCGCGACTCCTGGCCACGGAGGTCGGCGATCTGCTCGACCAGGAACCCCTCGCGGTCGAGGGTGCCGGCGCGGTAGCGGTCCCAGCGGTCGCGCTGGCGCTGGGCGTGGTCGGGTCCGAGCTTGCGCTGCATCGCCGCCCATGAGTTGGCCTCAC
>VBHE01000285.1:3553-15290 GCA_005889515.1 Chloroflexota bacterium | reverse complement strand
CCTCGTCGTAGGCGCCCTCGGTGAGCAGGGCGAGCCGGCCGGCGACCGAGGCGGCGAGCCGGGGGGCGACCTCGCGGTGGACCCGCCGCGCGGACTCCTCGATGAGCGCGCTCGCCCGGCGGAGCGCCTCGAGCTGGCGCAGGGCGCGGTCGCGCACCACCACGCAGGCGGCCCGCTCGTCCTCGAGGTCGGCGATCGACGGCAGCGAGTCGAGCATCCCCCGGAGCCGCTCGCGAAGCCCCGACGCCTCGGTGAGCGCGTACGAGGCCGCCTCACGCGCCCGCTCGGCGGCGATCTCCAGGTGGCGGAGCGCGGCGGCGTCGAGGGGCTTGCCGACCCCGGCGACGTCGGGGTCGCCGCCGCGGCGGCGCAGCTCCTTCTCGAGCTGGGCGGCCTGGCGGACCAGGGCCTGCTCGTCGCCGGCGCCGATCGCCGCCAGCCGGCGACGCACCTCGTCGAGGCGATCGCGGGCGGTCTCGAACTGGCGTCGGGTCGCCGCCCCCTGGCGGAAGGCGGCCACCGCCCGGGCGGTGTCGGGGTCGGCGGCGAGCCCGGCGCTGCGGAGGTGGCCGGCGAGCTCGGTGGCGAGCTCGGCGCGTGCCCCCGCCTTGCGCTCGGCCTCCTCACGGAGCTCGCGGGCGGCGGCCTCGTCCCGGGCGAGCTGGGCGTCCTCGGCCTCGAGCTCGGTGCGGCGGCGCGCCGCGTCCTCGGCGGCGGCCACCGCGGTGAGCGCCTGGCGGGCGCGGCTCAGCAGCCCGTCCGCGGCGGCCATCTCGGCCGCGCCGCCGGCCGACGGGACCTCGACCGGGATCCGCGCGGCGAGCTGCAGGCAGCGGTCGCGGAGCGCTGCGATCCGGGCGGTCGCCGTCTCCAGCTCGCCGCGCCCCGCCTCGACGAGGAGCTCCTGGCGCTGGCGGTCGGCGTGGAGCCGGCGGAGGTCGGGGAGGCGCGAGGCGGCACGGCGCAGCCCGTCCTCGGTGAGGTCGAGACCCGGGCAGCGGTGGCCGAGCTGGCGCCGCGCCGCCGCGGCGGAGCCCCCGAAGAAGCGCTCCACGACGAGGCTGGCGGTGATCACCGCGAGGGCGGCGCCGATGACGAGCGCGGCGATCAGCCCGTGGCCGGAGGCGAGGCAGCCGATCGCACCGAGGGCCCCCGCGGCGCCGGTGCCGCGCTGGACCGGGCGCAGCCGCCGCCGCTGGGGACCGGTCACCGCCGTGGAGATGATCGGCCCCACCAGGTCGAGCTCCGCCGGGGGGATGACCCCGAGCCCGGTGGCGGCGATCTCGCGGCGCAGCCCGGCCGCCCGGGCCTCGGCGGTGCGCAGCTCCTCGGCCCGCCGGGCCACCGCACCCTCGGCGGCGACCTCGGCGGCGAGGGTGCGCGCCTGCTCGCGGTCCTTCGCCTCCATGCGCGGCACCCGGCCGAGGGCGCGGATGGAGGTGGCGATCTCGACCCGACGGCACTCGGCGGCGCGAAGCCGCTCGCGGGCGGCGCCCCAGCGGCGCTCGGCCTCGGCGGAGACCTCCTCGAGCTGGCGGAGCTCGCCGCCGAGGGCGGTGACCCTCTCCTCGCGCTCCAGCGGGAAGGTGGCGAAGCCGCGCCAGCCCTCGATCAGGGCCTCCAGCCGCGCCGCCTCCTCCTGCCCGCTCGCCAGCGCCCGGCGGGTGGCGCCGAGCACCGCGAGCCGTCCCGCCAGCCACTCGCGCTCGCACTCGCTCCGGCGGGCGGCTGCGGCTGCGGCGCTGCGTTCGAGGCCGGTGAGCCGGTCCATCTCCCGGGCGGTGGCGTCGCTGCGCTCCCGCGCCCGGACGAGCTCGCCCTCGACCCGGCGCAGTCGCGACGTGGCCAGCCCCAGGGGGCTGCGCGAGCGTGCCTCGGTGCCCACCCGGTCCATCGCCTGGCGGAGCCGGGAGAGCGCCTCGGCCGCGGTGGCGCGACTCGCCGAGTCGGCGAGCCGCTGGATCGCCTCCTGGAGCCGGTCGGCGCGCTGCGCCGCGGCGTCGGGTGCGTCGGGACGCAGCCCGTCCTCCCCGAGGCAGGCGGTGGCGCAGAAGACCGCCTCGTCGATCCCGAGGTGGAACTGGCCGGGCACGACCAGCCGGCCGCTGCGGAGGCGGTCGGTGACGTCCCGGCCGCCGATCTCCTGGACCTGGACGACCTGCTCGCGCTCCTCGAGCCGCCGGGCGACCCGGTAGCGCGCCCCGCCGGCGAGCGAGTAGGTCAGCGCCAGGCCGTACCCGCCGGCGTCCCACGGCTGCCAGCGCACCCAGTCGCTGCGCTCGACGGCGCGACCGGGGCCGCCGGCGGCGATGCCGTAGAGGGCGACCCGGACCGCGCGGTGGACGGTCGACTTGCCCGCCTCGTTGGCCCCCCAGAGCACCGTGAGCCGGGGGGCGAGGTCGAGCTGAAGGTCGCGCAGACGACCGAACCCCCCCACCTCGAGGCGCTCGAGCCTCATCGCAGGCCGACCTCCGCTCCGGCGAGGGCCTGCAGGCCGTAGCGGAGGGACTCGTCGAGCAGGGCGCGCTCGTTGGGGTCCTCCTCCCGGTCGAGGGCGGCGAGCACCGCCCGGGTGAACGCCCCGCGTGCGGTCCGGTCGGAGGCGGCCGCGGCGACGTCGACCGCCGGGCTGGTGAGGTCGCGGAGCCGCACCGTGGCCGCCCCGGTGGCGTCGGCGACCGCCGCCTCCACGAGGGGGAGGTCGAGGGGCATGTCGGGGTCGACGTCGCCGCGCAGGGTCAGGCGCAGCATCGAACGCTCCGGCGCCCTCCCCGTGAGCGCCTCGCGCGCGGCGGCGCGCGCCCGCTCCACCGCCTCACCCGAGGACGCCGAGCCCTCGAGGTCGCAGTCGTGCTGCACCGCGGTCCAGCGGTTGAGGGTCAGCGGCTGGTAGTCGACCATCCCCCGCTCCGAGATCTCGACGATCACCGGGCCGCGCGCGCCCTCCTCGTCGAAGGTGAGCGGCTCGGGGCTGCCGGGATAGAGGAGGCGGGCGACCGGGTCGATGCGGCGGCGGTGGTAGTGCCCGCAGAGCGCCGCGGCGAAGCCACGCCGGGCGATGCGCTCGGCCTGGAAGGGGCCGTGCAGAGACTTGCCGGGCGGGCGCCCGCCGAGCTCGGCGCCGTGGAAGAGCGCGAGGTGGACCCCGGGGCCGACCTCCGGCCCCTCGAGCGGGTCGCCGCTCCACGCCGGGTCGCGATGGGCGAGCCCCCAGAGGCTCAGGCCGTCGGCGAGGGGGACCGGCTCGAGCGCCGCGCCGGTGAAGAGGTGCACGTTCGCGGGCCAGCGGATGCGCTCGTACAGGCTGCCCGGGAGCAGCGCGTCGTGGTTGCCGGGGGCGAGGTAGACGCGCATCGGCTGCCAGGAGGCGAAGGTGTCGCCGAGGAAGCGGCCGGTGTCGAGCCCGGCGTGCTCGTGCTCGTAGAGGTCGCCGCCGATGGTGACCGCGTCGCAGCGGTTCTGGCGGGCCGCCTCGCCGGCGCTCCGCAGCGCGTCGCGGAGCCCCTCACGGCGGCGGCGCGCCACCTCTCCGAAGCAGCCCACGCCGGCGAAGGCGCGGTCCAGGTGGAGGTCGGAGATGTGGAGCAGGCGGAAGGGCATGGGGCCTCGGTGACAGAGCGCCACGGGAGAGGGGCCACCGCGAACAAAGGTTCGAGGAGCAGGCTACCACGCTGCCCCGGGGGTGCGCCAGAGGGTGCGTTCGAAGCGCCTCGCAGTTCGCGGGGCGGGGGAGATGCAAGGCTTCTTGCGAGCGTGCGTTGTCTTTGTAGCGCTGAAGAGTCAGCGCATCCGGGGCCCCAGGGCGCCGGAGAGCCTCCGGTTCACCCCGGAGGCCGGGAGGGGAACGATGATCGAGGTGGGGAATGAGTGAGTACCTGACCACCGGGCAGGCGGCCGAGCTTCTCGGCGTGTCCAAGCCCACGGTGGTTCGCGCGATCCAACGGGGGCTCCTGCGACCCGCCCTCGTGACCCCGGGGCAGCACCGTCGCTTCCGCAAGGAGGACCTGCTCGCCTTCCGCTCCCGGGCGCTCGCATACCCGGAGGGCGACTTCGCCTTGGACGCGAACGAGCACGGCACCAACGCCGTCGAGCTCAAGGGGTCACCGGCGACGGAGCGCGCCTCGGAGGCCTCCGAGACGAGGTGAAGCTGCTTCGGCGGGACGCGGTGCCACCTGCGGTGCCCGGATCGCGGCGTCCGCTTGGCGAGCTGCTCGTCGAGCGGGGGGCCGCGTCCGCCGCGACCGTCCAGGCTGCGCTGCGCCGGCAGCGTCGCGATCCGCGCCACCTCGGCGACCATCTCCTCGACCTGGGCGTCGCCGAGGCCGAGATCCTCGCCGCCATCGGCGAGCAGATGGGCCGCACCGCGGTCGACCTCGACCAGGAGACCATCGAGGAGGAGGCGTTGCTCGCCGTCGACGCGGCATTCGCCCGTGCGCGCGGGGTGGTGCCGCTGCGCCTCGACGAGAAGGGCAGGCTCCACGCGGCCACGCCGACCCCCGACGACACCGGTCTCGCCGCCGCGCTGAGCGCGCACGCCGAGCGGCCTGTGGTGCTCGAGCTCGCCGGGCCCGCGGCGGTGCAGCGCGCGCTCGACCGCCACTACACGGTCACCGAGCGCGTCCAGGAGGCGGTGCGCCGCGCCGTCGACGCCGACCGGCTGTCGCGCGGACCCGCCGAGGTGCTGCCGCTGCGCGCCGACGCGCCGGTGGTGCAGATCGTCGACCTGCTCCTCACCCAGGGGCTTCGCGACCGTGCCTCGGACATCCACCTCGAGCCCCAGGCCGACCACCTGCGCATCCGCTTCCGCGTCGACGGCGCGCTCCACGACTTCCAGTCGCTGCCGCGCTCGCTCGCGGCGCCGATCTCCTCGCGGCTGAAGATCCTCGCGAACATGGACATCGTCGACCGCCACCGCAGCCAGGACGGCCAGATCGCGGTGGAGCTCGACGGCCGCGCCATCGACATCCGTGTCGCCACCGTGGAGACGATCTGGGGCGAGAAGGTGGTGCTCCGCCTGCTCGACCGCTCGCGCTCGCTGGTGCCGCTCGCCGAGCTCGGTCTCGGCCACCTCGAGCAGGAGCGGCTGCGCCGCATCATCGGCTCCCCCTACGGCCTGCTCATCGTCAGCGGACCGACCGGCGCGGGGAAGACGACGACCCTCTACTCGGCGCTCAACGAGCTCGACCGGACCACCCGCAACATCACCACCATCGAGGATCCCGTCGAGTACCAGTTCGCGGGCATCAACCAGATCCAGATCAACCGCCTCGCGGGGATGACCTTCGCCAACGGCCTGCGCGCCATCCTGCGCCAGGACCCGGACGTGATCCTCGTCGGCGAGGTGCGCGACGTCGAGACCGCGGAGATCGCCATCCAGTCGGCGCTCACCGGTCACCTCGTGCTCTGCTCGCTGCACGCGGCCGACTCCATCGGCGCACTCCATCGCTTCCTCGACATGGGGATCGAGCCCTTCCTCGTCGCCTCCGCGGTGGTCGGCGTCGTCGCCCAGCGGCTGGTGCGCCGCGTCTGCGCGCGCTGCAGCACCACCTACGAGCCGCGCCGCGAGGAGGTGGCCTTCTACCAGTCGGTCCGCGGCAGCGCGCCGCCGGTGGAGACCCGGACGGGCAGCGGCTGCCCCCGCTGTGCGCGCACCGGCTTCTACGACCGCACCGGGGTCTTCGAGTGCCTGCAGCTCGACGACCGCCTGCGCGAGCTGGTGGTGCATCGCGCCACCCACGCCGAGCTTCGCGAGGCGGCGGTGGCCGGCGGCATGCGCACCCTGCAGGAGGCGGGGTGCGACGTCATCGACGCCGGTGGGACGACCATCGCCGAGGTGATGCGCACCGTGTACATCATCTAGGGGCCGCCGGGTGCAGCTGTACGCATACAAGGCCTTCACCGGCGACGGCGATCCGGTCCGCGGCCTCATGGAGGCGCCGCGGTCCGATGACGTGCGTGACGCGCTCCTCGCCCGCTCGCTGCGCGTCGTCGACGTGCGCCGCCGCCGCCGCGCACTCTCGCCCGTGGCGCTCGCGTCCGCGTTGACCGGGGTGCGGCCCGACCAGGTGGTGATGTTCTGCCGCCAGCTCGCCACCTTCGTGCGCGTCGGCATCCCGGTCGTCACCGCGGTCACCACGATCGCCGAGCAGAGCGGCTCGGCGCGGATGCGCGCCGCCTGCGCGGCGATGATCGCCGACCTCGAGCGCGGCGCCTCGCTCAGCGAGGCCCTCGCCGCCCATCCGGCGGTCTTCCCCGCGCTGACCGTCGACATGGTGCGCGCGGCCGAGGTCTCCGGTGACCTCGTCGCGGTGCTCGGCCAGGCGGGCCGGCACATCGAGCGCGAGGCGGCGGCCCGGCGGCGGATCCGGGCCGCGATGACCTACCCGTCGGTGGTGCTGGGGATGGCGATGCTCATCGCCGCCGGGATGGTGGCCTTCGTCCTGCCCCAGTTCCGCGACCTCTTCCGCGAGTACCACACCGGGCTGCCGGTGGCGGTGCGGGTGCTCCTCGGCGTCTCCGATACCCTGCACGCCCACGCCGTGCCCATCCTGCTCGGGGTGCTGGTCCTGGTGCTCGCGCTCGGCCGGGTGCTGCGCACCGACTCGGGACGCATGGCGCGCGACGTCCTGGTGCTCCGGCTGCCCCTGGTGGGCGGGATGGCGCGCGCCGCGGCGGTAGAGCGCTTCTGCCGCACCCTCAGCGACATGCTCGTCGCCGGGGTGCCGATCACCCGCATCCTCCCGGTCATCGTCGCCACCACCGGCAACCGCGTGTACCGTCGCGCGCTGCGCGAGGTGGCCGCGCAGATGACCGTGGGCGAGGGCTTCAGCCGGCCGCTGCGGCGCACCGGCCTCTTCCCGCCGATGGTCACCCAGATGATCCGCGTCGGCGAGGAGACCGGGACCCTCGACGTCCACCTCGCCGAGGCCTCGGTGATGTACGGGGAGGAGCTCGAGTACCGGATCAAGCGGCTGACCGCGGTCGCCGAGCCGGTGCTCGTTGTCGGCGTCGCCACCATGGTGGGATTCCTCGCCGTGTCGATGGTGAGCGCCATCTACTCGCTCGCCGGTGCGATCCGGTGAGGACCGCTCGGCGGCGGCACCGCGGCGAGCGCGGCGTCACCCTGGTGGAGATGCTCGTCACCGTCGCGGTGATGGGCGCGGGGATCGCCGCCATGCTCGGCGGCTTCGCGGGCGCCGAGCGCAGCGCTGCGGCCGCCCGCTCCCAGGCGGCGCTGACGGACGCGCTGCGCAGCGCGTCCGACGAGGTGACCACGGCGCCGTACGCCCCGTGCGCCGGGTTCGCATCCGGCGTCGCCTACGCGGTCGCCGTCCCCGGCGTCACCGCCTCCGTCTCCGCGGTGGTGCGGCCGGCCGCGCCTCCGGTGCTGGGCGCCGCCGGCGCTCCGGTCGCGGCGTCCGCGATCCTCTGCGACGTGACCCGCGGGACGGTGGCCGGCTCCTCCTGCACCCCGGACGCCGGCCAGGTCTGCGACTACGGCATCCAGCGGGTCACGGTCACCGTGAGCGCCGCCGGCAGGACGCTGAGCCGCGACGTCTGGAAGGGGGCGGGGACATGAGCCCGCGACGCGGCCGCCGGCGCGCCCAGCGGGGGATGACCCTGATCGAGCTGCTGGTCTCGCTGAGCATCCTCGCCCTCGTCGGCGTCGCCCTCACCGCCGCGGTCGACGTCGGGCTGCGCACCCTCGGCGCCGGCGGCGTCCCCGACCGGCTGCGCGCCTCCGGCGACGCGCTCGCCGTCGAGCGCGCCCTCAGCGAGGACGTGAGCCGTGCCGGCTGCGTCGTCACCCCGGCGGCGACGCTCGGCGCCTGCCCCGTGACCCTGCCGGCCTTCTGCGCCGCCGGCAGCCCGATCTGCCTCGCCTGGCCCGACCCCGCGGGCGGCTGCGACGCGGTGCGCTACCGGCTCGCCGGCGGCGTGCTCTGGCGTGACAGCCTCACCGCCGCGGGCGCCGCCGCCTCCGCGGAGCTGGGGCGGCAGGTGGACACCCTGAGCGCGGACGCGGTCGCGGCGGCGGGCTGGACCGATGCGGTCACCGTGGATCTCGGCGCGGGGCCGGCCGCATCGCTGCAGCGGACGGCCTTCACCGCCCGTCCCCTGGTCACCGAGCCGCGGCCGTGCTGAGCCGCCGCCGCGGTGAGCGTGGCCAGGCCCTGCTCATCGCCCTCGCCTTCCTCGGGCTCTTCACCCTGTGGGGGGTCGCGGTGCTGCGCCTCGCCGGCGGCACCCAGGGCACGCTCCGCGCGGTGACCGCGGCGGACGCCGCCCACGCCCTCGCCGCGGGGCCGGCGGTCTTCGCCCGCAGCGCGGTCGCGCAGGGGGCGGGCTGCGACGGGCTGAGCGGCACCGTCGACGTCGGCAGCGCGGTGGTGAGCTTCGGGCCGATGTCGGCGCACGACGCCTCGGGTGCGGCGATCCCCTGCCCCGCGGCCGCCGCGCCCGCGACCGGCCCGGTCCCCGGAACCTACGCGGCGACGGGCTCGGTGAGCGGCTCCGCGTCGTCTCCGGGGTCGTCGATCGAGGTCGGCGTGGGGCCCGCTCCCGGCAAGACTTTGTCGACGCGCACGTTCAACTATCGGTGAGCGATGCTCATCGTAGGGAGGAAGACATGAGGCAGCCGAGGCGCCCGGTGCGCTCGCGTCGCCGGGGCGAGTCGGGGTTCACCCTGATCGAGCTCCTCGTCGTCATCGCCATCCTGGGAGTTCTGGCCGCAATCGTCGCATTCAACGTGGCCGGCGTCCACGATCGCGGCGGTGACGCCGCATGTCGCACCGACGTCGGCACCGTCCAGGCCGCGGTCGACGCCTACCGCAACGACCACGCCGACGCGTCCTCCGGCGCCCCCGGACCGGTGCCGACCTACTCGCAGCTCGGCCAGTACATCCACGCGACCCCGCATTCCTGCGCGAAGCTGGATCCCACCGACCCGAATGACGGGGCACCCAGGATCGGGACCGACGGTACGGTGACGGGGATCCTGCCCAGCGACGGCCATACCGTAGTGCCGTAGCACGGCCGCCCCTTCACGGGCCGTGGGCACGGGTGGAGCAACGCCTTCGGCGTTGCAGGTTCAAAGCTGAACGCGCTGCGCGCGTTCTCCACCGCAGGAAACCACTGCCCTCGCGGGTTCTATCACTGGACGGCCTGACCAGGAAGGGATGAGCGCGAGGCGGGCCGCCGGCACGTGCGCCGGTGGCCCGGCCTCAGCCCGCCGCCAGACGGTGACGCCGCGCGCGAGAGGCGAGCAGCTCGTCGGGGGTCATCCGGCAGAGCTCGTCGAGGTGGCGCGCCAGGGCTCCGCGGAGCGCCGCGACCACGAGCTCGGGGTGGGCGTGGGCGCCGGGCTCGGGCTCGGGGATGAGCTCGTCGACGAGGCCGAGGTCGTGGGCGGTGTCGACCCCCGGGCGCATCGCCGCGGCGGCGCGGGCACGCTGGGCGGCGTCGCGATAGAGGATCGCGGCGCAGGTCTCCGGCGGGGCGACGGTGTAGACGGCGTTCTCGAAGGCGAGGACCCGGTCGGCGACGCCGAGGGCGAGCGCGCCGCCGCTGCCGCCCTCGCTGAGCACCGCGCTGACGATGGGCACGCGCAGGCCGAGCATCAGCGAGAGCGAGGCGGAGATCGCCCACGCCTGGCCGCGCTCCTCGGCGCCGACGCCGGCGTGGGCGGCCGGGGTGTCGATGAGGCACACCACCGGCAGCGAGAAGCGCTCCGCGAGGCGCATGAGCCGCTGCGCCTTGCGGTAGCCCTCGGGGTGGGGCATCCCGAAGTTGTGCACCGCGCGGGTGAGCGCGTCCGATCCCTTCTCCTGGCCGATCACCATCAGCCAGCGCGTGCCCAGGCGGGCGGTGCCGCCGACCACCGCGCGGTCGTCGCCGAAGAGGCGGTCGCCGCGCAGCTCGGTGAAGTCGGTGAGGATGCGGGCGATGACCTGGAGCGCGCGCGGCCGGCCGGGATGGCGGGCGAGGTCGACCGCCGCGATGGCCTCGCGCTCGCGGGCGGTGGTGTCGGTGGCCTCGGTCACGACGCCCCCGTCAGCGCCCGCAGCACCCGGCCGGCGCCGACGCGCAGCTCGTGGCGCGGCATCACCGCGTCGACCATGCCGTGGGCGAGCAGGAACTCGGCGGTCTGGAATCCGTCGGGGAGCTTGGAGTGCGCCGCCTGCTCGATCACCCGCCCGCCGGCGAAGCCGATCCGCGCCCGGGGCTCGGCGAGGATGACGTCGGCCTGGGTGGCGAAGGAGGCGGTGACCCCGCCGAAGCAGGGGTCGGCGAGCACCGCGACGTAGGGGAGCCGCGCCGCCGCGAGCATCGACGTCCCGGTGGTGCAGCGCGCCATCTGGGCGAGGGAGACGATCCCCTCCTGCATCCGCGCGCCGCCGGAGACGCAGACCCCGAGCAGGGCGCGCCGCTCGGCGACGGCGAGCTCGCAGGCGCGGGCGAAGAGCTCGCCGGCGACCGACCCGAGCGAGCCGCCGAGGAAGCCGAACTCCATGGACATGATCACCGCGGGCACGCCGGCGACCTCCCCCCGGGCGGTGACCACGGCCTCGGTCGCGCCCGTCTCGGCGCGGGCCGCGAGGATCCGCTCCGGATAGGGCACGCCGTCGTCGAAGCGGAGCGGGTCGCGGTCGTCGACGGCGGTGTGCACCGACTCCAGCGTGCCCGGGTCGGCGAGCTGGGCGGCGCGGGTGGCGGCGGGGACGCGGGCGTGGTGGTCGCAGGCCGGGCAGACTCCGAGCGTCTCCTCCCAGCGGGCGGCGACCACGCGGCGCGCGCAGGCCGGGCAGGCGACGGTCCCGGGCGGCGCCACCGGCCGCAGCTGCGGACCGGGCCCGCGCAGCGGCGTCGGGCGGGCGCTCACCGTGGCGGCGGCTCGAGCGACCACTCGAGGGCGACCCCACCCCAGGTCGCGCCCGAGCCGAAGGCCACCGAGACGATGCGGTCGCCCCGGCGCAGCCGCCCTGTGCGGTCGGCGTCGGCGAGCGCCAGCGGGATCGAGGCGCTCGAGGTGTTGCCGAAGCGGTCGCCGTTGAAGAACACCCGGTCCATGCCCACCCCGAGCCGCTTCGCGGTGGCCTCGACGATGCGCAGGTTGGCCTGGTGGGGGATGACGTGGTCGACGTCCTCGACGGCCCAGCCGGCGTCGGCGCAGAGCCCCTGCGCGGTCTCGGTGAGGCGCTCGACGGCGAGGCGGAAGGTGCCCTTCCCCGCCATCCGGATGCCCGGGTCGGCGTCGAGGTCGTCGGCGGGGGGGCCGAAGTAGATGAGGTCGGACTGGCTGCCGTCGGCGCCCCAGCGCGCGGCCCGCATCCCGCCCTCCGCGGCGGCGCCGAGCACCACGGCGCCGGCGCCGTCGCCGAAGAGCACGCAGGTCGAGCGGTCGCCGTAGTCGACGAGCCGGGTCATCGCCTCGGAGCCGATCACCAGCGCGGTGCCGATCCGCCCGGTCCCGTTCATCGCCTCGGCGAGCACGAGCGCGTAGATGAAGCCGCTGCAGGCGGCGGCGAGGTCGAAGGCGGGGACGCCGCCGAGGTCGAGGCGGCGCTGCACGAGGCAGGCGGTCGAGGGGAAGAGCGTGTCCGGGCTCGCGGTGGCGAGGAGGATGGCGTCGATGCTCGGGTTGCCCGCGCGCTCCAGCGCCGCCCGGGCGGCCTCGGCGCCCATCGTCGAGGCGGTCTCGCCGGAGCCCATCCGGCGCCGTTCGCGCACCCCGGTG
>VBHE01000285.1:0-3352 GCA_005889515.1 Chloroflexota bacterium | reverse complement strand
CTACACGCTATTGTTGCACCCGCCGTATCACCACCTCCCCCCGATCGCGGCCACGAGTCGGCCTCCACCCCGCGCCTCGGGGCGAAACGAGCCCACCCCAACATGCGTTTGGTTGGACACCCATGAGTACTTCCGATCCGTCCCTGCAGCTCAGCCGGCCGTCCCGCCTCATGCACCTGCGCTCACGTCGGAGGCTGGTCGCCGGGCTCGCCCTCGCGCTCGTCGCCATCCTGATGGTGGTGGGGTCGGGCGCCGGCCTCGGCGTCTACCACGACCAGCAGGCCCGGCTCACCCAGGCGCGTGCCGACCGCGCCGCGGCGAAGAAGGTGATCGACGCGGCGGTGGCGCGCGCGCAGAGCGACGGCATCACCGGCACGCAGCTCGCCCCGGTGCTCTCGGCGGAGTCGGCGCTGATGGCCGGCAGCCCGGTCGCGCCGCACTTCGGCTGGTTCGACAACGGCGAGATCGGCCGCGTGCGGCACCAGGCGGCCGGGCTGCGCAGCCTCGTGGGACGGGTCGACGCCATCCAGGTCGCGGCCACCGGCGGGGCTCGCGACCGGGTCACCGCCCTCCTCTCCCAGCTCGACGCCGCGGTCGCCGCGGCCCAGTCGGTGGGGCTCGACGCGAGCGCGGACGCCTCCTTCCTCGCCGCCGTGCGCGACAGCGTCGCCAGGGCGTCGACCCCCGCCCAGGTCGACGCGGCCGTGGTCGCGGTGCGCCAGCACCTGACCGATCTGGGGCAGCGCACCGACGCCAAGCGCGCCGCCGACGCGGCACTCGCCGCCCTCAACGCCAGCCAGGCACGCGCCCAGGGCGCGGTGGCCCGGGCCGACGGCCTGGTCACCCAGGCGGGCAGGTTCCCGCAGCTCCAGATCCAGCCGTGGGCGGACGCGATCACCGCGGTGCACCCGCAGCTCGCCGCCGCCACCACCCAGGACCAGTTCGACGCCGTGACCGCCGCGGTCAGCCCGCCGGCGAACGCCATCGCCCAGCTGCTCTCGGCGCGGTCCAGCGCCTATGCGGCGATGTCCGACGCCCGCCAGGCGGTCCAGACCGCGATGAGCTACAAGATCGACCCGGGAACCGTCCCCTCGCAGCTCGACGCGCTCCAGCCCCAGCTCGACCAGGCCGGCACCGCCGACCGCTTCAACGGCATCGCCGGCCAGGCGGGGGCGCTCGTCGCCCCGCTCAGCGCAAAGGTGGTGACCGCGAGCCTCGGCGTCGGCAAGGTGATCCTCATCAGCCTCAAGGACCAGCAGCTCGCCGCCTACCAGGACGGCGCCACCTTCGTCACCACCCCGGTCACCACCGGCCGCCCCGCGCTCCCCACCCCGACCGGCAACTTCCAGGTGCTGCGCAAGAGCCATCCCTGGGTGATGCGCTCCGACTTCCCGCGGTGGTCGCCGTACTGGTACCCGGACAGCCCGGTCACCTACGTGCTCTGGTTCACCAACGCGGGGCACGGCATCCACGACGCCCCGTGGCGGGCCACCTACGGCCCGGGCACCGAGGCGGGCGGCTCCCACGGCTGCGTCAACGTGCCCTTCGCGGCGGAGAAGCTGCTCTTCAGCTGGGCCGACGTCGGCACCCGGGTGGTGATCCGCGCCGAGTCCCTGAACGCCCCGCCACCCGCCCAGGCCTCGTCGCAGGCCCAGCCCCCGTCGCCGGCCCCCGCGGGACACTAGCCCGCGGTCCGACTCGCTATCCTCACCTCCGGATGAACCTGTTCACCGGGATGACCGACCACGAGATCGCGTCGGCGATCCTCGGGTTCGCGCTCTTCAACGGATACGTGGTGCTGCTCGCCATCTCGCTCGCGGCGTTCTGGGCGACCAGCCGCCCGCGGCGGGGACGGGTCAGGGTCGCGGCCCTCTGGGACATGGCCGCGACGGTCCTGCTCATGATCTCCTTCATCTCCACGGTGTGGGCCGCGCCGGTCGAGAAGTCGTTCATCGACGCCGAGCAGCAGCCGGCCGAGCCCTTCTTCCAGGGGGCGCGGTTCGGGAAGGTGCTCATCGGCCTCGCCTTCGCCGCCGTCGCCCTGCTCCTCATGATCGTGGGCGCCGTCCAGGCGGGCCAGCAGAAGCGGGCCGCGGCCCAGCAGGCGCTGCACGCCGAGGCGCCCGCCGGCGCGGGCCGCTCCTAGCCGCCGCCGCCGCGCGCTCCGACGATGAGCAGGTGGCGCAGGGTCGAGATCTACACCTCCTTCCTCCGGCTGTCCGGAGAGCTGGAGGGCCCGGTCGAGGAGCGGCTCACCGACATCGTGTCCATCCCCGGCCCGTGCCTCGAGCTCCGCGACGCCGCCGTCGAGCCGGTCACCGAGCACCACCTCCGGATCGGCCAGGGCGTCCAGCGGTTGAGCGTCGTCAAGGCGGCGATCAGCCTCGTCTGCCCGCGCGACCAGGCGGGCGAGACCGCCCGCCATCGCGAGGCCTGGCGGGAGAAGGAGCGGGTCCCGGTGCAGCTCAACTCCCAGGCCTTCTCGATGCTCTGCGAGGTCCACCTCGAGCCGGGCGGCGGTCTCGAGGACCATCTCTGCGGCAACGGTGGCGGCTTCTTCCCGGTGACCAACCTCTCCGCCCTGTGGCTCTCCGGCCCCGGCGAGCCACGCGCGGTGCAGCGGGGCTTCGCCCTGGTGAATTCCGCCTACCTCGTCGGCTTCGCGCCCGCGCCCCCGCGCTGAGCGGGGAGCGGGTGGCGGCCCCGGACCGGGGGCGGCTATCCTCTGGGGGCCTCAGAACCGTCCGGAGACTCCCCGCCGGTGGAACGCCTGATCCTCGCTCTTCGATCCGACTACGGATGCCTGGTGATCGTGCTGGCGTTCGTCGTGATCATGATCTCGACGATCGTCTTCGCCGACATCGTCACCCCACCCGCCAACAACCCCTTCGTGTAGGCCTCCCGGCCAGGCCCAGTCCCGTCCAGGCATAGGTAGAATGACCCAAGCCTCCGCCCCCTCCCGGGGGGTCCAGAGCCGCCGTCGAGGGCATCCATGGGCCTGAACCCGTACGACACCCCGCGTGGCCGCCTCCACCGGCTGGCGGACATGACCCGGCGCCAGTTCATCCTCCTGATGGCGGTGCTGGCGTCGATCGCGGGGTCGCTCTTCGGCGGCATCAAGACCCTCGGCTTCCTCTTCCCCAACGCCAACCTCGAGGAGCCGCTCGCCTTCACCGCGGACGTCGACCCCGAGGCCATCACCGTCGGCAACCCGCTGCAGATCACCGAGAAGCGGGTGAGCATCATCCGCGACGACGGCGGCTACTACGCGGTCTACCTGATCTGCACCCACCTCGGCTGCACCCCCAACTACGTGACCAACGTCACCAGCGGCACCGGGGTCACCGAGGAC
>VBHE01000175.1:5548-10575 GCA_005889515.1 Chloroflexota bacterium | reverse complement strand
GATGACGAGCACGGGAACGGCGAACGCGGTGGCGACGCCCCAGGCGATGCCGACGGCGGCGGCGACCACCTTGCCGACGATCCCGAACTCCTCGCGGACCAGGCGGAGCGCCAGCCCCACCGTCGCCGAGATCAGCGAGTAGACGAGGATGCGGCCCGCGCGGGCGCCGGCCATGCGCAGACAGTCGGCGACGCCGGGACGCTCACCGCGCAGGTGCGCCATCGCACCGGCGACGAGCGCCGCGTTGAAGAAGATGCTGATGAAGGAGGCGCCGAGGTAGTACCAGGCGAGGAGGACGTAGGCGACCGGGCGCTGCGACGGGTCGAACGCCCCCATGCCGGCGGCGATGCCGAGGAGCGGGAGCAGGTAGAGGACCAGGCCGGCGAAGGAGAGCAGCGGGAGCACGCCGAGCGCCGGGTTCGAGCGCAGCACATCCCAGCTGGCGCGGGCGAGCCGCAGGCCGCGCTCCCAGCGTCCGCCGGTCGGTGCGGCCGCGAAGGCTGCGGGGCCGGGGGTCGGAGCGGCCGGGTGGGCGATGTCGGGAACGGGCTGCCAGGCCTGGCCGTCCCACCACCAGCGGCCGTCCGGAGAGAGGGGAGGTTGGGTCATGGCCGCAGCGTAGCCGCGAGGACGCGCGGCTCCTCGACTGTTCCCGGGTCGTGACCCCGCCACTAGACTGGCGCCACCGTGCCGAGACTCCGGAAGTCCAGCGCCGACACCCGCAGGGCCGACCTCGCCCGCGCGGTGCGCACCGCCGTGGACGGCCCCGGCACCCTCGACCCGCTCATCCGCCGCGCCGCCTTCACCGGCGGGGAGATCGCCGACGCCGGCGCCGCCCGCTACGTGGACACCGTGGTGCGCCACGCCTACCGGGTCACCGACGAGGACGTCGAGGCGCTGCGCGGCTCCGGGTACACGGAGTCGCAGATCCTCGAGCTCACCATCGCCGCGGCGCTCGGCGCCGGGCAGCGCAGGCTCGACGCCGCGCTCGCCGCGCTCGGCGAGGCCTGAGATGCGGCTGCGCTGCGTCGAGACCGAGCACTCCCTGCGGAACCGCCTGCGGCTCGCGCTGATGGGCTTCGGCTCGCGGCGCCGTGCGCCCGACGTCGTCAAGCTCTTCCTCCACCGCCCCGAGCTCTTCGGCGCCCAGGCGGTGCCGGTCACCCAGCGGGTGATGCGCGGACCGTCGTCGTGGAGCGTGGGCGAGCGCGAGCTCTTCGCCGCCTTCGTCTCGGTGCAGAACCAGTGCCCGTTCTGAACCGCCAACCACGGCGCGGTCGCGTCGGTGGCCCTCGGAGCCGGGATCACGCGCGCCGTGCTCGACGACTGGCGCACCGCGCCGGTCGGCGAGCGGCTGCGCGCCACCCTCGGGTTCCTGCAGCGGCTCACCCTCCATCCCGAGGAGGTGGGACCCGCCGACGTCGAGGCGCTGCACCGCGCCGGCGTCGACGACGCCGCCATCCGCGACGCCGCCTACGTCTGTGCCATCTTCAACGTCATCGACCGGATCTCCGACGCCCTCGACTTCGCGGTGCCGCCGCCGCGGATGCTGGCGGTGGGAGCCCGCTTCCTGCTCCACGTCGGCTACCGCTGAGCGGCGCCGAAGAGGCCCTCGAGGAGCCCGGTGATGGCCGCGTCGGCGCGTCCTGACTCCTGCTCGACGTCCTCCGCCTGGGCGATGAGCAGCGCGAGCTCGGTCATCGCCGCGAGCAGGACGTGGGCGTGGACGTCGACGAGCTGCGCGGGCAGCCGTCCCTCGCCGACCAGGCGTCGCAGCGAGACCCGCACCGCGCCCAGCGAGTGCCGGAGGTCGATCTCCCGCCAGCGCTGCCAGCCGACCACCCCCCGGAGCGTCGAGGAGGACGATGCGGCGCACCCCACCTCCCGCTCGAGCGCGCGCCCGAGCTCGCCGGCCTGCTCCGCAGCCTGTGGACCGGCGAGCCCGGGGAGCTCGAGGCCCATGCGCCACCTCGGCGGGCGCCTCTCCCAGACCTACCCGGAGGACCCGTGACAAGATCGAATCACGGTTTCCAGATCGCGAACCGGCTGCTACGCTCTGGGTGTGAAGACGGGAATGCGCTGGGCCACCTGGCTCCCCCCCTGGGGGTAGTCCCCAGGCCGCGTCGCTCCTGACGCGCGGCCTCTCCGGCTGACCTGCTCCGGTGCGCCACCGGAGCGTCGCCCGACACCCCAGCAGGATTTCCGTCATGGCACCCAGACCCGTTCGATTCCCACCCGGCAGCATTCCGCCTGCCGGGCTCTACCGCAGCACCGGGAGCGGCCGCGTCCGCTTCTTCGACGGCGGCACGCCCCTCCCCGGGAGCACCAACTCGTCCTCCTGGCAGCAGGTGTCCGACCACTACCGGGTGGTGGAGACACGCCCGGATCCGCTCGCCCGGCATGCCGCCGCGACCGAGGGTCACCCCCACCCGGTGCGCTTCGCCGCCGGCACGGTGGTGAGCCCCGGCGAGTACCGCAACGCCGCCTCCGGCTCGGTGCGCTACTTCGACGGCGCCACCCCGCTCCCCGGCGGGGTGAACGGCTCGTCCTGGCAGCAGGTCTCCGACCACTATCACGCCCACCACGAGCGGGCCGAGCACGACCGCCGTCCGCTCGTCGCCTTGCCGGCCCCTGGGATCGCGGTGGCGAGCGCGACCGCCGTCCTCGAGCCACCCGCGATCGCGGCGCCCCCCGTCCCGTCCGCGCCGTCCGCGCCGGCGAACGCCGGCGAGCTCGCCGTCGAGCTGATCCGGCGTGTCAACGACGGTGAGGACGCGGTCGCCGAGCTGTTCGCCCCCGACGCACACCTCTTCTTCCCGGTCGGCGCGCTGCTCGTCTGCCATCGCGGGCACCTCCAGCTGCGCCGCCTCCTCGACACACCCTGAGCATCGAACGCGTCAGCGGGGTGGAGACCAACGTCACCGTCGACTTCGACAGCCGTGGTCGGGTGGCGTCGGGCGAGACCTTCGACCGGCCGGGGGCGATGATGGTGGAGGCCGGGGGCGGCCGCATCCGCACGGTGCACATCGCCCTGGGGACGCGCCGGGCGGCCTGACCCGCACGGCGGGAGGCGCGGCGGTCCCGGGGGGTACCCTTGGCCGCCATGAACGTGCTCCGCATCACCGGACCGCAGCGGCTCGAGGGCACCGTCGCCGCCTCGGGCAGCAAGAACGCCGCGCTCCCCGCGATGGCCGCATGCCTGCTCAGCGACCAGCCGGTCGAGCTGCGCAACGTCCCCCGCATCGAGGACATCGACACCATGGCCGCGATGCTCCGCGACCTCGGTGTCGGCGTCGACCAGGCGCGGGGCTCGAGCTGGCGGCTGCGCGCCAACCAGACGCCGTCGGCACGCCCCGACGCCGAGCTCGCCCGGCGGCTGCGCGGCTCGGTGCTCATGCTCGGTCCGCTCCTCGCCCGCACCGGCGAGGCGCTCATCCCCCGCCCCGGCGGCGACGACATCGGGCTGCGCCGGCTCGATCAGCACCTCGTCGGGCTGCGCGCGATGGGCGCGAGCATCGAGATCACCGACAACACCTACGTGGCGAGCGCACGCCTGCCGCTGCACGGCGCCCGGGTCGACCTCGACATGCCGACGGTGACCGGCACCGAGAACCTGATGATGGCCGCCTGCCTCGCCGAGGGCATCACCGCCATCGGCAACGCCGCACGCGAGCCCCACGTCGTCGACCTCGCCCGCTGCCTCAACGGCATGGGCGCGCGGATCACCGGCGCGGGCACCGAGCAGATCGTCGTCGAGGGCACCGGCGCGCTTCTCCACGGCGTGTCCCACAGCATGACCAGCGACTACGTCGAGGCCGGCACCTACATGGTCGCGGCCGCGGCGACCGGCGGCGACGTCACCCTCGAGCAGCTCGCGCCCGCCGACGTGCGTCCGCTGATCACCAAGCTGCGCGCCGCCGGCTGCGACGTCGAGGAGGGGACCACCCACGTCCGCGTCCACCGCCACCGCCCGCTGCGCCCCGTCGACGTCACCACCTGGCCGCACCCGGGGTTCGCCACCGACTTCCAGCCGCAGTTCGTCACCCTCATGACCCAGGCGCAGGGCACGAGCACGATCAGCGAGGCGGTCCACGACAACCGCTTCCGGCACGTGGAGGAGCTGCGCAGGCTCGGCGCCCAGGTCACCATCGACGGCCGCAGCGCCATCGTCACCGGCCCCACGCCGCTGCGCGGCACCCTGGTGCGGGTGCTCGACATCCGCAGCGGCGCCGCCCTGGTGATCGCCGCCTGCTGCGCCGAGGGGGTGACCGAGATCGAGGACGTGTACCACCTCGACCGGGGCTACGAGGCGCTCGTCGACAAGCTGCGGATGCTCGGTGCCCAGGTCGAGCAGGTGATCCGTCCCGTCGAGGTCGGCCGCTGGCTTGGTTGAGAGGGGTCGCTCAGCGGACCCGGACGCTNNNNGCAGGGAGTCGCGGAACTCTGCGCGGCGGCGCGCGTCCTCCTCGGGGCTGACCACCTCGCCGCTGAGCCGCGCCGCGATCCAGGGCGGGGTCAGCCGCACGACCTCGCGGCGGTCCACGACCAGCGTGACCTCGGTGTCGTGCGCCTCCTCGACCTGGAGGCAGACGCGGTGGACGAACCCGGTGTTCCGGCAGAGCCTCCAGCTGCGCTCCCACGTCCGCTCCCGGGCGCGAGCCTGGTGCACGGTGTGGGCGGCCTCGCTGGCGACCGAGTCGCCGGCCCCGGTCGCCAGCAGCGCCGCCTCGACGCCCTCGGCGAGATCGCGGGCGAGCCACTCGATGAGGCCCGGGGCGCGCGACTCGAGGTCCGGGAGCATGGACTCCTGGGGGTCCGCGAGGCGGGCGCGCATCACCCCGGCGTGGCGCCGGCAGTAGGGTCGGTCGCCGGCCGCCTCGACGTGGTCGCGGCACCAGGCGGTCGGACAGGGGCGGCCCCGGCGGTCGACGTACGCGCACGCCACCACGGTCGTCGCGGCGCAGCCGGAGGCGGCGCAGGAGAGGTCACCCGACATCGGTGCTCATCCTGCACCTGCGCGCGGTGGC
>VBHE01000175.1:3757-5311 GCA_005889515.1 Chloroflexota bacterium | reverse complement strand
GCGGGCGGTGAGGTCGGCCTTCGACGCCTGGTAGGAGCCCTTCCGCACCCTCGTCGCCACGACCTGCCCTCCTCCACCGGACCGGAGAGATGCCCATGCCCTCCAGGGGCATTGTACCGGCGATTCGGGGCCGCCCCCTGCCGAGGGTCAGCGCCCCTGCCAGACCGGGGCGCGCTTCTCGGCGAAGGCGACCGCCCCCTCGCGCGCGTCGGCCGAGGTGAACACCGGCCCCACGAGCTCCGCCTGGCGCTCCCAGGCCTCGGACTCCGCCCAGTCGATCGCGGACTGGAGGATGCGCTTGGAGACGCGGACGGCGAGAGGGCCGTTGGCCGCGATCAGCCCTGCGATGCGGAGCGCGGCCTCGAGCGCGGCGCCCGGCTCGCAGGTCTCGACGACCAGGCCCACCTCGTAGGCGCGCTCGGCGGTGATCGGCTCGCCGGTCAGCGCCATCAGCATGGCGACGTGGTAGGGGATGCGCTTGGGGAGGCGAGCCTCGCGCCGCGCGCGGCGACGATGAGGTCGCACGAGAGGGCGATCTCGAGCCCGCCGGCAAGGGCGAAGCCCTCGACCGCGGCGATGAGCGGCTTCTCCGGCGGGCGCTGGCAGATCCCCGCGAATCCCCGGTCGGTGCGCGGCGACTCGCCGCGCACGAACGCCTTGAGGTCCATCCCCGCGCAGAAGTAGCCGCCGGCGCCGGTGATGATCCCCACCTGCAGCCCGCTGTCGGAATCGAGCTCGTCGAGAGCGGCGGCGACGCCGGAGGCGACGGCGGCGTTCACCGAGTTGCGGGCCTCGGGACGGTTGAGGGTGACGACGAGCACCCCGTCACGCCGCTCGGCGAGGACGGCCGGGGCGCTGGTGTCGGCGGTGGTCATGGCGTCGTCCTCCGTCTGCCTGGCACTGGGACGGCGCAGAACTATAGTCAGCGGCGCGGGGCGGACAGCCTCCGCGGCTGCGGCGCCGTGCCCCGGATGGCGGCAGGGCGATCGTCGGACCGCCGCCGCGCGAGGATGTGGATGTCGACGTCGGTGAGCGTCCACACCAGCCGGCGCAGCGTCCCCCGTGACCAGTGCCCGCCCTCGCGACCGCGGCTGAGCAGGATCTCGGTGGCCAGGATCTCGCGCGCGTAGGTGGCGATCGCGTTGGCCGGGTCGGGGTCGCGCAGGGTGACGAACTCGCCCCCGAGCTGGGCGGTGAGGTCCGCGTAGCTCGTCAGCTGCGCCTTCTCCTCGTCGGATCGTTCGGCGGTGCGCACCGTGACCACCCGGAGCTCACCGTCGAGGCTGCCCGCGAGTCGCGCCGCGCGGCGGATGAGGTTCTCGAGGTGCGGCCGCGGCGGGATGCAGGCCATGACCCGCGGGCGCGCCTCCCAGGGCCGCTCGATGCTGCGCTCGTGCATGTAGGCGACCAGCCGGCGGTCGGTGTGCTCGGCGATGACCCGGAACGCCATGGTGCGCAGGGTCGCGAGCAGCTCGGGGCGGAACTCGCCCCGCAGCGCGGTGGCCATCTCCGCGGGCGGGACGAGGTCGCCACGGCGCAGCCGCTCGTCGAGCA
>VBHE01000175.1:1885-3750 GCA_005889515.1 Chloroflexota bacterium | reverse complement strand
CGGCGACGCGGTGGGCGCCTCTCAACGCATCCGCCGCGCTGCGGAGGTCGCCGAGGTGGAGGGTGGCGAGCACGGTGATCCCGGCGTCGAGGACCCGCGAGACGACCTCGGCGCGGATCTCGCCGTCGTCGGCCGCGCCGGCGAGGTCGTCGATGCAGGCGACCTCCGGGTTGCGGCGCAGCAGGGAGACCACGTCGAGCCGCCGGCGCCCGGCCGCCTCCGAGCGGCCGCCGAGCAGCTCGAGACCGGTGAGCGCGCCCTCGCATTCGCGCCGCCCCGAGGTGTCGACCGCGGCGACGACCACGTCGGTCCCGCGCTCGCGGCGGCGCCGGCCCTCCTCGAGCATGGTCGTGGTGGCGCCGCAGCCGCGCGCGTAGCCGAGGTAGATGCGCAGCGCCCCTCGGCGCTGGGGGGTGAGCTCGCGGAGCAGCTCCTCGGGGCGGCGGCGCTGCAGCTCCCGGGGAGGGGACGGCCGCTGGCCGCGCCGCCTGCCCTCGACCCGCGCGATGATGTGCGCGTCCACCCCGGGGAGCTCCTCGAGGGCCCGTTCGACCAGGGTCTTCCGCATCCGCCGCCAGATCGGCGGCCGCTGCAGCGACTCTCCGAGCACGACGTGGCGGCTGCCGAGCTCGCGCGCCACGGCGAGCACCTGCTCGTTGACGTCGGTCCCCTCGCGCACGATCAGCGAACACTGGAGCAGGTCGGCGAGCGCACGGGTGCGGTGCACCGCCTCGATGGCCGCCTCCGCCGAGCGCACCACCATGACCACCGTGCAGAGACCGCCGAAGCGGCGTGCGATGCGCACTCCGCGACGCATCAGCGCCTCGGAGCTCGCGCTCCCGGAGACCGCGACGAGCACGTCCTGAGGCGGCGGCCGCACCTCGCCACCACTGTCGCCGGAGCGCTGCACGACCATGCGCAGCGCGATCTCGCGCAGCGCCGCGAGGTTCCCGGGACGGAAGAAGTTGCGAAGCGCGAGGTCGATCTTGTCGGCCGCGTAGATGTTGCCGTGACGCATGCGCTTGCGCAGCGCCTCGGGGGCGATGTCCATGAAGTGCACATCGTCGGCGCGATCGAGGATGCGGTCGGGCACGGTCTCGCGGACGGCGATCCCGGTGATGTGCTCGACCAGGTCCTTCACGCTCTCGACGTGCTGCACGTTGAGCGTGGTGATGACGTCGATGCCGGCGTCGCGCAGCGCCTCGACGTCCTCCCAGCGCTTGGGATGGCGCACCCCCGGCGCGTTGGTGTGGGCGAGCTCGTCGACGAGGGCGATCTGCGGCCGGCGCACGAGCACCGCCTCGAGGTCCATCTCCTCGAGCACGGTGCCGCGGTACGGGACCTGGAGCCGGGGCACGACCTCGAGCTGGCCGACCGCCTGCACGGTGCGGGAACGGCCGTAGGTCTCGACGAAGCCGACGACGACGTCCTCGCCGCCCCCCACCCGCTCGCGGCCCTCGCGGAGCATGGCGAAGGTCTTCCCCGACCCCGGGGCGGCGCCGAGGTACACCCGCAGCCGGCCTCGGGACGGGACGGCGTCGTTGCCCATGGTGTGAGCGTAGCCCGAGTCCCCCCATCACAGTTCGAGGACGACGGTCTCGCGGAGCAGCGCCTCGGCGGTCGCGGCGACCGGCGCCGGCTCGGGGAGCAGGGTGCAGACCGCCGCGCCCGCGAGCGCGAGCAGCGCCTCGAGGAGCGAGGCGAGCGCGCTGGCGCCGGCGAAGTGCTCGCCGGCCGGCGCCGTCGCCGGGCCGAGCACGCCGAGGAACACCAGCCCGAGCACGCCGACGCCGACGGCGAGCCCCACCTGGAAGGTGGTCATCAGCATCCCGCTCGTGGTGCCGGAGCGGATCTCGGGCACCCCG
>VBHE01000175.1:1214-1760 GCA_005889515.1 Chloroflexota bacterium | reverse complement strand
GAGCGCGAGCCCGAGGTAGCCCGCGGCGATGAGCAGGGCCCCGGCGGCGATGGTGCGCCGCACCCGTCCGCCCGCGATCCTTCCGCCGCCGAGCGAGGCGGCGAGGAAGGCGACGGCGAAGGGCACCATGACCAGCCCCGCGGCGAGCGGGCCGAGGTGCCGGCCGCGCTGCAGCGACAGCGCCGAGGTGAAGAAGAAGCCGCCGAAGGCCGGGCTGAAGAGCGCGATCGCAGCCAGCCCGGTGCGCAGGCCGGCGAGCCGGAGCAGGCCGGGCGGCAGCAGCGGGTCGCCGCCGCGCCGCTCCAGCCGTCGCTCCCAGATCAGGAAGGCGGTGAGTAGGACGGGGACGCTCGAGAGCGCGCCCCACGACCACGCGGGCCAGCCGAGCTCGCGACCGCTGGTCAGGGGGAGGAGCAGGGCGACGACGGCGATGCCGAGCAGCCCGGCACCGGCGGTGTCGAGCCGCTGTGGGGTGGCGCTCCGGGTGTCGGCGAGGACCCGCCAGCCTGCGACCAGGCCGGCGAGCCCGATCGGGACGTTGACGAG
>VBHE01000175.1:627-1191 GCA_005889515.1 Chloroflexota bacterium | reverse complement strand
AGCTGCCCAGCGACGGTGGCGGCGCCGAGGGTCGCGCCGTAGACACCGAGGGCCCGCTGCCGGTCGGAGCCGGAGAAGCTCGACTGGATGGTGGCGAGCACCTGGGGCACCATCGCCGCCGCGGCCAGGCCCTGGAGGACTCGCGCGGCCACCAGGGTCGCGGTGCTGGGCGCGAGCCCGCACGCCGCCGAGGTGACGGTGAAGCCGGCGATGCCGCCGAGGAAGAGGCCGCGGCGGCCGAGGGCGTCGCCGAGCCGGCCACCCGTCACCAGCCCGGTGGCGTAGGCGACGCCGTAGCCCGCGACCACGAGCTCGAGCCCGGCGGAGCCGGCGCCGAGGCTGGAGGAGATGCTCGGCAGGGCGACGTTGACGATGAAGAAGTCGGCGACCGCCATGAAGACGCCGACGAGGACGACGGCGAGGGCCGCCCAGGGTGGAGCCGGAGTCGAGGCGGCCGGCGGCGCAGGGCGCTCGGCAGGGTGGACGCGACGGGGTGCGGAGGCGGGGCGGGGTGCCAGCTCGGTGACCATGAGGCCACTGTGAGGCCGGCCTCAACCTGGTACA
>VBHE01000175.1:0-588 GCA_005889515.1 Chloroflexota bacterium | reverse complement strand
CCACCCCCAAGAGCGGCTGCGTCGCGATCGCCCGCCGCCGCGAGCTCGCCGACTTCCTCCGCTCCCGCCGGGCCCGTCTCGGCCCCGAGGACGTCGGCCTCCCGAACGGGGTCCGGCGGCGCACCCCGGGGCTGCGCCGCGAGGAGGTGGCCCAGCTCGCCGGCGTCGGGGTGACCTGGTACACCTGGCTCGAGCAGGGGCGGAGGATCAGCGTCAGCCGCCAGGTGCTCGAGTCCATCGGCCGCGCGCTCCGCCTCGACGCCGCCGAGCGGACCCACCTCGGCACCCTCGCCGGCCTCGACCTCCAGCCCGCCCCGGCGCAGCTCGACGGGGTGCCGCCGGCGGTGCAGGCGATGCTCGACGAGCTCGAGCCCTGCCCCGCCTACGTGGTGAACTCACACTACGACGTGCTCGCCTGGAACCGCGGCGAGGCCGCTCTCGTCTGCGACTTCGACCGTCTCCCCTATGGCGACCGCAACATCCTCTGGCTGCTCTTCACCGACCCCGCCTGGCGCAGCCTGCTCGTCGACTGGCCGAACGACGCCGCCTGGGTGGTGGCGCAGTTCCGTGCCCAGATGGCCCGGCATG
>VBHE01000174.1:5862-10537 GCA_005889515.1 Chloroflexota bacterium | reverse complement strand
CACGTAGCATCCCCGGCCAGGGGCTCTTGATGACCACGTAGCCACCACCGCCCAGTGGCACGTCCTTGCCCGCCTCGTCGACCACGCCCGCGAGGATCCCGGGGAACGGGCGCGTCGCCGAGCCGGGCTTGGTCGTGGTGATGCCCGGAAGCGGGGTGATGAGGATGCCGCCGGTCTCGGTCTGCCACCAGGTGTCGACCACCGGGACCTTGCCACCGCCGATGTTGTCGCGATACCACACCCACGCCTCGGGGTTGATCGGCTCACCGACGGTGCCGAGGACGCGCAGCGAGCCGAGGTCGTGCTTCTGCGGGTACTCCGCGCCCCACTTCATGAAGGTGCGGATCGCCGTCGGCGCGCAGTAGAGGACGGTGACGCCGTACTTCTCGATGATCGACCACCAGCGGTCCTTCTCGGGGAAGTCGGGGACACCCTCGTAGATCACGCTGGTGACGCCGTTGCAGAGCGGCGCGTACACGATGTACGTGTGCCCGGTCACCCAGCCGATGTCGGCCGCGCACCAGTAGACGCTGTCCGGCTGGATGTCGAAGATGAGGTCGTGGGTGATGGAGCCGTACAGGAGATAGCCGGCGGTGGTGTGCTTGATGCCCTTGGGCTTGGCGGTCGTGCCCGAGGTGTAGAGGATGTAGAGCAGATCCTCCGAGTCCATGTGCTCGGGCTCGCACTCCTCGGACTCGCCGTCGACGAGCTCGTGCCACCAGTGGTCCCGCCCCTCGACCCAGCCGATCTCGCCGCCGGTGCGGCGGACGACGACGCACTTCTTGACCGTGGGCGCCCCGGTCAGGGCGTCGTCGGTGTTCGCCTTGAGCGGCACCGTCTTGCCGCGCCGCCAGCCCTCGTCGGCGGTGACCACCGCGGTCGCCCCGCAGTCGATGCAGCGGTCCCTCAGGGCCTCCGCGCTGAAGCCGCCGAAGACCACGGTATGGGCGGCCCCGATGCGCGTGCAGGCGAGCATGGCGACCGGGAGCTCCGGGATCATGGGCAGGTAGATCGCCACCCGGTCGCCTCGCTTGACGCCGAGTGTCTTCAGCGCGTTCGCGAAGCGGCAGACGTCCTTGAGCAGCTGCCCGTAGGTGATCGTCAGCGTGTCGCCGGGCTCACCCTCCCAGTGGAAGGCGACCTGGTCGGCCTTCCCCGCCGCCACGTGGCGATCGAGGCAGTTGTAGCTGACGTTCAGCTTGCCGCCGAGGAACCACTGGGCGAACGGGAGCTTCCAGTCGAGCACCTTGTCGAAGGGCTTGAACCATGTGAGGTATTCGTTCGCCTTCCGCGCCCAGAAGGCCTCGGGATCGGCGGCCGCCTCCGCGTAGATGCTGTCGTCCTTGACCCGGGCGCGAGCCCGGAACTCGTCAGGAGGCGGATAGCTCCGACGCTCCTGCATGAGGGCCTCGATCGTCCGCGCGTCGACGCTCAAACCTGAATCCTCCACACTCATCCCGGCCGAGCTCCCCGATCGCCCTCGACGTCGGGAAGCCGTGATGGGCGAGCGGTCGGAAGTCGCGGGCGAACGGTCCCCGATCGGGGCTGAGCGGTGGCACCCGTTTCGGCTTGCGTCACGCTCACCGGTTCACGATGATCGACCCCATGGGGGTCCTCGAGGGTCTTCTGGCCCAGGCGCTGCTCACCGCGGTGGCGGCGGTGGCCGTCTACCTGCTGGTGAGCCGCCAGCGGCGCAGCTTCGGCTCCGCCGAGGACCGGGCGACGCTCCGCACCCTGGCGCTCGCCACCTCGACGATGGGCGCGCTGCGCCGCGGGCTCACCGCCCGGAGCGCCGCCGAGGTGCTCCCCGAGGTCGCCGAGCAGGCGGGCGCGGCGGTGGCGATCTACGACAGCGAGGGGCTGCTCGCCTTCGAGCCCGGGCCGCCGGGCCCGGCAGACGGCCACCGCCTCCATCTCGAGGGGGACACCGCCGCGGTGCTCGAGGCGCTGACCACCGGACGGCTCCGGCTCCTCGCCGTCCACGACGAGGCCGCCGACGGCTGTGGCCTGCGCGCCGCCGCCGTCGCCCCCCTGCTGGTCAACGACCGCCCGGTCGCCGCCCTGGTCTCGTACCACCCCCAGACCCCGGGGCCGACCTCGCTGCGCATCACCTCGGACCTCGCCGAGCTGCTCGCCACCCAGCTGCGGCTGCAGCAGGCGGACCAGCAGCGCGTCGCCCTGGTGCGCTCCGAGCTGCGCGCGCTCCGGGCACAGATCTCGCCACACTTCATCTACAACACCCTGACCACGATCGCATCCTTCATCCGCACGGACCCCGACCGTGCGCGCGAGCTGCTCACCCTCTTCGCCGACTTCACCCGCAAGGCGTTCCGCGGTCCCCAGGACGAGTTCGCCTCGCTCGCCGACGAGCTCGTCTACGTCCACCAGTACCTGCTCTTCGAGCAGGCGCGCTTCGGCGAGCGGCTGACGGTGCGCTACAAGGTCGAGCCGGAGGTGCTCAACGCGATCGTCCCCACCCTGGTGGTGCAGCCGCTGGTCGAGAACGCGGTCAAGCACGGCATGGAGTCGAGCACCGGCCGGGGCACGGTGAGCATCATCGCCGAGGACCGCGACGACGAGTGCTGGATCGTCGTCCGCGACAACGGCCGCGGCTTCGACGCCAGCCAGCTCGCCGGCGGCGAGGGTGGCGGCGCGCTGGCGAACATCGACCGCCGCCTCCGCGAGACCTTCGGCCCCAGCCACGGTCTGAACATCGACTCGCTGCCGGGAACGGGCACCACGGTGCGGATGCGCATCCCCAAGTACCGTCCGGGGGTCCACCGCTCGTGAACCCCGGCGTGGAGAGCGGGCTGCGGGTGCTCGTGGTCGACGACGAGCAGCCCGCCCGCGACGAGCTCGCCTTCCAGCTCGGCCGGCTCGACGAGGTGGACGAGGTCCTCGGCGCCGCCGAGGGCACGGAGTGCCTGCGCCTGCTGGAGGGCGGCGACCTCGACGCCGTCTTCCTCGACGTGCGCATGCCCGGGCTCGACGGGCTGGAGCTGGGCCGGATCGTACGCCTCCTGGCGCGGCCGCCGATGCTCGTCTTCGTCACCGCCTTCGACAGCTACGCGGTCGAGGCGTTCGGCCTCGCCGCGGTCGACTACCTGCTCAAGCCGGTGCGCGCCGAGCGGCTGCGCGCCACCGTCAAGCGGCTGCTCGAGACCCGGCGCGGCATCGAGGCGGGCGCCATGAGCGGCCATCCCGACGACGACGACGCCCTCAGCGACCGCCTGCCCGTGCTCGCCCGCGGCCGGATCGTTCTGGTCAACGTCGCCGACATCCGGGTGGCCCTCGTGGCCGGCGAGCGGGTGGTGCTCCACACCCAGGACGGGCGCTTCCAGGCGCGCCACACCCTCGCCGAGCTCGAGCACCGCCTCCACGGACGCGGCTTCCTGCGCGTCCACCGCGCCTACCTGGTCAACCTCCGCCACGTGCTCACCATCGAGAGCTTCTTCAACGGCACCTACCTGCTGAAGCTCCGCGACGTCCCCGATCTGACCGTGCCGGTGTCGCGGCGGCATGCCGCCGACCTCCGCGCGGCGGTCCACCTCTGACGCGCGCGTGGCCACCCACGAGCGCGACCGTGAGCACGCCGGCAGGCGGCTTCGCGACCTCCTCGAGCAGACCCAGGTCGGCACCGTCTTCCTCAGCGCGCTCATGCGGCGGCAGCTCCGGCTCAGCCTCGCCATCACCGCCGCCTTCCTCGTCGGCCTCGGCGTCCAGCCGCTGCTGCCGGAGATCTGGCCCTCGTACGGCGACACCAGCGTGCTCGGCCTCCCCCTTCCCTGGCTGGTCCTGGGGGTGCTGACCTACCCGGGGCTGGTGGTCCTGGGACTGCTCTACGTGCGCCGCGCCGAGGGCATCGACGACGACTTCACCGACCTGCTCCAGTGATCGTCTCCGCCGGAGCCGTCGTCGGGCTGCTGCTGATGGCCACACTGACCGCGGCCGTCGGCGTCTACGCCCGGCGCTTCGCGCGCACCACCTCCGACTTCATGGTTGCGGCGCGGGCGGTGCCCCACCTGAGCGCCGCGTCCTTCCTCGGCGTCGCCGGGCTGGTGATGCAGTTCGGCTTCGACGTGCTCTGGTACCCGGTGGGCTACGCCGCCGGCTACCTGGTGCTGCTCGTGTTCATCGCCGGCCCGCTGCGCCGCTTCGGCGCCTACACCATCCCCGACTTCGCCGAGGGGCGCTTCAACAGCCCGCGCTTCCGCCGCCTCGCGGTGGGGCTGGTGATCCTCATCGGCCTCTTCTACACCCTGCCGCAGATGAAGGCGGCAGGGATCACCGTGGCCACCGCGGCGGGGATGCCGTATGCGAGCGGGGTGGTGATCGTCGCGGTGGTGGTGGTGAGCATCGTCGTCGCCGGCGGGATGCGGGGGATCACCCTGGTGCAGGCGATGCAGTTCGCGGTGAAGCTCTTCGCCATCTCGGTGCCGGTGTTCGTGCTGCTCATCCATCACGGCACGCCGGGACGGCTGATCGGCGCCGCCGGGGGGCAGCCGGTGCCCCGGCTCACCGCCGCGACCGCCTTCACCGTCTCCTCCGGTGACCTGTGGTCGCTGAGCCGTTCGCTCGCCGTCGACGTCGAGGGACGCACCACCGCGACCCTGCTCCCCCCCGGCGAGCGCGGCGGCACCGCACGCACCACCTACGTCGGCGTCCCCCTCTCCAC
>VBHE01000174.1:5273-5770 GCA_005889515.1 Chloroflexota bacterium | reverse complement strand
CCAGCCCCACGGCGAGCTGGCTCCGGCCCTTCGGGCCGCTCGCCGGCGGCAGCGGCCATCCGCTGCTGTTCACCTACTCGCTGATCATCGGGATCGTCTTCGGCACCATGGGGCTGCCCCACATCCTCGTGCGCTTCTACACCAACCCCGACGCCCGCGCGGCGCGGCGCACCGCCTGGTACGTGCTCGCCCTGGTCAGCCTCTTCTACGTCTGGCCGCCGCTCTACGGGGTGATCGGCCGGCTCCACGCCGCCCAGCTGTACACCACCAACCTCACCGACGCGGTGGTGTTGATCCTCCCCCGGCAGCTCGGCCCCGCGTGGCTCGGCGAGATCCTCGCCGCGGTCGTCGCCGCGGGCGCCTTCGCCGCCTTCGCCTCGACGCTGAGCGGGCTGCTCGTGTCCCTCGGGGGCGCGCTCGGCCACGACATCTACGGCCGCTGGCTGCGCCCGGCGGCGAGCGCCCGGGCGCGCAGCCGGGCGTTCCGGGTGGGCGCG
>VBHE01000174.1:0-5210 GCA_005889515.1 Chloroflexota bacterium | reverse complement strand
TCCTTCTTCCCCCTGCTCGTGCTCGGCATCTGGTGGCCGCGGCTCACCCTCCTCGGCGCCGCGGCGGGGGCGGCCGTCGGCGGCCTCGCCGCCACCGCCGGGATCGTCATCACCATGGTCGCCTTCGCCAGCCAGCCGCTCGCCCAGCTGCTCGACACCCACTCGGCGCTCGCGGTGGTGCTCGCCCAGCCCGCGATCGTCACCATCCCGCTCGCCTTCCTGGTGATGGTGGTGCTCTCGCTCGTCGACGGCCGGGTACCCGCCGGGGTGGGCTCGACGATGCTCCAGCTCCACGCCCCCGACCGCCTGGGGCTGCGCCGCGACTACGTCCCCGAATGACCGCCGCGCAGCGATTCCTTCTGTTCCTCGTCGGGCTGAGCGCGGCGGCGGTGCTGCTGCGCGCGCTCTCGCGCCGGGCGCGGGTCCCGTACGCGGCGGTGCTCGCCGCCGGCGGGATCGCCGTGGGCCTGATCCCCGGGGTCCCGCGCCAGGCGGTCAGCCCCGACCTGATCCTCCTCGCCTTCGTCCCCGGGCTGGTGTTCGAGGCGTGCCTCACCCTCGACCTCTCCTCCCTGCGACGGGTGCTCGCTCCGGTCGCGCTCCTCGCCACCGCCGGCGTCGCCGTCACCGTCCTCGTCATCGGGCTCCTCGTCCACGCGCTGCTCGGCCTGCGCCTCGCCGATGCGATGCTGCTCGGCGCGGTGCTCGCCCCCACCGACCCGATCGCGGTGGTGTCGCTGCTGCGCCGGCAGGAGGCGCCGCGACGGCTCGCCACCCTGCTCGAGGGCGAGAGCCTGCTCAACGACGGCACCGGCGTCGCCATCTTCGCCGCGCTGCTGGCGTCCATCGGCAGCGGCGCACCGTCCCCGCCGGATGTGCTCATCCATTTCGCCGTGGAGACCGCCGGCGGGGCGGCGGTGGGGGTCGCGGTCGGCGCCCTCGGCGTCGCCCTGCTGCGCGCCGTCACCGAGCCGCAGGTGGAGATCCTGGTGACCCTGACGATCGCCTACGGCGGGTACCTCGCCGCCGACCTGCTCGGCGCCTCGGGGATCATGGCGGTGG
The DNA here is from genome assembly GCA_005889515.1 of Chloroflexota bacterium. Classification (GTDB taxonomy): domain Bacteria; phylum Chloroflexota; class Dormibacteria; order Aeolococcales; family Aeolococcaceae; genus CF-96. The sequence continues at coordinate 4,148 of VBHE01000174.1, read as the reverse complement.
TCGCCGCCGGGGTCGTGGTCGCCGGCACCGGCCGCCGGCTGCGGCTCCATGGCGAGGAGCTCACCGACTTCTGGGCGGTGCTCGACTTCGTTCTCAACGCCATCCTCTTCCTGCTCGTCGGCACCGCCCTGCCCGCACGGCACCTGCTCGACGCGGCCGGCACGGTGGTCGCGGCGTTCGGGCTCATGGTCGCGGCGCGGGCGGTTCCGGTGTACGGCCTGCTGACGCTCGCCGACCCGCGGTCGCGCAGGATCCCCTGGCGGTGGCGGCACCTCGTGTTCTGGGCGGGCCTTCGCGGCGCGCTGTCGGTCGCGCTCGCCCTCTCGCTCACGGGCAACCGCGGGGTCGACCCGCGGGTGGCGACGATCGCCTACGGGGTGGTGGTGCTCTCCCTGCTCGTCCAGGGTGGGCTCACCGGCCTCATCGCCCGCCGGCTGCGCATCGGCGCGGGTGAGTGGACCGGCGCCGGGCGGTCCCCTCGCTGAGACCCGCCCCTCCGTCAACCGGATATCCATCGATGTCCGGTCCCATCCGGTGTTTCGACCAAAGCAATGCGCGAGGAGCAACGCAACGTTGCGGAACGCGCCGGGTTCGCGCAGCAGCAGACTGGGCGTCAACTTGTGCGCGAACCATGACGCGGTCATAACCACTGTCCGTGCTAGCCTGCACCTGCTCTGCAACAGTGCAATGTGCTGCACCGACTGGGAAGAGAGACGATGATGCGAACCTCGCGTGAGACCGCGGAATGCCTGCTCGCGCACGCCCATGCGCTGCGGTTGCACGCGCACCGCTCGCTCGCGGTCAGCGCCCGCGAACGCGGCCTGCTCGACGCCTGTATCGGCCGCTTCGAGGCGTCGCTGCTGCTCGACGCGCCGCCGCCGGTGATCGGTGAATGCGGCGCCCGTCTCGACGAGCAGATCTGCGTGCTGCAGGCACGCCTGCAGCCCCCCGCGGCGTGCGCGCGCGGCGCCGCCGCGGCGTCGCCGAGCTGGGCGTGAATCCGGTGAGCGGGCCTGTGGTGCTGGATCACGAGCCCTGGTGGGAGGAGGTCGTCGGTGACCTCGTGGAGATCCTCCTCGAGCTCGGGGAGACGCCGTGCGCGCGCCGCACCCTCGACTTCTACTGCGCCGCGCAGCGCGAGCGGCGCTGGCGGGTCGGCGTGACCTCGGCGGGGCGTTGAGCATCCTCGAGTCCGCCGTCGCCGGCCACGCCGACGACCGGTGGTCGGTGGAGCTCGGCCGCGCCCTGCTCGCTCGGGGCGGCCTGCTCCGCATCCTCGGCCAGACCTGGCGGGCGCGCGCCGACCTGAAGCGGGCGCTGGCCCTGTTCACCCGCAACGGTGCGGCCTCCTGGCGCGAGGCGGCGCTGCGGGCGCTCGTCGGGACCGTCGCCGCCGAGCCCAACCCATGGACCTCCGCCGAGCCCGGTCGCATCCTCACCGCGCTCACCGGGGGACACTGGACGGACCAGGAGATCGCCACCCGCCTCCAGCTCTCGCTGATGGTGGTGCAGCGCGAGATGGGCGGCCCGGGACTCGGGATGCCGCTCGCCGGATCGTTCTGAGCGACCGCGGGCACACTCGAGCGCAGCCGGCGCCCTACGCCAGCAGCGGCGGGGGAGTCTCGGGGTCGATGCGGTAGCGGTCCATCGCCTCGGAGACGAGCGCGGGATCGATCCGCTGCTCGCGGCCCAGCGCGCTGAGCACCGCCACCACCAGGTGCGCGGCATCGGTCTCGAAGTGGCGGCGGAGAGCGTCGCGGGTGTCGCTGCGACCGTAGCCGTCGGTTCCGAGCGTGGTGAGGCTGCCCGGCACGAAGCGTGCGATCTGGTCGGGCACCGACTTGACGTAGTCGGTGACCGCGACCACCGGCGCCGGCGCCGCGGTGAGCTGCTCGGTGACGTAGGCGACACGCGGCCGCTTCTGCGGATGCAGCCGGTTCCAGCGCTCGACCTCGAGGGCATCGGCGCGGAGCATCTGGTAGCTGGTCGCGCTCCACACGTCGGCGGCGACGTCGTGGTGGTCGGCGAGGAGTCTCTGCGCCTCGAGGGCGGCGAGCATCGCGGTGCCGCTGGCGAGGATGTGGGCGCGGTGGCGGCGCGCCTCGGGCGCCGCCTGATAGCGGTAGAGGCCGCGCAGCACCCCCTCCTCGACGCCCTCGGGCATCGGCGGCATCGGGTGGTTCTCGTTGTAGAGGGTGATGTAGTAGAAGAGGTCCTCGCCCTCGTGGTACATGCGACGCATGCCGTCGCGGATCACGAGCGCGAGCTCGTAGGCGAACGCCGGGTCGTAGATGCGCACGTTCGGCACCGCGGAGAAGAGCAGCGGGCTGTGGCCGTCCTCGTGCTGCAGGCCCTCGCCGTTGAGGGTCGTGCGTCCCGCGGTGGCGCCGAGCAGGAAGCCCCGACCCCGGGAGTCGCCGAACGCCCACACCAGGTCGCCGGTGCGCTGGAAGCCGAACATCGAGTAGAAGATGTAGAAGGGGATCATCGGCTCGCCGTGGGTGGCGTAGGAGGTGCCGGCGGCGGTGAAGCTCGCCATCGCACCCGCCTCGGTGATCCCCTCCTCGAGGATCTGCCCGTCGGACGCCTCGCGGTACGAGAGCACCATGTTGGCATCGACCGGCTCGTACTGCTGCCCGAAGGGCGCGTAGATCTTCACCTCCCGGAACAGCGCGTCCATGCCGAAGGTGCGCGCCTCGTCGGGGATGATGGGGACGACCCGCTTGCCGACGGTCTTGTCGCGGAGCAGGCTGCGGAGGATGGCCGCGAACGCCATCGTCGTCGAGGCGGCGCGCCCGCCCGAGCCCGCCAGCGGCTCGGTCCAGGGGCCGTCCTCGAGCAGCGGCAGCGGCTTGGCGCGCACCACCCGGCGCGGCACCGAGCCGTGGAGCATGCGCCGCCGCACCCGCAGGTACTCGACCTCCTCGGAGTCGTCGCCGGGGTGGAAGTAGGGCGGTGTGCCCTGCCCCAGCTGGCGGTCGGCGATCGGCAGCTCCAGGGTGTCGCGGAACGCCCTGAGCTCCTCCTCGCTCATCTTCTTGATCTGGTGGGTGGCGTTGCGGGCGGTGAAGCCGGGCCCCAGCGCCCATCCCTTGATGGTGTGGGCGAGGATGACCGTCGGCGCCCCCTCGTACTCGGTGGCCAGCTTGTAGGCGGCGTAGACCTTGCGGTAGTCGTGGCCCCCGCGGCGCAGGTGGGTCAGGTCCACGTCCGAGAGGTGGGCGACCATCTTCTGCAGCCGCGGGTCGGGGCCGAAGAAGTGCTCGCGGATGTAGTCGCCGGTTTCGGTCGAGTACTTCTGGAACTGGCCGTCGTTGGTGGTGTTCATCTTGTTGACGAGCACACCGTCGACGTCGCGGGCGAGGAGGTCGTCCCACTCCCGTCCCCAGATCACCTTGATGACGTTCCAGCCGGCGCCGCGGAAGACCGCCTCCAGCTCCTGGATGATCTTGCCGTTGCCGCGGACGGGGCCGTCGAGCCGCTGCAGGTTGCAGCAGACCACGAAGACCAGGTTGTCGAGCTGCTCGCGGGCGGCGAGGCCGAGCGCCCCCAGGGACTCGGGCTCGTCACACTCGCCGTCGCCGAGGAAGCACCACACCCGCGACTCCGAGGTGTCGGAGATGCGGCGGTTGAGCAGGTAGCGGTTGAAGCGCGCCTGGTAGATGGCGTTGAGCGGGCCCAGGCCCATGGAGACGGTGGGGAACTCCCAGAAGTCCGGCATCAGCCGGGGATGGGGATAGGAGCTCAGCCCCTGGCCCCCGACCTCCTGGCGGAAGTTGTCGAGCCGGGCCTCGCTGAGCCGCCCCTCGAGGAAGGCGCGGGCGTAGACGCCCGGCGCGGCGTGGCCCTGGTAGTAGACCTGGTCGCCGGCGCGGCCGTCGTCCTTGCCGTGGAAGAAGTGATTGAAGCCCACCTCGTAGAGCGACGCCGAGGACGCGTAGGTGGAGATGTGGCCGCCGATGCCCTCGGACCGCTTGTTCGCCCGGGTGACCATCACCGCCGCGTTCCAGCGGTTGATGCGGCGGATGCGGAGCTCCATCTCCTCGTCGCCGGGGAACCACGGCTCGCGGTCGGGGGCGATCGTGTTGATGTAGTCGGTCGACACCAGCGAGGGCAGGCCGACCTGCTGGGCGCGGGCGCGCTCGAGC
>VBHE01000173.1:2143-5049 GCA_005889515.1 Chloroflexota bacterium | reverse complement strand
GGCGCGATTGACCAAGGTGCGGGCCGTGTCCCAGCGGGCGTGCCAGGGCAGGGGGTCGAAATAGTTCTGCGGCCGTACCAGCTCCGCCTGGTCGAGGAGCCGGCGTACCCGCTGCAGGCCGGCGGCGTCCCAGCGGACGTCGTCGTCAGCGATCACCACGTGATCGGCGCTGGCGTGTCGCAGGCCGGTGAGTACCCCCGCGACCTTGCGGTTGCGGTAGCAAAGGTCGGGGTCAGGCGCAATGTGCCGCATGCGGCCGGACCACGCCGAGCGGTGTCGGGCGAAGCACGGCGGGTCGGAACCGTCGACCACCAGCACCTCGGTCCACTCGGGCAGCCCCCGCAGGTAGGCGGTGAGCTCCGGATGGGCACCGCCGCCGATGCAGCCGGCGCCACACCGGATGGGGAGCACGTAGCCGAGCGTCATTCCACGGAGGTGAGCGGTGTCACGGCCAGCGGACGCAGGAGCGAGCTGCGGCCGTCATGCCAGCAGCCGAGCAGCGAGCGGGCAACACGTCCCTCGACCTCCACGAGCGCCCGCGCTCCGAAGAGGATGTCTCCCGCCAGCGCCGGCTCGGCCGCCGCCAGGGCAGCGGCGAGGTGGTGGCGGGCCATGGTCTCGTGGACGCTGTCCGCTTCCACGTGCTCGTCGTAGAAGCGCGTTGCCGCTGCGCTCTGACCTAGACGGCGAAGGCCCTCCGCGTAGCGTGCATTGGGCCCCGAGGAGGTCATCTCAAACACGGCAAGGTGACCGACGATGGCGCCGCGCAGGCGCCGGTGCAACCCGAACAGGGACATGAGGTTGACGGTCGCCAGCGTAGAGCCGGGGATGTGGTCGATGTAGGCACCGTAGCCGCTGTCGAGCCCCACCGCCTCCATGGCGCGGCCGAACAGCACAGAGTGCATGCGGTCGAGCGAGCCCTCCCCGTACTCCTCGGCCTGGATGCCGACCAGTGTGGCCTTGGGGAGTCCGTCGAGCCGGGGGATCGCCCACGTGTGCGGGTCCGCCTCCTTGAGCTGATAGGCGGACCGGTGCACCATGAACTCGCGGTATTGCGACAGGGTTCCCGTCATCGCTAGCTCGGCGGAGACGGACGGGCTGTCGTCGACGTCGACGATCGCCTGCAGCGCGGCGGCGATGTCGTGCACGTCGCTCATCTCGGGTAGGCGTCGCCGAAGTGCCGCCTCGAACCACCACTCGAGCCGAGCCCGCAGCGCGATAAGGGGCGGGTACCACTCCCAACCCTCGTCGACCCCGGCGAAGCCTCGATAGTGGAGCTCGTAGCAGATGTAGAGGGCGAGATGGAGGTCGTCATCCGCCAGCGCATCGCCGGCGAACCCCACTGGTGCCGGCAGCATGTGTGGGGCACGCGCAAGATGGTTGCATACGATGCCGCTCAAGGGACCACGAGCCCGAGGGAGCCGTGCTCCCCGTCCGTTGCCACCGCGAGGGGTATCGACGACACAAGGTCGAAGCATGGACGACTCCGCGCGCAGCGCGCCTGCACGGATGGACTTGCCGGGTGCCGGCGGCTCCATCCGTCAATGCTCGCCTGGCGCTTCGGGGTACCGTCTCACATCGGTACGCGGCGGCACTGGACCGGAGGTTCCACGACGAGCACCGTCCCGAGCTTCGGGTCCGCGGCCTCGGCGATGTGCATGCCGTGCTCGAGCCCCGTGCGGAGATACCGGATGATGGAGCGGGTCCAGCGTTCGCCCGGAACCACCGCTGGGATCCCCGGCGGATATGGGGTCACCGATTCGCCAGCGATCCGACCCTCGGCGTCGTCCAGCGCGGTCACGCTCCGCGGGGCGAAGAAGGCGTCGCGCGGCGTCAGCAGCGCATCCGTGAACAGGCTCTCGACCGCGGGAATCGCCATGGTGCCCCGTGCCGGCATCGTCGCCGCCGCCGCCGCCATGGCCTCGAAGCCCGCGATCAGCCGGTCGACGGATCGGTCGTCGTCGGCGAGCGTGAGCAGGGCAACGACCCGCCGGTGATCGGCGAGCTCCATCGGCATCTCGCATTCGTGGATCAGCCAGTCGGCGGCGGCAAACCCGGACAGGTTCAGGGCCTGCACATCGACGACGACCTTGGTCTCGTCGAGGTCGAAGACGCCCGACCGGCCGACGATCTCCCGACCCATGACACCGACGCCCGGGATCCGAGCCAGACACGCGCGGGCTCGCCGGGACAGGGCGATGGTGCGCTTCAGCAACCCGTGACCGTGCAGGGCGAGGTGGCGGCGCGCGCCGTCCATGGCGGCGAGGATGAGCATCGACGTGCTGGTCGACTCGAGAAGGCCGAGTGTGTGCTTCAGCCGGGTGACGTCGATCCGGTCGCCGCGCACGGCGATGATCGAGCCCTGCATCAGGCCCGAACCGGTCTTGTGAAGACTGGCGACGGCGATATCCGACCCGGCCGAGAGCGCCGAGTCGGGCAGCTCCGGATGAACCAGGAAGTGTGCTCCCCAGGCGTCGTCGGTGATGAGGGGCACGCCTCGCCGGTGGCACACCTCCGCCAGCCGGGCCACATCCGCGACCACACCGTAGTAGGTCGGGCTGACGATGACCGCCGCCCGTGCTCCGGGATGGGTGTCGAATGCGTGGCTCAGCGCCTCTGGCGTCACGCCATGCAGCATCTCGAGCTCGGCGTCGACCGCAGGACGGACGAACACCGGCCGAGCTCCTCCCAAGATGAGGCCGTTGAACGTCGATTTGTGCAGATTGCGGGCGACCAGGATCTCCTCGCCGGGCGCCGCCACGCTCATGATCGATGCCTGCATGCTGAGCGAGCTGCCATTGGTCGAGAAGAGCACGGTGTCGGCACCCATGGAGGCGGCCGCCAGCTGCTCCGCCTTCGTGTCGAGCCCGTGCGAGCCCAGGCGGTCGTCAAGTCCTCCGTCCAGG
>VBHE01000173.1:1498-2056 GCA_005889515.1 Chloroflexota bacterium | reverse complement strand
GAGGCCATGGCTTCGAGAAGCGGGGCACGCTCCTGATCGGTGCGAGACGGCTCGTTCATACGGTGCGGTCCGGGCTGATCAAGCGAACGGGGCTGGTGGGGTGAGAGAGATCCGGGCTCGCGCCGGGTGGGCTCTGCGTGGTCACCCGGCCGCGCTTCATGAGCAGGGCACCGGTGACGACCGCGCCGGGATCAGGATGGCGAGCACGATCACAACCATCAGCGGATCCTCCCTGGTCGATCTCGGGTCCTCGGCGGGCGACATGGCAGGTGGCTGCGAAGACGCCGACACCCGCGGGCCACCGCACGCTCAGCGCGCCTTGACACTCACCGCGTTCTGGATGTTGCTTGCCACCTCGACAACCGTCATGTCGTGATTTGCCGCGGCTTTCTCCACGTCCTGTATGGTGATACCACCCGGCTTGTGCCGCTCCTGAACCTCTCCGCACCCGCAGTTGACACCATGAGTGAGCTCCTCCATCACTTGGGCCTGACCCACTTCGCGGTGATGCTGGTCTCCGCAATCTGTGCGTGCAGCTCCTCGAGGAGTCGTGCCTGT
>VBHE01000173.1:0-1426 GCA_005889515.1 Chloroflexota bacterium | reverse complement strand
GCATCGCCTCCAACTCGACCAGCGAACTGAGGGGGGACCGCTCGAGAAACCGTCCGTTCGGCTTGAGACGCCCGAACTTCTCGAGAATCCACGCCGTGCACGCCTTCATCCGGCTGACGGCGATGCCGAGGGCGTCCATGATCTCCAGCAGTGCAGCGCGATCCTCGGCGACCTCCACTGCGAAAGGCTCCAGGGCTTCTCCAACCGCCGTCTCTCGATGCTCCTGGGCCAGGCGCCGAGCGAGATCCACACCGCCGTTGGCGCCGGCGAGGTGATCATTGAGATAGATATCGAGCAGCCACGGATGGGCCCCAGCGGAGGTCCGCTTCCTGGCCGTCGCCAGCGTGGCGCGTTTTCGGTGAACCCTGTCGGACATACAGTCTCGCCCTCACACGGCAGGCCTAGGCAGTAGATCTACACTGGCATGTTGTAGCATTAGATGACATTCACATTGTACCGAGATGTACCACAATGATCCGAGGACTCCGACGCCGCGCTCGCCCGGATGAGGCGGCGCGACAGGCCCCTTCACATCGGCACCGTCGAGCCGCAGACGCAGCGGCCCGCTCCGCGACTCACCGCGGCGCCAGCCAGAATACCGTGGCCGGAACGGGCTGAGCGCCCCGGGAAAGTGGGTTACGACGCATTGGGGCCGACGCGGCGTTTACCAGCCGCCGTCCGGTGGGGTCACTCGCTCAGGGGGAGGAGCTGTCGCTGTTTCCGACTCGGCCGGCGGCAAGATCGTAATGCTGCGCACTTGGCGGAGAAGTCTGTCCAGCTCGTCTTCGCTCAGAGGCAGACCCCCTTCATGCCCACATGCGGGCACCAACTGGTGATCGCGCTCCTCCGCATGCAAGTGGCGGCACGTCTGCCACGGCTCGACGCCGGCGCCCGCATCCGGGAGCGCAGCGGTGGATACCTGCTCGGGAGAGTAGCCTGCACACAAGGAAAGTGAGAGCCGTCGCCGCGCGAAGGGACAGAGCGGTCTCACCCTAGACGGACGCGTTCCGCAGACGTCGAGAACCGTTTTCTGAGCCACATCAGGCCACATACGCCTGCTCAGCCATCGCCAGCTGAGTGCACCTGCCCCCCACATCAGCACCTCTGCAGCGGCCGTTGGATCGTGTTCCGAGGCCGAGGGCCAAAGGGCAGCGAGCACCGATGCATGATTTCCATTCCGGAGAGATCGGCGCCACGAGCGAACCTTAGCGACGAGACAGTGCCGTGTCACTAGCAGGGGGCCGCACCTAGTACGTCCGTTCGGGCGCCGCCTCACGTCATCCAGGCATGCCAGGACATGACAGCCACGCTGTATGTTGTGTCGACTGATATCGGCCCGGCCCGGCTGCGGTCGTTCTCGAGGCGCGGTCACGGGTTGCTGAAGCGCACCATCGCCCTGTCTCGGCGAGCCCGCGCGTGTCTGGCT
>VBHE01000284.1:25867-35390 GCA_005889515.1 Chloroflexota bacterium | reverse complement strand
GGAGGGTCTGGATGCCCTCGACGCCGACGTCCTTGGTGAGCAGCTTGTACTCGGCCATCGGGCGCTGATCCTACCCGGCGGCACCGCCCGAGGGCGGCGCACCATGGTGGTCGACGGGCTCGGCGGCGGCGCGGCCGAGGATCTCCTCGATGCGCTCGGGGGTGAGGTTCTCCTCGGAGCGGTGGTCGATCTGCATCATCGGCGCGCCACCGCAGCCACCGAGGCACTCGATGGTGCTCTCCCAGGTGAACATGCCGTCCGCGGTCGTGCTCCCCGACGGACAGCCCAGCCGGCGCTCCATGTAGGCGACGGTCTCGTCGGCGCCGCGCAGCGCGCAGGCGGCGTTCACGCAGACGAGGATGTGGTGCCGCCCCTGTGGCTTCTGGAAGTACATGGAGTAGAAGGTCGAGACCGCCTGCACCTCGCTGGGGGCGAGCCCGAGGATCTCGGCGACCTCGGCCATCGCCTCGGGCGGCAGCCAGCCGAGCTCGTGCTGCACCGCCCAGAGCGACGGCAGGATCGCCGAGCGCGGCTGGGGATAGCGATCCCGGGCGCGCTCGATCTGCGCCCGGGTCTGGGCAGCGAGCATCACCGGTCGACGTCTCCGAGCACGATGTCGATGGAGCCGATCACCGCCACCACGTCGGCGATGAGCCCGCCCTTGACCATGTAGGGGAGGGCGCTGAGGTTGCTGAAGGAGGGGGCGCGTACCTTGACGCGATAGGGCCGGTTGCTGCCGTCGCTCACCATGTAGAAGCCCAGCTCGCCCCGCGGCGACTCCACCGCCTGGTAGACCTGTCCGCGGGGCACGTGGAACCCCTCGGTGACCAGCTTGAAGTGACGAATGAGCGACTCCATGCTGGTGTTGATCTCGTTGCGCGGCGGCGGCGCCACCTTGCGGTCGAGGGTGTTCACCGGGCCCGACGGGAGGTTCTCGAGGGCCTGCTCGATGATCCGCAGGGACTCGCGCATCTCCCGCATCCGGCACAGGTAGCGGTCGTAGACGTCGCCGTTGTGCCCGACCGGGATGTCGAAGTCGAAATGGTCGTAGGAGCTGTAGGGCTGCGCCTTGCGCAGGTCGTAGGCGACGCCGGAGCCGCGCAGCGAGGGACCGGACATCCCGTAGGCGAGCGCGTCCTCGGCGCTGATCGTCCCCAGCCCGACGGTGCGCTGCCGCCAGATCGGGTTCTTGGTGATGAGCAGCTCGTACTCGTCGATCGCCTTGGGGAAGGTGTGCACGACGTTGCGGACCATGGCCTCGAACTCGTCGGGCACATCCGCCATCAGCCCGCCGACGCGGATGAAGGAGGTGTGCATCCGCACCCCGCTCACCAGCTCGTTGATGTCGAGGATGGTCTCGCGCTCGCGCCAGGCGTACAGGAAGGGCGTGGTCGCGCCCAGGTCGAGGGCGCCGGTGCCGAACCAGATCAGGTGGCTGCCGATCCGCGCCAGCTCGCACATGATCACCCGCAGGTACTGGCCCCGCGGCGGCACCTCGATGCCGAGCAGCCTCTCGGCGGCGAGCGAGAAGCCGAGGTTGTTGATCAGCGGCGCCAGGTAATCCATGCGATCGCTGTAGGGGATGCACTGCTGGTAGCTGTGGCGCTCGAAGTCCTTCTCGAAGCCGGTGTGGAGGAAGCCGATGTCGGGCCGGCAGGCGCGCACCACCTCGCCGTCGAGGTCGAGCACCAGGCGCAGCACCCCGTGGGTCGAGGGGTGCTGGGGACCCATGTTCAGCTCCATGGTGTCCTCGCCGATCTCGGTGAGCTCGACGGTGTCGAGGTCGGCGGCGACGCCGAGCCGGCGCCGTCCCTCGGCGAACGGGTCCTCGCCCCCGGGGAGGCCGCCCGACGGCGGCAGGACCGCGGCCATCAGCGCGACGACCCGGGCATGCCCGGCGGCCGCTCCGCCGCGGGCAGCGCCCACTCGATGTTGTGGGTGAAGGCGACCGGCTCGCCGAAGGAGACGTAGTCCTTGCGCAGCGGGTGTCCCTCCCAGTCGTCGGGGAGGAGGATGCGACGCAGGTCGTGGTGTCCCTCGAAGACGATCCCGAGGAGGTCGTAGCACTCGCGTTCGTGCCAGTCCATGCCGCAGAACTCGCCCTCGAGGGTGGGCACGGTCGGATCGTCCTCGGGAACCTGGACGACGAGCCGGCAGACGTCGTTGTGGTGCAGCGAGCGGAACTGGTAGACGACGTCGTACCGGGGCGCGGCGGGCTCGCGGTCGGGCCAGTCGACGGCGGTCACGAAGACCGGCAGGGTGTAGAGCCCGTCGGGGTCGTCGCGGAGCAGCGCGCACGCCTCGACGACGTGCGCGCGGTGGATCACCACCGTCTCCTCGCCGTGACCCTCCTCGCGGCGGACGACGGCCGCCGGAAGCCTTGCCGCGAGCAGCTGGGCAGCCCGTGCTCCGGCGAGCGGACGGGCCGCCGCGGCGGGATCGGGGGTTGTGGTCAGGGTGGTCTACCCGCGGAGGTACGCCGGCTCGCCGGCGATCTTCTTCTGGAGCTTCACCACGGCGTCGAGCAGCCCCTCGGGACGGGGCGGGCAGCCGGGCAGGTAGACGTCCACCGGGACCACCTTGTCGACGCCCTGCACGATCGCGTAGTTGTTGAACATGCCCCCGCACGACGCGCACGCGCCCATGCTGATCACCCACTTGGGCTCGGGCATCTGGTCGTAGATCTGGCGCAGCACCGGCGCCATCTTCTGGGAGACGCGGCCGGCGACGATCATCAGATCGGCCTGGCGCGGCGAGGCGCGGAAGACCTCGGCGCCGAATCGCGACATGTCGTAGCGGCTGTTCCCCACCGCCATCATCTCGATGGCGCAGCAGGCGAGCCCGAAGAGCGCCGGCCAGATCGAGCTGTAGCGGCCCCAGGCGATCACCTTGCCGACGGTCGTGGTGATGATCCCGGTCTGGACCGCGGTGCGCTCGCCGGCACGGGTGCGGGGAATGGGGATCGCCGGGGAGTCCGACTGCGCGAGATGCAGTCCGGGGAGCAGCAGCCCAGGCCGCGGCTCGCTCACTCCCACTGCAGCGCCCCCTTGCGCCAGACATAGACGAGCGCGGCGAGCAGGGTGAAGATGAAGATGCCGATCTCCACCAGCCCGAAGATCTTCAGGTCGCGCACCACCGTCGCCCAGGGGAAGAGGAAGATCGACTCGACGTCGAAGATGATGAAGAGCATCGCGGTGACGTAGAAGCTGACCGAGAAGCGCCGCCGGGCCGACTCCACGGGCATGATCCCGCACTCGTAGGGCAGCTCCTTCTCCGGCGAAGGCTTGCGCGGGCCGACCACGGCGGTGAGCATCTGGACGCCCGCGCCGAAGGCGACGCAGACCGCGAGAAAGACGAGAATCGGAGCGTAATCGGACAGCATGCGCCCCGCATCCTACCAAAGCCCCCCGTCGCCACCGACCCGATCCGAGGCCCTCTCAGAAGTGTCCAATCGCGTCAGCGGAGGAGCCCCCATGCACCCCGTCCCCATCTCGGTCCCGGCCCTCGTCACCGGGGCCTCGAGCGGCCTCGGCGAGGGCTTCGCGCGGCGGCTCGCGGGCCGTGGTCACGAGCTCGTCCTCGTCGCCAGGCGGACCGACCGGCTCGAGCGCCTCGCCGAGGAGCTGCGCCCCCTCTCGGACAAGCCGGTCGAGGTGCTCGGCGCCGACCTCGAGACCTCCGCCGGCCGCAACCGGGTCATCGCCCGGCTCACCGGGACCGGCCCCTGGCTGCTGGTCAACAACGCCGGCTTCGGCACCCGCGGACACTTCGCCGAACAGGACCCCAAGCGCGAGGCGGGCGAGGTCCTGGTCAACGCGCTCGCCCTCCAGCAGCTCATGCGCGCCGCGCTCCCCGGCTGCGTCGAGACCCGCGAAGGCGGAGTCCTCAACGTGGCGAGCACCGCGGCATTCCAGCCCATCCCCCACATGGCCACCTACGCGGCCACCAAGGCCTTCGTCCTCCACCTCACCGAGGCGGTGGCGACCGAGCTCCGGGGCACCGGGGTGCGGGTGATGGCGCTCTGTCCCGGCCCCACCCGCACCGAGTTCGGCGATGTCGCCGGGGTGGAGGGCGACTTCGAGCGGATGGGTCCACTGTTCATGTCCGCCGGGTCGGTGGTGAGTACCGCGCTGAAGGCCTTCGACCGTGGCGACGTGATCTGCGTGCCGGGCATGGTGAACCTCGCCGGCGCCACCTCGGTGCGGGTGGTCCCGCGCTTCGCGGTGCGGAGGATCCTCGAGCCCGTCTTCCGGAAGCGCTAACGGAGGATCGCCGGGCTGCCGGTCGGCACCAGCTCGACGGCGACCTCGCCGGCGGCGATCGGCGCCGGGGTGCCGTCCGCCAGCAGCAGCCGCGGTGGGCCCTTGGGGTCCTGCTGCCAGGTCGCGGTGTAGACCAGGCCGCCGGTGAACACCTGGGCGGGGCCGGTCCCGAGCAGCTCGTGGTCGAGGCCCATCACCCCGTTGACGTCGACCACGTCCGGCGCGGGCCGCACCGGCACCTGGAGCACGACCACGGTCGGCACCACCAGCGGCGTCGCGGTGCCGGCGTCGACGAGCGGGCCGGTGCGAGGCTCGGTGCGCAGGAAGCCGCCGGCGGCGGGGGTCCAGGTGTAGAGCGGCTGCTCGAAGGGCGAGATCGGCACCGAGAGCGAGCGCACCGGGACGCCCGGCGGCGGGAGCGTGCCCGGCGCCAGGCGCGGCCACAGGGCGTAGCCCGCCTCCGGGTCACCGACCCGTGAGAGCAGGTCGGCCATGTGGCGGCCGTCGGTGTAGAGGTTGTGCGGCGGGTAGCGGCTGCCGATGCGGAACAGGTCGCCGGCGGCGCCGTCCTCGTCGTAGTGGCGAGCGCCGGACTGGCGCAGCCGCGCCTCGATGTAGTCGGACGCTCCCGAGTACATGAGCACGGCGTCGTAGAACCCGCAGAGGAGGATGGTCGCGATGCGCGCGCTGCGCACCGGTCCCACCTGTCCCGCCGGAGGGCGGAAGTAGACGGCGCTGAACCGCGAGATGCCGCCCTCGGCGCTGTACTCGTAGAGGATCGACGCCTCGGCGAGCCCGCGCTGCGGGCGCGCGTCGGGGGAGTTCTCGACCTGGACGACGACCGGGTCACGGAGCGCGTCGGGACGCGGCGTCGGCGTGGGTGTCGGCGCCGGCGTCGCCGTCTCCGCGGGGGCCGCGGCGGCCGCCGGCTGGGCCGCGGTCGGGGCCCCCGAGCCTCCCGCACAGGCCGTCAGCGAGGCGGCGAGCAGGGAGACGAGCACGGCGGCGCGGCCACGGCGGCGGGAGTCGGGCGGCGCCGGTCTCACCACGGCGGGGCATTGTGGCGTTCGGGGACGGGGTCGCGCAGCGCGCCGCTATCCTCCGCCGCCATGAACTCCTGGCTCGTCCGCTTCGCCGCCGGGCTCCGCGAGGACGGCCCGCCCGCCATCGACCGCGAGGAGGCACAGCTCATCCTCGAGCTCGCCGGCGCCGCGGCGCGCAGCTCCGGGGCCCGCCAGTTCGCCCCGCTCGCCGCCTGGCTCGCCGGCCGCCTCGCCGCCGAGACCGACCGCGACACCCGGCTCGCCCTGCTCCGCCGGGCCTGCGCCGCGGCCACCGCCGCCGGCGCCGCCGAGGAGCCGCTTCAGATCGACTGATCGAGCACCGCCGCGGATTCCGGGGGCACCACCAGGCAGTCGCCGGAGCGGGCCACGGGGTCGGCGGAGGCGAGCAGGACGTCGCCCGGTCCCGGTGACCCGAAGGGGATCCGCGCTGCTCGGGCGCCCAGGTTGGCGGCGACGGCGACGCCTCCGCGCTCGGTCACCAGCCAGCGCTCCCGCTCGTCGAAGCGCACCGAGACCGCTCCGAGCTCGCCCCCCCGCAGCTGAGGGAGCCGGCGGCGCAGGGCGATGAGCGCGCGGTGCCAGGCGAGCAGCCTCGCGTGCGGCTCGCGCCGGGGCTCCTCCCAGTCGAGCCGGGAGCGGGTGAAGCTCGACTCGGACTGGGGGTCGGGGACGGCGGACTCGTCCCAGCCGAAGGCGGCGAACTCCCGCCTGCGCCCCTGGCTCACCGCCCGGGCGAGCATCGGGTCGCGGTGGTCGGTGAAGTAGAGGAAGGGCGTCGACGCCCCCCACTCCTCCCCCTGGAAGAGCATCGGGACGAAGGGCGCGGTGAGCACCATCGCCGCCCCCACCTCGAGCAGGCCGGTGCTCATCAGCGCCGAGCTGCGCTCGCCACCGGCGCGGTTGCCCACCTGGTCGTGATTCTGGAGGCAGACCACGAACCGCGAGGCGTCGAGGTCGCCGGCGGGCCGGCCGAAGTGGCGGCGGCGGTACCGCGCGTAGCGGCCATCGAACACGTAGGCCCGGCGCAGCGCCGTGGCGAGGTCCTCGAGCCGGCCGAAGTCCTGGTAGTAGCCGGTGCGCTCGCCGGTCAGCACCGCGTGCAGGGCGTGGTGGAAGTCGTCGCACCACTGCGCATCGAGGGCGTATCCGCCATGCGCGACGTCGCGGAGCAGCCGGGGGTCGTTGAGGTCGCTCTCGGCGATCAGCCAGAGCCGCCGGCCGAGCTCGGCCTCGAGGGCGCGGACCCGGGTCGCCAGCTCCTCGAGGACGTGGACCGCCGAGGTGTCGACGATGGCGTGGACCGCATCGAGGCGCAGCCCGTCGAGGTGGAAGTCCCGCAGCCACATCAGGGCGTTGTCGACGATGAAGGCGCGCACCTCGTCGCTCTCCGGCCCGTCGAGGTTGATCGCCTCGCCCCACGGGGTGCGGTGACGGTCGGTGAAGTACGGGCCGTAGGCGCCGAGGTAGTTCCCGTCCGGACCGAGGTGGTTGTAGACGACGTCGAGGACGACCACAAGGCCCCGGGCGTGGCAGGCGTCGACGAGGCGGCGCAGACCGTCCGGACCGCCGTACGCGTGGTGGGGCGCGTAGAGGTCGACGCCGTCGTACCCCCACCCGCGGTCGCCGGGGAACTCGGCGACGGGCATGATCTCCACCGCGGTGACGCCGAGGTCGACGAGGTGGCCGAGCCGCGCGATCGCCGCGTCGAAGGTGCCCTCGCGGGTGAAGGTACCGACGTGGAGCTCGTAGAGCACGGCGTCGGCGAGCTCCGCGCCCGTCCAGCTCGCGTCCCCCCAGGCGTGGGCCTCGCCGTCGACGGTGCGCGAGGGACCGTGGACGCCCTCGGGCTGGTGGGGCGACCGGGGATCGGGGAGGCCGGGGTGGCCGTCGACGGAGAGCCGGTAGTCGGTCCCCGGCGGCAGCGCAGACGCCCCGGCCCACCAGCCGCCGCCCGCCGGGGCCAGCGGCACGCGGCCGGACGCCGTCTCGACGGCGACGCCCCGCGCCCGAGGGGACCAGACCCGCGGCGGGGTCCCCCCTCCCCAGCTCACGCGCGGGCCAGGAGCGCGCCGGGGAGCTCCCCGAGCAGCCGGGCGACGTCGACCTCGCCCTCGAGGCCCGCGCCGCCCGTGTCCCCGAGCCGGTCGGCCCAGCGACCGGCGGGCAGGGTCAGGGTGGTATCGCCCCAGCCACCGTGCGGCTCGAGCCCGCGCCGGTCGGCGACGCACACCGCCGCCGCGGGCTCGCCCCGGGCGAAGGCCACCACCCGATCCGCGTGGGGCCCGGCGGCGGCGAGCGCGGTGTAGGCGGCGCCGGGCTCGAAGGCCGCGGGGAGCTCGCGGCGGACCGCCAGCGCGCGCTGCAGCAGCCGCAGCTTGGCCGCCCCCGGGACATCGCCCCCGGCGAGCAGCCGCCGCCTCTCCTCGAAGTCGACCGGGCGGCGGTTGTCGGGGTCGACGAGGCTCAGGTCCCAGAGCTCGGTGCCCTGGTAGACGTCCGGCACCCCGGGGACGGCGACCTTGAGCAGCGTCCAGGCCAGGGACAGCCGCCGGCCCGCGGTCGCCACCGGCTGGACGAAGGCCGCCACGTCCGACATCAGCTCGGAATCCTCCAGCACGGCGACGGCGAAGCGGCGCAGCGCCTCATCGTAGGCGGCGTCGGGACGGGTCCAGCTGGTGTGGAGCCCCGCCTCCCGGGTCGCCTTGGCGAGGTAGGCGGTGAGCCGCTCGGCGCCGATCGGGTACGCCCCGACCAGGGTCTGGTAGAGCACATACTCGGTGTCCGGGTCGACCGCGTCGGGGCGGATCGAGGCCGCGCCCGCCGACCAGCGCCGCACCGCCTCGCCCCAGCGGTCGGGCATCTCGGAGAGCAGACAGAGCCGGGCGCGGACGTCCTCGCTGCGCTTGGTGTCGTGGGTCGAGGTGGCCCG
This sequence comes from Chloroflexota bacterium, assembly GCA_005889515.1. Taxonomy (GTDB): domain Bacteria; phylum Chloroflexota; class Dormibacteria; order Aeolococcales; family Aeolococcaceae; genus CF-96. The sequence goes on along the minus strand of VBHE01000284.1, from coordinate 27,135 downwards.
CAGCCCGTGGTCGCCCCGCGCCACCCAGGCCGCGCAGGTGGCGTGGAACGCGTCCAGCCCGACGCCGAAGCGGTCGGGGTCCGCGCCGACCTCGTTGAGGGCGAGCAGCCGGTTCCAGCGGTAGAGGGCGGTGTCCTCCTTTCCCTTGGCCATCACCGCCGGGGTCAGCTGCTGCACCCGGGCGAGCAGCTCGAGCCCCTCCCCGGGGCAGCGTCCGCAGAGGCAGTCGGCGACGAGGTCGAGGAGGTCGCCACGAACCCCCGGGTGGCGGCGCCGGGCCCGGGTCACCGCGATCCCCGCTCGGGCGGCGTCCTCGGGCCGGCAGCGCCCGGTCTCGGAGTCCACGTAGGTGCGGTAGACGCCGAGCTCGGCGATCACCGCGACCAGCGCCTCGGCCGCCTCGGCGAGGTCGCGCGGCGGGTGGAGCCCTGCGTCGGCCGCGACCCGGACGACCCGTGCCGCCAGCCGGGTGACGTCGCTGGCCAGCTCTCCGCGGAGCAGCGCCGTCCGCGCCTGGTGGACGCAGTGCTCGAAGCTCTCGGTGTGGCCGGTGAAGCCGGCGTGGAGCTCGCTGAGGGGAACCGCGCCGGCGGGGTCGACACTGAGCTCGGTGAGCAGCGCCGCGAACTCGTAGCCGGTGGTGCCGTCGGCGCGCCAGCCGGCGGGGAGCTGCTCCTCGCCCTCGAGGACCTTCTCCACCACCACCCATCCGGTGCCGGTGGCCTCGCGCACCTGCGCGAGGTAGCCCGCGGGGTCCCGCAGGCCGTCGATGTGGTCGATCCGCAGCCCGTCGACGCTCCCCTCCCGCACCAGCGCGGCGATGCACCCGTGCACCGCGTCGAAGACCCGCGGCTCCTCCTCCCGCACCCCGACGAGCGAGGTGATGGTGAAGAAGCGTCGGTGGTTGAGGCGGACTTCCGCGTCGGTCCAGGGCGCGAGGAGCCAGTGCTGGCGGTCGCAGAGCGCGAGCAGCGCCTCCGGCCCGGCGTCGTCCGGCAGCTCCCGCAGGGTGGCCGGGTCCACGGGGAAGCGCTGCTCGCCGTAGGTGACCCACACCCGTCCCGCCGAGCGCTCGAGGCCCAGCCCGCCACGCGCGGCCACCGCCTCGACGGTGTCCTCGAGGACGGGGAGGAGGACGCGGTCGCGCAGCTCGGGCCAGGGCGGATCCCAGTCGATGTCGAAGAAGCCCGCATAGGGGCTGGCCGGTCCCGCCTCGAGGACGTCGGCCCACCAGTGGTCGAAGCGCGCGTCGGTCGACATTTGGTTGG
>VBHE01000284.1:22317-25826 GCA_005889515.1 Chloroflexota bacterium | reverse complement strand
GCCGAGCTGCTCGCGGACCCGGGTCGGATCGGTGACGTCGTAGCCGTGCCGGCTGCCCGGCACCGCCTCGAGGATCGGCGAGACGTAGAGGTGGCTGATCCCGAGCGCGGCGAGATAGCCGGCGAGGCCCGCCGCCTCGTCGAAGCCGAAGCCGGGCTGCAGCTGGACCCGGTAGGTGGCGCGCGGCGGCCCCGCGCTCACCCCAGGCGCCCGACCAAGGCGCGAAGCGGAGGCCCGTACGCCTCGGCGTAGGTGGGGAACGGATGGATGCCGATCTCCGTGGCGCCGGCGGCGACCACCCCGGGACGGGCGACACCGCCGCGTCCCCGCAGCAGGGTGGCCCCGCGGTCGCGGAGCGCGTCCGCCATCCCCGCGTCGTCGCCGCGCTCGGCGATGCGGTCGCGGCGGGCGACGGCGGCGACGGCGCGGCCGTGCGGCCCGTCCCAGACCGCCTCGGCCGCCGAGCCCGACCCGAGGACGACGACGTCGAAGGCGTCCATCACATCGGGATCGGCTCGGGGATCGGCGGCCCGGGTGCGGGGATGCTCGGCGCCGGGACCGGCTCGGGCTCGGACGGCAGCTCCGGCGGCTTCGGACCGGGCAGCGTCGGGGGATCGCCCGGCGCCGGCGGCGGCACGGGGGAAGGACCCCCGCCCGCCGGCGCCCTCCTCACCGCCGCGCGGCGGTCGCGGTCTCGAGCATCCGCACCGCCTCGCGCGAGAACGCGGGGACGTCGTCGGGCTTGCGCGAGGTCACCAGACGGCGGTCGACCACCACCTCCTCGTCGACGACGTCGGCGCCCACCTGGTCGAGGTCGTCCTGAACCGTCGTCCACGCGGTCATCCGCCGGCCGCGCACGACCCGTGCGGTCATCAGCAGCTGGGGGCCGTGGCAGATCGCGAACACCGGGCGCTCGTTGGTGAAGAAGGCCCGGGCGAAGTCGACCATCCGCCGGTCGGCGCGGAGGTGGTCCGGCGAGTAGCCGCCGGGGATGAGCAGGGCGTCGAAGTCGCCCGCGGAGACATCGTCGATGCCCACGTCGGTGGTGACCTTCTCCTTGCCCTTCTTGCCGGTCAGCTTCGTGCCCGCCATCCGGCCGACGACGGTGACCTCGTGACCCGCCTTCGCGAGCGCGTCGCGGGGCCCCCGGTACTCCGAATCCTCGAAGTCCACGTCGAGGACGCATGCCACACGCATGGCGACTCCTCCCTGAGCGCTGTCTCTGGGAGAAATATTATAGCGTCAATGTCATTCTCGGCCATCCTCCCCCGGGTCGAGAGGCCGGTGACCGAGGCGACGCAGGAGCGAGTCGAAGACCTCGTGCGGCTGGGCCCCGGGGACGATGAGCCGCTGGTCGATCGACCAGGCGGGGACGCCGCCGACGCCGTTCCGCAGTGCGGTGCGGGTCGAGGCCTCGACCCTCGCGGCGAGCGCCTCGGAGTCGAGGGCGGCGCGGGCGTCGGCCTCGGCGATGCCCACCGCGGCCGCCTCAGCCACGAGCACCTCCGGATCGCCGAGGTCGAGGCGGTGTGACCAGTACCCGGTGAGCAGGCGGTGGTGGAGGGCGTCGTGGACCCCGCGGTCGCGGGCGAGCTCGGTGAGGCGCAGCGCCCGGTTCGAGTTCGGCACCCGCTGCGGCGGCGGGTCGTGGACCAGCCCGGCGCCCTCGATCATCCGGGTCACCTGGGTGGCGAACTCGGCGCCGTACCGCGCCAGGAGCTGTGCCCGGGGGATGCCCTCGGGCGGGTACTCGGGGTGGAGGTCGAAGGGCCTCCACTCGACGGTGGCGCCGTACCGGCGCTCGAGCCACGAGGCCCGCTCCAGGGCGACGTAGCAGAAGGGTCAGATGTAGTCGCTCCAGACGAGGATCCGCGGGGTCGAGACGGCGGCCTCCGGGGCCACTAGAGCGAGCCGACGATGGCGCTGGTCTCGGCCTCGTCGAAGGCGCGCATGGTCTCGGTACGGACGTTGCCGAAGCCCGCGATGGCGAGCAGGACCTTCGCCACCGCGGCGTCGTCGGGCGCCTCGAAGATGCTGATGGCGTCGTACCGGCCCATGGTCAGGTAGAGCGAGGTCATCTTCACGCCCGACCGTCCCATGACCTCGCGAGCCTTCTCGACGCGCTTGGGCAGGTCCTTGATCGACTGGATCCCCTTCTCGGTGTAGTTGAGCAGCGCGATGTAGGTGGGCACGGTGACAGCCCTCCGGTGACCAGGCCTCTCCACGTACGTCGATGCTAGGCGCCCGGTCACGGTTCGAGCCAGGACACCACCGCCCGCCACGCCTCGCTTCGCGGGTCGATCAGCTCCGCGTGGCCGGCGCCGGGGATCACCGCGAGGTCGAGCGCATCGCCCGCCGCACGCGCCGCGGCGGCGTAGCCGAGGCTCAGCTCGAGGGGCACGCGGTCGTCGCGGTCGCCGTGGACGAGGAGCTGGGGGACGCCCAGGGGCAGGCGCTCGCGCGGCGAGGCCTCCCGATACCGCTCCGGCACCTCGTCAGGGCCGCCCCCGAGGAGCTCGTTCACTGCGCCGCCGCCGATCCCCAGGCGCGCAGCCTCCGCCAGGTCACAGACGGCGGCGAGCCCGGCGACCGCGGTGATCCCGGAGCGGGTGGCCAGCCAGAGGGCGAGCTGGCCGCCGGCGGAGTGGCCGACGGCGACGACCCGGGTCGGGTCGACGGCGCCCCCGGCGGCGGCGGCCAAGGCGTCGACCGCCGCGGCGGCGTCCCCGAGGGTGCCCGGCCAGCCGCCCCCCGGGGCGCCCAGGCGGCGGTACTCGATGTTCCAGGTCGCCCAGCCGCGACGGCCGAGGTCGCCGGCGAGGGCGTGCATCAGGTCGGCGCCCCAGGGCATCCGCCAGAAGCCACCGTGGATCAGGACGGCGACGGGGTGTGGCCCCGGCCCCGCGGGCAGGCGGAGGTCCGCCCAGCGGTCGGGGCCGGGGCCGTAGAGGTGGCGCCGCGCCGCGATCCCGGGATCACGGGCGAGGCGCGCGTAGGGCTCCGGGTACACGGCGCCATTCTCGGTGCGCTGACGCGCGCCACGGCGGGGGGCCTCGCAGCGCCCCTGTCGAGACTTCCCGTCATACGTAGTAGCATGAACGTATGACAATGCTCAGCTTCCGGGTCGACGACACCGACGCGCAGCGCGCGCAGGCGTGGGCCGACCGGCTCGGCATCGACCGCTCCGAGCTGCTCCGCGAGGCGCTCCGCCGGCATCTCCTGCGGCTGGGCAGCGAGCAGGACGCGAGCACCTGGGCGACACATCCCCTCGACGAGGGAGAGAGGTCCTTCCTGGAGATCGCGGACTGGGGTCCGGCGGAGGACTGGTCGGACTGGTCCGATGCGGCGGGGTGAGGTCTGGTTCGCGGCGACGCCCGGCGGCGACCGCCCGGTGCTGGTGCTCACCCGTGACCCGGTCGCGGACCGCATCGGCGCCATCGTCGTCGCCGCGCTCACCCGCACCCGGAGAGGGCTGGTGTCGGAGCTCGACCTGACGGCCGATCGCGACG
>VBHE01000284.1:6407-22287 GCA_005889515.1 Chloroflexota bacterium | reverse complement strand
GTCACCATCCTCTCGCCAGCGCGGATGGCCCAGGCCTGTCGTGCGCTCGCCGCGGCCACCGGCTGCTGAGGCGCGGCGCTCAGCCCACCAACCTCATCCCGGCATCGCGAGGTACTCCGCGTCGGTGACGTGGTCGCCCCAGACGGTGTCGTGGGCATCGTCCGCCTCCTGCATCCCGAGGTGGGTCATGGCATTGCCCGGGGCCGCGCCGTGCCAGTGCCACTCCCCGGCGGGGGTCACGACGGTGTCGCCGGCGCGCACCTCGAGGACCGGGCCACCCCGGGCCTGGACGCGGCCGACGCCCTCGAGGAGGTGGAGGACCTGCCCGAGGGGATGCGCGTGCCACGCGCTGCGCGCCCCCGGGGCGAAGTGGACGCTGTTCGAGACCAGCCGCGAGGGCCGGGCGCCGACCGCGATCGGGTCGATCCACACCTCCCCGGTGAAGCGGTCGGACGACCCGCGGAAGCTCTCGGGCCGGGAGCGGGTGACGTGCACGGTGTGTCTCCTAGGTGACGGCGGCACGGACGGCGTACTCCGGCCGGTCGTGGGCGCGCGTCGCCAGCACCTCGCGGAGGGTCTCGACCGCCTCCCAGACGTCGACGTGGCGGAGGTAGAGCGGCGCCAGCCCGAGGCGCACGATGTCCGGGCTGCGGAAGTCGCCGACCACCCCGCGATCGATGAGCGCCCGCACGACCCGGTAGCCGTCGGGGTGACGCAGCGCGACCTGCGAGCCGCGCCGCGCCCCCTCGCGGGGTGAGGCGACGGTGAGTCCGAGGCCGGCACAGCGCTCGTCGACGAGCCGGATCAGCAGGTCGCCGAGGCGCACCGACTTGGCCCGCACCGCGTCGAGGTCGACCTCGAGCCAGAGGTCGAGCGCCGCCTCGAGCGCCGCCATCCCGAGGATCGGCGGGGTCCCGCAGAGGAAGCCCTGGACCCCGGGCGCGTGGCGGTGCCCCGGCTCGAAGGCGAAGGGCTCGGCGTGGCCCATCCACCCCCGCAGCGGAGAGCGGATCGTCTCCTGCAGCCGCCGCGCGACGTAGAGGAACGCGGGTGCGCCCGGGCCGCCGTTCAGGTACTTGTAGCCGCAGCCGACGGCGAGGTCGGCGCCGCAGCCGCCGAGGTCGACGGGCAGGGCGGCGGTGCTGTGGGAGAGGTCCCAGAGGCTGAGCGCGCCGCACCCCCGGGCCGCGGCGGAGAGCGCGGCCATGTCCTGGACCGCGCCGGTCGCGTAGTCGACGTGGGTGACCATGAGCACGGCGACGTCGGCGTCGAGCGCACCGGCCAGCTCCGCCGGCGCCACGGTGCGCAGCTCGCATCCGCCGTCGAGCAGCTCGCACAGCCCCTGGGCGACGTAGAGGTCTGCGGGGAAGTTGTCGGCGTGGCTGAGGACGACCCTCCGCCCCGGGCGCGCCCGGACGGCCCCCGCGAGCAGCTTGAAGAGGTTCACCGAGGTGCTGTCGGCGACGAGCACCTCCCCGGCGTCGGCGCCGATCAGCCCGGCGACCTTGTCCCCGAGCCGGCGCGGGGCCTCGATCCACCCGGCGTCGTTCCAGCTCCCGATCAGCCCCCTCCCCCACTCCTCGCCGACCACCCGGGCCAGGCGCGGCGGCGTCGCGGCCGGCAGCGCCCCCAGGCTGTTGCCGTCGAGGTAGATCAGGCCCTCGTCGAGGACGAACCGCCCTCGCATCGGCGCCAGCGGATCGCCGGCGTCGAGGGCGGCGCAGGCGTCGCGGTCGAGGCTGTCGGGAAGCCCGCTCACGGGGGCGATTCTCACCCTCCGCAGGCGTCGATGGCGACGATCAGCCCGGAGGTCGAGTCGGCGGCGGCGAGGCGGCCGTCGGGGAGGACGGCGAGGCCCTGGGGCTCGCCGAGCCCGGTGGCGAGGGTGCGATCGCCGCCGCCGGCGGGGTCGACGGCGAGGACGGAGTGGGCGCCGAGCGCGGTGACGTAGAGGAGGCCGCCGGCGAGGACGACGTCGTCGAGGTCGCCGAGCCGGCCCACCGGGTGCACCCCGCCGCCGGGGTCGACCCGAAGCAGGCCCGGCGAGGCCTCGGCGGCGACGTAGACGGAGCCGTCCGGCGCCGCCGCGGCGCCCACCGCCCGGCCCACCCCGGTGGCCAGGGTGACTAGGGGGCCACCGTCGAGCGGGAGGGCGCGGAGCGCCCCGGCGGCGCTGTCGGGGATGAGGATGCGATGCCGCGCCGGGTCGAGGGCGATGCCGTCGACGCCGAGGTTGGCGCCCGCCGGAGGCAGGCGGACCAGCTCGGTCACCGTCGGGTCCGGCGGGCGCAGGGTCACCAGCCGGTTCGGCCTCTGCTCGGCGAGCACCAGGCGGCCGTCGCCGAGCACGCCGATGCCCTCCGGGCCGCGGGGGTCCTCGACCCGGGTCACCTGGCGGCCGCCCGCGTCGACGCGGGCGAGGTGGCCACCGTCGGGATCGCTGACCCAGAGGCCGCCCTCACTCGCGACCGCGAGGTCGTCGGGACGCAGCGGCGGCCGGGCGAGGATCGGCAGGGTCGCCAGCGGCCGGGCCGGAGGACAGCGGTCGAGGCCGCCACCCGCCGCGGTGGACGCCGACACGGTCGCCGTGCCGGTCGCGACCGCCGGGCTCTGGAGCGCCGGAGGAGAGGTCGCCGGGGGGGCCGCCGTCGAGGAGCACGCCGCCATCAGCAGCGCGGCGGCGCCGATCACCGGCGGGATGGAGATCCGACACATCCGGCGTCCCTCCCGGCGCGTATGGGTGATCGGGCCGCCTGCTCCACCTTTCCCCTGGGCAGGCGGCCCTCTCGCGAGCGCGCGGGCGCGGGTGACCGCCCGGACGCCGCCGCTACAGTAGGCCGCGGGGGCGGGACCGGGCCTGCACAGGAGGCGGCGATGGGCGACGCACCACGGGTCGAGCTCGCCGGGAGCGAGCGGACTCCCCTGCCCGAAGAGCGCCGCGTGTCCCCCGCCGACCCGGGGCAGCGGGTCGAGGTGACCGTCCAGCTCCGCCGCCGCGGCGCTCTCCCCGACCGGGGAAAGGCGCGACCCCACCTCAAGCGACGCGAGATCGAGGAGATCGCCGGCGCCGACCCCGAGGACATCGCCCGGGTCGAGGCCTTCGCCCACGACCACGGCCTCGACGTCGTCGACGCCAGCCCCGCACGCCGCAGCGTCGTGCTCTCGGGGCCGGTGAGCGCGCTGGAGTCCGCCTTCGGGACCCGGCTCTTCCTCTACGACATCGACGGCGCCGTCCATCGCGGCCGGCAGGGACCGCTCACCGTGCCGGCGGAGGTGGCGCCCGCGATCGAGGGGATCTTCGGCCTCGACGACCGCCCCCAGGCGCGGCCGCACTTCCGCCCCCTGCTCCGGGACGGGCGGCCGGTGCAGGCCCACGCGGTGGCGGCGTCGTTCTCGCCGGTCGAGGTGGCGCGGCTCTACGACTTCCCCGCCCGGGCCACCGGCGCCGGTCAGTGCATCGCCATCGTCGAGCTCGGCGGCGGCTACCGGAAGGCGGACCTCGACCAGTACTTCCAGGGCCTCGGGCCCATCTCACCGGCGATCGTCTCGGTTTCCGTCGACGGTGGCATGAACCAACCCGAGGGGAATGCGAGCGGTCCCGACGGCGAGGTGATGCTCGACATCGAGGTCGCCGGCGCGGTCGCCCCGGGGGCGCGGATCGCCGTCTACTTCGCGCCGAACACCGACCGCGGCTTCCTCGACGTGGTCTCCACCGCGATCCACGACGACGTCCGCCGGCCGTCGGCGGTGTCGATCAGCTGGGGCGGCCCGGAGTCGGCGTGGACGGGCCAGTCGATGTCTGCGCTCGACGCCGTCCTTCAGGACGCCGCGGCCCTGGGCGTCACCGTCCTCTGCGCCTCGGGCGACGCCGGCTCCGGTGACGGGGCCGCCGACGGCCTGGCCCACACCGACTTCCCCGCCTCGAGCCCGCACGTCGTCGCCTGCGGCGGCACCCGGCTCACCGCCGGCGCCGGCGGGATCACCGCGGAGGTGGTCTGGAATGACGGTGCGGCCGGCGGGGCGACGGGAGGCGGCGTCAGCGACAGCTTCGACGCACCGTCCTGGCAGGCGAACGCCTCGGTCCCGCCCTCCGCAAACCCCGGCGGCCGGCGCGGCCGCGGCGTCCCCGACGTCTGCGGCGACGCCGACCCGCAGACCGGCTACCGGGTGCTCGTCGACGGCCAGGCGACCGTGGTCGGCGGCACCAGCGCGGTCGCGCCGCTCTGGGCGGGGCTGGTCGCCCTGCTCAACGAGCGGCTGGGGAGGCCGGTCGGGTTCCTCAACCCCGAGCTCTATGGCGCAGTGCTCGCCGGCGGCGGATTCCGCGACATCACCGACGGCGGCAATGGCGCCTACACCGCCGGTCCCGGCTGGGATGCCTGCACCGGCCTGGGCAGCCCCCGCGGCGGCGCCATCCTCGCCGCTCTCGGGGGCTCGGTCGTGGTCGGCCGGAGGAAGGCGCCCGCGCCCCCCGAGGCGGCGTGGAGGGGCTGAGCCCGGACCCTGCCGCCTGGGGCGTGCTCACCGGCTTCCGTGATGCGACCGGGGGCTGGCGGACGGCGTCGGCCGCCACCGTCGCTGCGGTCCTGGACGCCCTGGGCGCCGACGCCGAGCGCCCCGCCGACGACGGCCGGGTGCAGGTCGTCCGCTCCGGCCGGCGTCCCCGGCTCGCGAGGCCGGCGACGGTGGTGCTCGAGGACGGCACCGACCTGGGCGTCGCCACCGGCCGGCTGCCCGCCGGGCTGCCGCCGGGCTATCACCGGCTGGTGCGCGAGGACGGCGGCAGCACCCGGCTGATCGTCAGCCCGGGTCGGTGCCACCTCCCCGCCGGCCTGCGCACCTGGGGCTGGGCGGCGCAGCTCTACGCGCTCCGCTCGGCGCGGAGCTGGGGCATGGGCGACCTCGGCGACCTCGCCGGCCTCGCCCGGCGCTCGGCCGCCGAGCTCGGCGCCGGGATGGTCCTCGTCAACCCGCTCCATGCGGTCGCTCCCGGAGAGCCCCAGCAGCCGAGCCCCTACTTCCCGAGCAGCCGCCTCTACCGCAACCCGCTCTACCTGCGGGTCGAGGAGGTCCCCGGCGCCGCCGCGCTGGGCGCCCGGCTCGACGCCCTCGCCGCCGCCGGCCGCGAGCTGAACCGGCGGCGGCTCATCGACCGCGACGCCGTCCACCGGCTCAAGACCGAGGCCCTCGAGGAGATCTGGGCCGGCTTCGCGGGGGACCCCGGCTTCGACGCCTACCGCGCCACCGAGGGCGAGCAGCTGGAGCGCTTCGCCACCTGGTGCGCCCTCGCCGAGGTGCACGGGGGGCGGTGGCAGGACTGGCCCGAGGCGCTGCGGCGGCCGGACACCGCCGAGGTCGCGGGCTTCCGCGCCGAGCATCGCCGCCGCATCGACCACCACGCCTGGCTGCAGTGGCTCCTCGACCGCCAGCTGGCCGCCGCGTCGGAGCCGCTCTCGCTCATGCACGACCTCGCCATCGGAGTCGACCCGGGCGGCGCCGACGCCTGGAGCTGGCAGGAGATCCTCGCCTCCGGGGTGCGGGTGGGGGCGCCGCCCGACGAGTTCAACGCCGCCGGCCAGGACTGGGGGCTGCCGCCGTTCCATCCGTGGCGGCTGCGCCGCGCCGGCTATGAGCCGTTCGCCGCCACCATTCGCGCCGCGCTCCGCCACGCCGCGGCGCTCCGTGTCGACCACGTCATGGGGCTCTTCCGGCTCTTCTGGATCCCCGCCGGGCTCGGACCCGCCGACGGCGCCTACGTGCGCTATCCCCACGAAGAGCTGCTCGATGTCCTCGCCCTGGAGAGCGCCCGCGCCGGCGCCTACGTCTGCGGTGAGGACCTCGGCACCGTGGAGGACACGGTGCGCACCGCGATGGCGGAGCGGCGGATGCTCTCCTACCGGCTGCTCTGGTTCGAGACCGACCCGCCGGAGCGCTATCCCCGGCGTGCGCTCAGCGCGATCACCACCCACGACCTCCCCACGGTGGCGGGGATGTGGACCGGCTCCGACATCGACGACCAGCGCAGTGCGGGCGTCGAGCCCAACCTCGAGTCCACGAACGCGATCCGCGACCGCATCGGCGCCCTCACCGGCCTGGGCGCCGGCGCCCCGGTCGACATGGCCGTCGAGGCGCTGCACGCGCGGCTCGCGCAGGCCCCGTCGGCGTTGGTGACCGCGACCCTCGACGACTGCCTCGGGGTGACCGAGCGGCCGAACATGCCCGCCACCACCGACACCTGGCCGAACTGGTGCCTCGCCCTCCCCGCGCCGCTGGAGGCGGTGCTCGACGACCCCCGCACCCGCCGGGTCGCGGGGCTGCTGAACCGGGGGGGAGTACCTCACCCCCGGTGAGAACGGCCCCAGAGGACCAGGCCGCGGGGCGACACCCCGAACCCGGCCTCGCGCAGCCCCGCCTCCAGTGCGCAGCCCCGCACCGGCTCGCCGTCGACGGTCGCCGGCGGTGAGCAGCCCGCGCCCGCCGCGCTCGAGGAGGAGCCGCAGCCGGCCGCCGTCGAGCACCACGTAGGCGCCGGCGGTGCGGGCGGCCCGACCGGCCATCTGCGGCCACGGCACCGTCGCGCCGTAGGGGTTCGCGGGGTCGGTCGCGGCGAGCACGACCGCCCCCGGCGGCTCGTCGCGAACCGCACGGAGCCGGTCCACCGCGCCGGGGAGGGCGAACTGGGAGGCACCGAGACCTTCGACGAAGTAGCCGCGGCGCACCCGCCCGGCCTCCTCCATCGCCCGGAGCACCGGGTAGAGCGCGGCGAAGCCCCCGGGGACGCCCTCGGCGAGCACCGCCTCGCGGGTGAGCACCCCGTGGCGGCCGAGCAGGGTCGCGCTCAGCGCGTGGAGCCGCTCGGTCGGCGACACCGCCGGCTCGCGCAGCCCCGAGACGAGCGACCAGCGGCCCTGAGCACGCGGCGGAGCGAGCCGCATCAGCGGCCGGCGGCCGGAGGTGCGCCGCGGCCGGGGCCCGGGCAGGCGCAGCGGCGCCGCACTGTCGTTGGTCACCTCGCCGGCCCAGACCAGGTCCCAGAGGGCGTCGGTGAGCTCCTCGGGATCGCCGCCGCCGCAGCCTCGATAGAGGTCCTGGAAGAAGGAGGCGCCGCGCCCCCCGAGCTCGGTGCGGAGCCGCTCGTGGAGGCGGCCGTCGGGCGCCTCGGCGGGCTCGGGGACGAGCCGGGCGGCGTCGTCGCGGCGGTAGAGGGCGACCCGGCCGTCGCCGCTGCCGAGCGGACCGCGTCCGACCCAGACCACCTCGCCGAGGGAGATGAGCTCGTCGAGCAGCCGGGGCTGGTAGTCGTGCACCCGCGAGCCGAGGACGTCGCGCTCCAGGGTCGCGGCGGGCACGACCGCGCCCTGGAGGGCGCCGACGACCTCGAGCAGCTGCTCGATCCCCCGGCGTCCGGTGTCCACCCCCTGCCAGGCGGGGAGGAAGCCGCCCAGGGTCTCGATCGCGACCGGCTCGACCTGGCGGCGCAGCGCCGCGAGCGAGCGCCGCCGCAGGCTGCGGAGCACCTCGGGATGGCACCACTCCGAGGCGCCCCCGGTGGCGAGGAAGGCGCCGTGGAGGAGCCCGTCGGTCGCGGCGAGCCGGCGCAGCGCCGCATCCACCGAGGCCACCCCCAGACCCCACCGCCGCGCCGGCTCCGCGGCCGCGAAGGGGACGTGGGTGCGGGCGTGGCGGCGGAGCAGGTCGCCGAGGGGGTCGGAGCCACCCTCGAGATGGGCCTCGGCGAGCCCGGCGGGCAGGGCGACGCCGAGGGCGTCGCGGTAGCGGCCCGCGTCGTCGGCGGCGATCCAGCGGAGCTCCCCGGCGATGCGCACCGCGACGGCGCGGCGTTCGGTCTCGAGCGCCGTCAGCCAGGCGGGGTCGACGCCGCGGGCGGCGGCCTCCTCCGCGCCGAGATCGCCGAGGCGGCGGAGCAGGTCGCCGGCGGCGTCGGCATCACGCGGCCGCCGGCCGTCGCCGAGACCCTGGAGCTCGAGCTCGAGGGCGGCGACCGCGCCGGGGTCGAGCAGCTCGCGCAGCTCCTCGGTGCCGAGCAGCTCGGCGAGCAGCTCGCGGTCGAGCGCAAGCGCCTGGGCGCGCCGCTCGGCAAGGGGCTGGTCGCCCTCGTACATGAACTCCGCGACCCAGTCGAAGACCAGCGAGGTCGCGAACGGCGACGCGCGCTCGCTGTCGACGGCGACCACCCGCACCTTGCGCGCCCGCACCTCGCGGAGCAGCGCGGTGAGCGCGTTCATGTCGAAGACGTCCGCAAGGCATTCGCGCAGGGTCTCGACGATGATCGGGAAGGACGCGTGCCGCGCCGCGACCTGGAGCAGGTCGTGGCTGCGCTGACGCTGCTTCCACAGCGGGGTGCGCTCGCCGGGGCGGCGCCGGGGCAGCAGCAGTGCCCGCGCCGCGTTCTCACGGAAGCGCGCGGCGAAGAGCGCCGACTGCCCCAGCGACGCGGTGACGAGCTCCGACGCCTCGTCGGGATCGAGCAGCAGCTCCTCGACCGGCGGCGGATGGTCGACGTCGGGGAGGCGCACCGCGAACCCGTCGTCGCTGTGGATCGCCTGCACGTCGACGCCGAGGCGCTCACGCAGCCGCGCGGTCGCGGCGAGTGCCCAGGGGGCGTGGACCCGCGCGCCGAAGGGGGTGAGGACGCAGACCCGCCAGTCGCCGAGCTGGTCGCGGAAGCGCTCGACGACGACGGTGCGGTCGTCGGGGACCGCGCCGGTCGCCTCGCGCTGCTCGGCGAGGTAGGCGACGAGGTTGCGCGCCGCCCGCTCGTCGAGGTTGGCACGCTCGCGCAGCCGCGCCTGCGCGGCGTCGTCGTCGACCTCGCCGAGCTCGCGGCAGAGCCGGCCCAGGGCGCGCCCCACCTCGACGGGCCGGCCGAGGGCGTCGCCGTGCCAGAAGGCGGTGCGGCCGGGCTCGCCGGGCGCCGGGGTCACCTGCACCTGGGTCGGGGTGATCTCGGCGACCCGCCAGGTGGTGGCGCCGAGCACGAAGGTCTCGCCCGGCCGCATCTCGTAGACCATCTCCTCGTCGAGCTCACCGACGCGGCGGCCGTCGTCGAAGAGGGTGACCGGGTAGAGCCCGCGGTCGGGGATGGTGCCGGCGTTGGTGACCGCCAGCCGCTGGGTGCCGCTGCGGCCGCGCACGGTCCCCCGGGCGCGGTCCCAGACCACGCGCGCCCGCAGCTCGGCGAACTCGTCGGCGGGGTAGGCGCCCGCGAGCATCTCCAGGGTGCTCTCCAGCGCCCGGTCGCCGAGCTCGGCGAAGGGGTGGGCGCGGCGGACGAGGGCGGCGAGATCGCTCACCGCCCACTCGTCGAGGGCGCACATGGCGACGACCTGCTGGGCGAGCACGTCGAGCGGGTTGCGGGGCACCCGGGTGTGCTCGATCTCCCCGCGGAGCATGAGCTCGACGACGGCCGCGCACTCCAGCAGGTCGCCGCGGTACTTGGGGAGGACCACCCCCTTCGACGGCTCGCCGACGTGGTGGCCCGCCCGGCCGATGCGCTGGATGCCGGCGCTCACCCCCACCGGCGCCTCGACCTGGATCACCAGGTCGACCGCGCCCATGTCGATGCCGAGCTCGAGGCTGGAGGTGGCGACGAGGGCGGGAAGCCGGCCGCTCTTGAGCGCATCCTCGATCTCGATGCGCTGCTCGCGTGCGATGGATCCGTGGTGGGCGCGCACCAGCTCCTCGCCGGCGAGCTCGTTGAGGCGCGAGGCCAGCCGCTCGGCGAGCCGTCGCGAGTTGACGAAGACGATCGTCGAGCGGTGGGCCCGGATGAGCTCGAGGATCCGCGGATGGAGCGCGGGCCAGATGCTCCGCCGCGGCAGCTCCCGGCCGTCGCCGATCGCGGCCGCGGGCCCGGAGGCCGGCTCGGCGCCGCGCTCGAGGTCGGCCATGTCCTCCACCGGCACCTCGACGCTGACCTCGAGCCGCCCCCCGCCGCTCCGCCCCGCGGCACTGACGTCGACGATCTCCACCTCCCGAGCCGACCCGCCGAGGAAGCGCGCCACCTCCTCGAGCGGCCGCTGGGTGGCCGAGAGCCCGATCCGCTGCGGCTCGGAGGCGGTGAGCGCGCAGAGGCGCTCGAGGCTCAGGGCGAGGTGGGCACCGCGCTTGGTGGCGGCGAGCGCGTGGATCTCGTCGACGACGACCCAGCGGACGCTGCGCAGCCCCTCGCGCGCGGCGCTGGTGAGCAGGAGGTAGAGCGACTCGGGGGTGGTGATGAGGACGTCGGGGGGGCGGCGGGCGAGCAGGCGGCGCTGGTCGGCGGGGGTGTCGCCGCTCCGCACCCCCACGGCGATGTCGGGGACGGCGAGACCCCGCCGCTCCGCCTCGAGGGCGATGCCCCGCAGCGGGGCGCGGAGATTGCGCTCGACGTCGACGGTGAGGGCGCGGAGCGGGGAGACGTAGAGGACCCGGCACCGTTCGGCGGGTGGAGGCGGCGCGGCGTCGCCGAGGCGGTCGATCGACCAGAGGAAGGCGGCGAGGGTCTTGCCGCTCCCGGTCGGGGCGCAGAGCAGCGTGTGGCTGCCGGCGGCGATCCGCGGCCACCCCTGCTCCTGCACCGCCGTCGGCGCGGCGAAGGTGGCGGAGAACCACCCACGCGCCGCCGGGGAGAAGAGATCGAGCGCCTCGGACATGGCGCGATTGTCCCGCGTTCGCGGAATTGCCGGCGAGGCGCCGGGTAGGAGGGCGCCGCTGCCTGCGGCGCCCTCCAAGGCGGTCGTCGGACCGCGCCTACCTGGCGCCGGTCAGGGCGCGCTCGAGCTCCTCGGCCCCGGTGCAGAGGCCGTCGAGCAGGGCCTCGAGCAGGCTCTCGCGCTTCGGCGAGCAGCCGTTGCCCTCGCCGTGGTGCTGGTCGCCGTTGTGGTCGCGATCGCCGCCGTTGTCGCCGCTGCGGTGGTCACCGTTGTCGACGCCGCAGTTGTGGCACTCGGCGCCGTGGTGGTCGCCCTCGTCGTGGTGCCGGTCGCCGTCGTTGTGGCGATCGCCCCGGTCACCGTGGTCCCCACGGTCGCTGTGCTCGCTTCGGTCGCCGTGGCGGTCCCCATTGTGGTCGCTGTGGTCGCTTCGGTCGCCGTGGTGGTCCCCGCCATGGCCGCTGCGGTCGGCGACGGTGGCGGCGCCGTTCGCGTCCATCAGGTGGAGCACCTGGGCGGTGGTCGCCGCCGATGCCGGCGAGGCGTGGATCACGCCCCCGACCGTGGCCGCGACCAGCGGCAGGGTCGCGAGCAGGGCGAGCAGCGCCAGGCGCGACCGGGACCGGGATGCCTGCGTTCCGGTCATTCCCCAAAACCTCCCTCTCTGGATTGCGGACTCCAGAGTACCGCAACCGTACTCACCAAATCGAGCAGACTGGTCAAACTGCTCGGTTTGAGAGCCTCGTGGTGAGCGTGGTCCCCGGGGAGATCAGTGCCACGTCATCCCTGGCCGCGGGACGCGAAGAAGGGGCGCCAGGGTCACCCGGCGCCCCTTCTTGTCGATGTCTCGCGACAGGACGGCCTAGAGGCCGAGGATGTGGAGCGAGAGGCCGTTCAGGCTGTTGTTCAGGACGTTGTTCAGCTCGACCAGGCTGCTGCTGTTGCTGCCGCTGCTGCTGTTGTTGCTGTTGTTGCTCTCGCTCTTGCGAGTGCTGCGGCTGTTGTTCTCCTTCTCCGACTTCCGGACGTGGGTCGTGTCCTCGTCGTGGTCGCGATGGTGGCTGCGGAAGGTGCTCGCCTGGGTGGTCGAGTCCGACGACTTGGCCGCGGCCGAGGCCGAGGACAGCTGCATGACCGAGCCACCGACCATCGCCGCGCTCAGCAGCGTGCCGGCGCTCAGGGCCACGATCTTCAGCCCCCTACGGTCGTTCCTTCCTGGCGTGCTCATCTCTTGATGCCTCCTACCCTTGACAACCTCTCCCGCCCGGGCTGGTCGGGTGCGAGGCGTCAGGGTACCGCAAATGGATGGTCAGGTCGAGACATTTTCCGAAGTTCGGCCATAACTGACGCGGCAATGGGCCTGTTCCGAGTTCGGACAGTGCCGTTTACGGCGCGAACGACGCAAACAGAGCACGTACGTGCACGGAGTATCCACAAGGGACGGCCGCAACTGCGACAGCAGTTCACCTCGGCGTCAGCGATTGCGAACGGCCGTTCGGGAAAGTGCCGGGAGCCGGCGCAGTCCTGACCGCTGGGACAGCGCAGGTTTCCGCGGCCCCCGGTCGTTTACCTGTACGAGCCGGGGCGCCCGCCAGCCCCGGCTCTTTTCTTTCCCGGAGACCAGGGCGCGCCACGGACGCACCCTGGGATACTCGGGGGATGCTCACCGCCACCCCCTCCCCCACCATCTCTCCCTCGGGATTCGACTCCCTCAACCCCGCGACCGGCGATGTGGTCGGCCGCTTCCCCCTCGACGGGCCCGCCGAGGTCGGCGCCGCGGTCGAGCGCGCCCGCGCAGCGGCGGCCTGGTGGGGAGCCCTCGACTTCGCCGAGCGCGGCCGGCGGCTGCGCGCCTACAAGGGGCTCATCACCCGCCGCGTCGACGAGCTGAGCGACCTCGTCCACCGCGAGAACGGCAAGCCTCGCAACGACGCCTTCCTCGAGATCATGCTCGCCATCGACCACCTCGAGTGGGCGTCGCGGAACGCGAAGCGGGTGCTGGGCCCGCGGCGGGTGCGCGCCGGCCTGCTCGCCGCCAACCAGGCCGCGAGCGTCGAGTACCTGCCCCTGGGGGTGATCGGGGTGATCGGGCCCTGGAACTACCCCGTGTACACGCCGATGGGGTCGATCTCCTACGCGCTCGCCGCCGGCAACGCGGTGGTCTTCAAGCCGAGCGAGTTCACCCCCGCCATCGGCCGCTGGCTGGCCGACGCCGCCGCCGAGGCCATCCCCGAGCACCGGCTGCTCCAGGTCGTGACCGGGGCCGGCGAGACCGGCGCGGCGCTCTGCGCCTCGGGCGTCGACAAGCTCGCCTTCACCGGCTCGGCCCGTACCGGGCGGCGGGTGATGGCGGCGTGCGCCGAGCGGCTGACCCCCGTGCTCCTGGAGCTCGGCGGCAACGACGCGATGATCGTCGACGAGGACGCGGACATCGACGCCGCCGCCGGCGCCGCGGTCTGGGGCGCGCTCCAGAACGCCGGCCAGGCGTGCATCTCGGTGGAGCGGGTCTACGCCGTCGACGCGGTCCACGACCGCTTCGTGACCAGGGTGACCGAGCTGGCGGGCAAGGTGCGGGCGGGCGAGGGCGACGGCGCCGACATCGGCCCGATCACGATGCCCGCGCAGCTCGACGTCATCACCCGGCACCTCCGCGACGCCTTCGAGCGGGGCGCCAGGGCGGTGGTCGGCGGCCCCGACGCGGTCCGCGCGCCCTACGTCGACCCGGTGGTCCTCGTCGACGTCCCCACCGACGCCCTGATCCTCACCGAGGAGACCTTCGGGCCGACCCTTCCGATCGTCCGCGTCCGCGACGCCGACGAGGCGGTGCGGCTGTCGAACGACACCCGCTACGGGCTCGGCTCGGTGGTCTTCGCCAAGCGCCGGGGCAAGGAGCTCGCCCGCCGGATGCACGCCGGGATGACGAGCGTGAACGCGGTCATCGCCTACGCCGCCATCCCCAGCCTTCCCTTCGGCGGGGTCGGCGACTCCGGCTTCGGCCGCATCCACGGCGACGACGGGCTGCGCGAGTTCTCCCGCGCCAAGGCGACGACGTCGGTGCGGTTCCCGCTCCCCGTCGACCTGCTGAGCTTCGACCGGCCCGAGGCGGCGGTGCGCGCCGTCAAGGCGATCACCCGGCTGCGCCACGGGCGCGGGCGGGGGTAGCCCCGCCTAGGCGGGGCTACCGAGCTCCGCCGCCGGAGCCGGCTCCCCGGCCTCTGCGGGGACGCCCTTTGGCTAGAGCACCTGGAGCAGGACGGCGATGTCCGGGGTGCCGCGGCCGGTGCAGTAGTCCCACCCCGGGGTCGCGGCGTGGAGCACCTGCGAGCCGGCGACGACGTCGTGGAACGCCCGCGCCGGAGCCCGGTAGAGGGCGACGTTCGCGAACCCGAGCCGGCCGCCGCGCGCCTGCTGGGCCCGCGCCCAGATCCCGAGCCAGGCGGGGGCGCTTGCGCTCGTCCCTCCGACGATGAGGTCCTTCCCGTCCATGACCACCGAGTACCCGGTCAGGGGATCGGCGTCGAGGCTGACGTCGGGGACGCCACGGCCCACCCCGACGTAGCTGCCGCCGGCGCCGGACTGGTAGCCGGGGGGCAACTCGAGGTGGGAGATCCCACCACCCCCGGCCTTCCACGCCAGCTCGCTGAGCGGCCCCTGCTGCCCGGTGATCGTGGTGCCGCCGACCCCGATGGCGCTCGGGCTGGAGGCGGGATAGAGGGGGCCGGGAAGCCCCAGCGGGATGCCGTTCACGCCGATGACCGCGGGACAGAAGGAGCCGCTGTCGCCGCTGGCGGCGAAGAGGCTCTGGCCCTGGGCGACCGCCTGGAGGAGCACCGGGTCGAGGGCCTCGATGATCCCGGTCAGGTATGCCAGGCTCTCGCAGGCTCCGAAGGACGCGCTCGCCTCGCGGGCGCGGTCGTCCGCGACCCAGCGCGCGAACTCCGCGGCGATGTCCCCGCCGCTCAGTGAGGTGGTGTCGTAGACGAGCAGGTCGGCGGCGTCCGGCGCGAGGCCGGTCGAGACCTGGGTGTCGAGGTCCCATTCCGGCGAGCCGGCGAGGTCCGTCGAGGGCGCCCCGACCTGGATGGTCGTCCAGCGCACCGGCGGCAGCCCCTGGCGGCTCTCGAAGAGGGCGAGGTCCCGGCGGGCATGGGAGACGTCGCCGGCGGCCATGACTGCGATCGCCTGCCCGGTGCCGCGGAACGCCGGGGGAGCGTCGTAGAACCGCCAGAGGTCGGCGGGCCCGTAGTGGGAGAGGTGCACCGACGGCCGCGGCAGCGGTGGCGGGTCACCCGGCGGGAGCGGCGGATCCGCGGGGAGCCGCACGCTGGGCTCGAGCCGGCCCAGGTCACCGAGACCGAGCACCGCCGCCACCCGGCCGGCGAGCGCTGCGGGCAGGCGGGCGTCACCGAGAGTGGCGGTGTAGTCGAAGGCGGGTCCGCGAAAGCGGTGGAGCCGCACCCCGAACGCCGACTCGACGCTCGGGCTCGGTCCGCGCAGCCGCACCAGGGTCCGCGACTGCGACACCGAGACCACCTGCAGCCCGCTTCGCCGCGCCCAGGTCGACACCGCCGCGACCACGCCGGGTAGGCGGGGTCGCCGGGCCGGTGCACCGCCACCGCGAGCGCCTCGGCGCCGCCGCGGTCGCGGAGCGGGAGGACGATGGTGACGTCGAGCGTCCCGGGCGCCACCGGCCCCAGGTCGACGGCGCCGGTCAGGGTCAGCTGACGGGTCCCCGGGATCGCCGCCGGGCTCGGGACGGCGGTCGGGGCCGCGGTCACCGCCGGCGGACAGACCCCGAGCAGCACGAGCGCGGCGGCGAGCCCGAGCAGCCGGACATGGCCCGATGGCACGGCGTGATCCCCCTGGGAACGGTCGACGGTGTCCCGACATGATCGTCGGCGCCCCAAGCCCCTGTCCATCGCGAACCTCGGGAGGCGGGCGCTCACCTCTCGCCTCCGCGGCCCGGGTAAGCGACACTGTGCGAAGCATGAGAACCGGTGCTCCTCCCCCCAGCGCCAGCCGGCCGCAGCGACCCCTGCGCCGCTACCGGGAGACCGTGTGCTTCCTCGTCGCCATCTGCCTCTACCTGGTGGCCGGGTCGATGGTCCGGGGAGGCTACGCGAGCGCGCCGCACGGCTACCGGCTGCTCGGGGCGCTGGGCGCCGCCGAGGCGGCGTCGCTGGCGCTGCTGTTCTGGTTGCAGCAGTCGCGGCTGATCCGCGCCC
>VBHE01000284.1:5727-6289 GCA_005889515.1 Chloroflexota bacterium | reverse complement strand
AGCCCGTCCTCGAGCCGGGTGCGCGCCCGCCATCCCAGCCAGCGGGCGGCGCGCTCGCCGTCGAGGCTCACCCGCGCGACCTCACCGGGACGCGCCGGGGCGGTCTCCGTGCCGCCGCCGCCGGCGTGCCGGGCGAGGGTCTCGACCACCCGGCGCACGCTGGTCTGCTCGCCGGTGCCGACGTTGACGAAGCCGGAGCGCGGTGAGGCGAGCGCGGCGAGGTTCGCTCCCGCCACGTCGAGGACGAAGACGAAGTCGCGGGTCTGCTCTCCGCTGCCGTAGATCACCGGCGCGCGGTGCTCACGGAGGCGGTGGCAGGTGATCGCCACCACCCCGGCCTCGCCGGTGCCGTCCTGGCGTGGCCCGTAGACGTTGCCGTAGCGCAGCGAGAGGCCGGCGACGCCGTGACGCCGGCGGGCGGCGCCGAGGAAGCCCTCCTCGGCGAGCTTGCCGGCGCCGTACGCCGAGCGCGGCCGCGGCGCCAGCCCCTCGTGGGCGGGAAGCCGCGCGGGGTCGCCGTAGACGGCCCCGCCCGACGAGGCGCTGACGATCCGCCGCGCCC
>VBHE01000284.1:4076-5656 GCA_005889515.1 Chloroflexota bacterium | reverse complement strand
GAGGTGGAGCACCGCGGTGGGGGCGAAGTCGTGGAGCGCCGCGGCCGCCTCCGGCCCACCGCAGTCGGCGACGAGCACCTCCACCCCCGGCGGCGGCTGGGCGCCACAGGGATGGCTGAGGTCGTCGACGACGAGCACCGCGCAGCCCGCCGCGGCGAGCGCCTCGACGGTGTGCGAGCCGATGAAGCCGGCTCCGCCGGTGACCGCGACCCGTGGGGGCAGGCCGATCCCGTCGCCGCCTATGCGAGGCCCTCGCGCAGCCGCTGGCGCAGCTCGGTGCGGCGGATCTTGCCGCTCACCGTCTTGGGCAGCTCGGTGACGAAGTGGACCTCGCGGGGGTACTTGTAGGGGGCGGTCACGGTGCGCACGTGCTCCTGCAGCTCCTTCGCCAGCGCCGGCGTCCCCTCGACCCCGGGGACGAGGATGCAGAAGGCGGTCACGATCTGGGTGCGCTCGGGGTCGTCCTTGCCCACCACCGCGGCCTCCGCGACCGCGGGATGCTCGACGAGCGCGCTCTCCACCTCGAAGGGGCCGATGCGGTACGCGGCGCTGGTGATGACGTCGTCGGCGCGGCCCTCGAACCAGAGGTAGCCGTCGGAGTCGCGGCGGGCGTGGTCGCCGGTGAGGTACCAGTCGCCGACGTGGCAGGCGGCGGTGGCGTCGGGATCGTGCCAGTACTCGAGAAACATCCCGATCGGCCGCTCGGGCCGCACCCGCACCGCGATGTTCCCCTCCTCGTCGTCGGGGACGGGGTTGCCCGCGTCGTCGACGACGTGCACGTCCATCCCCGGCGTCGGCTTGCCCATCGACCCGGGACGCACCGGCAGGCAGCGGTAGTTCGCGCAGAGGTTGACCGTTTCCGTCTGGCCGTAGCCGTCGTAGACGGTCCGGCCACCGGTGCCCTCCTCCCACCCCCGCAACACCTCGGGGTTCAGCGGCTCGCCGGCGCTCAGGCAGTGGCGCAGCGCGGAGAGGTCGTGGCGGCGCAGGTCGGTGAGCACGAGCATGCGATAGAGAGTCGGCGGCGCGCAGAACGTGCTGATGCCGTTGCGCGCGAGCACGTCGAGGATCAGGTCGGCGTCGGGCTTGCCCATGTTCATGTTCACCACCTCGACGCCGGCGGCGAACTGGCCGAAGAGCTTGCCCCAGGCGGCTTTCGCCCAGCCGGTGTCGGAGATGGTCCAGTGGACGTCGTCAGCGCGCAGGTCCTGCCAGTAGCGGGCGGTGATCGCGGCGTGACCGATGGCGTACGACTGGGGATGCAGCACCATCTTCGGATAGGCGACGGTGCCGCTGGTGAAGTAGACGAGCATGGGGTCCTGCGCTGCGGTCGGGTCGTCCGCGGTGGGACCGTCGCCGGCGGAGGCGAGCAGCCCGTCGAGCGACTGCCACGACGCCGACGGCGCCTCCCCCGCCACCGCCGTGGTGCGCAGCGTCGGCAGCCGGTCGCGCATCGCGTCGACCTTGGCCGCACCCTCGGTGTCGACGATGGCCGCGACCGCTCCCGAGCGCTCGATGCGGTAGTGGACGTCGCGGCTGGTGAGCATGGTCGGCGCGGGCATGACGATGGCGCCGATGCG
>VBHE01000284.1:1873-4020 GCA_005889515.1 Chloroflexota bacterium | reverse complement strand
CGGCTCTCGCGGCAGACGTCGGCGTAGCTCTGGCGCGACACCACCCATCCTCCCGCGTAGAGCGAGAGCAGCGCCGGGCGGTCGGGGCCGGTCGCCGCCTGCCTCTCTAGCACGTCGAGGACGAAGTTGAAGCGCTTCGGAATATCGAGCCGGAACCGGGCGCGCTCGGCCTCGTAGTCGGTCATGTTCGGAGCCGCGTCACGCCCGGGCCGCGCCTTGACCACCATCGTCGTCCTCCTCGCAGGGTGCTAGTAGCCGAGCGCGCGCAGCCGGGGCAGCACCTGCTCGGCGTAGAGCCGCAGGAAGCGCGCCTGGTCGGGCCCGGGGTGATGGAACACCAGGTGGGTGAAGCCGAGCTCGAGGTACGGCCGGATGCCCGCGATCTGCTCCTCGGGATCGCTGGAGACGATGAACCGCGAGGCGGTGCGCTCCACCGGCAGCGCGTCGGCGAGCCGCTCCATCTCGATCGGGTCCTCGACGCCGACCTTCTCGTCGGGGGTGAGCGCGAGCGCCCCCCAGAACCGGGTGTCCTCGAGGGCGCGGCTCTCGTCGGTGTCGAACGAGACCTTCATCTCGATCATCATCTCGATCTCGGAGGGATCGCGCCCCGCCTTCTCCAGGCCCTCGTGGACCGCCGGGATCAGGGTGTCGCGGTAGAGCTCCGGCTTCTTGCCGCTGGTGCAGATGAAGCCGTCCGCGAGCCGCCCGGCGAGCCGCGCCGCCGCCGGCCCCGAGGCCGCGATGTAGAGCCCCGGCGCGGGATCGGGGCGGTCGTACACGGTGGCGTCGTGGGTGTGGTAGTAGGTGCCCTCGTAGGTCACCCGCTCCTCGGTCCACAACCGCTTCATCAGCTCGCTGGCCTCGCGCAGCCGCGCGAAGCGCTCCTTCTGCTCGGGCCAGACGACGCCGACCGGCACCTCGTTCATCGACTCGCCGGTGCCCACCCCGAGGAACACCCGCTCCGGGCTCAGGCACCCGAGGGTCGCGGTGGCGTGGGCGACGATGGCGGGGTGGTAGCGGAGCGTGGGCGTGACCACGCTCGTCCCCATCCGCACCCGGCGGGTGCGCTCCCCGAGGGCGCCGAGCCAGGAGAAGGAGAAGGGCGCGTGGCCGCCGGTGTGCCGCCAGGGCTGGAAGTGGTCGCTGATCACCACCGAGTCGAAGCCGACCTCCTCGGCGAGGATGCCGAAGTCGAGGAGCTCACGGGGGCCGAACTGCTCGGCGGACGCCTTGTAGCCGAGGGTGAGCATCTGAATCTCCGAGCCCGACGGGACCGACCCGGAGATGATGGCGGATGCGGCCTCAGCCCAGCAGGCGCCCCACCGCGACCGTCGCGGGCTCTCCGTCCAGGGGGGCGGCGTGGACGTCGATCTCGGCATCGCCGGCGCAGAGCCGCGCGACCAGCTCGGGCTCGTCGAACGCCGGGTGCCGGGCGGTGTAGGCGCCGAGCAGCTCGCCGCCGCTGAGCAGCAGCACCCCGACGTCGGTGGGAGTGGTCACCCGCACCCCCCCGGTGACCCTGGTCTCGACGAGGTGCTCGAGGAGCGCGGGGAGGCGCACGAAGGACGCGTGCATGCGGCGGAAGCGGCCCACCAGGTTGACGAGCTGGCCGAGCGCCACCGCGACCTCGGGGCGGTAGACCGGGACGGTGAGGTCGTGCTCGCACTCCTGTCCCGCCTCGGGGAGGCGCAGCGATTCGAGCCGCCGGGTGCCGCTGCGCCCGGCGGCGAGCAGGGCGAGGACGCTGCCGCGGTGGAGCACCGCCGCCTGGGCGCGCCCCTCGCCGGCGGTGACCAGGGCGCCGCTGTGGCCGCGACGGCCGAGGTCGCGGAGCAGGCTCGGCCCGTCGACATAGCTCGAGCGCAGCGGACCGAAGAGCAGGGCGCCGTCCGGGAGCGGGCAGGGGCGGATGATCGCCGCCGGCGCCAGCGGCCAGTCGGAGGGCGCACCCTCGGGGAGGGGCTCGTCGCGCTCGGGCTCGGGCTCGGGCTCGGGGAGCGCGGGGACGAGCCGCACCCGCGCCGGGACCGCGGGACGCAGCGCCGGGGCCGGTGCCGCGGCGACGGCGACCGCGGCGCCGCCGTGGCTGTGGCGGCCGGTGGCCTCCTCGATCCACCGGGCCGGGATCGAGCGGAGCTCCGCGGCGA
>VBHE01000284.1:0-1848 GCA_005889515.1 Chloroflexota bacterium | reverse complement strand
CGCCGCGGTGCTGTGAAGGCGGCCGCCGAGCAGCTCGAGCCGCGCCGTCGGTACGGCGGGGAGGAGGAGGGAGGGCATCGCCGGCTCGGTCTCGTCGACCTCGGCGGCCGGTGCCACCGGGGCCGGCGCCGGGGCCGCCACCGGCTCCGTCGCCGTGACGGGTGGGACGGGGACCGGTGGCATCGGGCCCCGTCCCGCCGCCCGCCGGCGGCCCCAGGATGAGCCACGACCCCCGGCCGAGAGGGAGTTGAGAGCCGAGCGCAGGAGTCGGACGAAGGAGTGCATGCAGTGCCCGCCGAGGGTGTCCGGGTCGACCGGGGTCGTGGCCAGCCCCCCAACATCTTGGGGAGCCGGGCGAACCGTACCACAAGTTGTGGGGGAGAGGGAACCCCTGTTCGGGGCCGGCGGTCAGCCGTCCGCGGCCCACCTCCGCAGCACCGCGGCGGCGTCGGCGAGGCTGGTCACCGAGGCTCCGGCGGCGCTCCGCGGCGCGCGCTCGGCGCCGGGGGCGACGCGCAGCGCCCGCATCCCCAGGACGAGGGCGGGGAGCACGTCCTTCTCCTCGACGTTGCCGATCATCACGCACTCCCGCGCCGCGCAGCCGGCGGCGGCGGCACCGGCGACGAGCATCGCCGGGTCGGGCTTGCGCCGGCGGAGGTCGACCGAGGAGACGATCCCGTCGATGAGCCCGCCGACCCCGAGAGCATCGAAGTCGCGCCGGTACGCGACCGCGTCGCGCCAGTAGGCGTTGCTGACGATCACGGTGCGGAGCCCGAGCTCGCGCAGCGTCAGGAGCAGCTCCGGTGCGCCCGGGAACATCGTCACCAGCCGGTCCGCGTGGGCGTTCATGGCCCGTCGGACGGCGAGCGCGGTGGCGACGTCGAGGTGGAGCCCGAGCCGCTCCGCGACCCGGGTGATCAGCGCCTCGGTGTCCTGGACGAGCTCCGCGGAGAACGCGGTCACCGCCTCCTCAAGGGCGGCGCGCAGCCGCTCCAGCAGGGTCCCGTCCTCGTCGGGGAGGACCGCGGCGAGGCGTGCGAGGGTCTCCGCCGGTGGCGGCGCGGTGGTGCTGCGGTCGGGCCAGAGGGTGCCGCCGACGTCGACGAGCGCGGCGCGGAGCGGCATCAGCCCAGCCTCGCCACGGCCAGGCCCGCGGCGAGCGCCACCATCGACCAGGAGAGGACACGCAGCGCCTGCTCGAGCGGCCGGAGCAGGTCGGTCGCGTCCCACCGGAGGGTGCGGCCGTCGTCGAGGACGAGGTCCGCCGAGACCTCGACGACGTGACGTCGGAGCAGGCGCGCGGGGGTGCTGAGCCGCCGCTGCGCCCAGCTGAGGCCGAAGGCCGCGGCCGCCACGATCACCGCCCCCACCCCCAGCCCACCGGTCTGGGCGAGGTAGGCGGTGAGCACCGGGAACGCCCCCCAGCCGGCGGCGAACGCCGCGGTGCTGTGAAGGCGGCCGCCGAGCAGCTCGAGGTCGTAGCCGAGGACGAGGACCACCCCCACGACGATGAAGGGGACGAGCGCGAGCCCGACCCGGCCGACCCCGGCGACGCCGAGGCCGACAGCGCCGGCCAGGGTGACCGCGGACACCGCCACCAGCGTGGCGGAGGGCACGGTGGTGCGCAGCGGCCGCCCGTGGAGCTCGTCGAGCAGGTGGGCGGCGACCCCGACGGCGAGGAGGAAGGCGAGCAGGGTGGCGAGCAGCCGGCCGGTGTCGACCCGGGGCGCCAGCGAGGCGCCGATCACCACGTAGGAGAGATGCCAGGCGGTGTACGGAGGATGGAGCAGCGTCCACCACTGCCCGAGCCCGCCGCGCCGGGCTGCGTAGAAGGCGGGCCGGTGGTCG
>VBHE01000218.1 GCA_005889515.1 Chloroflexota bacterium | reverse complement strand
GGATGCCCTGGGGACCGGTCTGGTCGGAGCTGAGCAGCTCGGCCCTGTTGATCGACAGGACATAGGTCTTTCCGGCGTGGTCGCTCGACGCCTCGGAGTGGAGCAGGATGATCACGAGCGCGTCGTCGAGGGCGGCGGCACGGACGCCGTTGTTCTCGCCGTCACCGTGCGAGGCGGCGCCCGTCCACCGTGCCGCGCTCACCGCCTCGAGGACGGCGACGCTCAGTACCCCGTCACGCGACGTCTCGTCGCCACCGATGCGGAGGTCGACGAGCGCGGCCCGCGAGAAGGACGACGAGGAGTCCCCGGTGGCCCTCGCCCTCGTCGTCCAGTCGGCGATCGCCAGGGTGAGGAGCGGGTTCGCCGGGATCGCGATCAGCGCTCCGCCGTTGGCCGAGGTGCTCTCGCTGCGTCCCGCGGAGATGTCGTTGCCGAGCAGTCGGACCGCGATGGCCCCGGCCCTCGACCCGCTGGGGCCGGCGCCCGCGGCGGTGCAGCTGATGCAGGTGTCGAGCGGATCGAGCTTGACGACGTCCGCCCTCGCGCCGCCCGCGGGCGCGGGGACGACGATGTCGTTCGGCCGGGAGTGGCCCACCGCGTGGCGGCTGTGCGCCGGATGCGCGGGAGCACTCGTGGGCGGCGGAGCACTCCGGGGTGCCGGGGGGATCACCGCGACCCGGACCGGGACGTAGTCGGACTGGGGCGGCGCCTCGG
Source organism: Chloroflexota bacterium (assembly GCA_005889515.1). Taxonomy (GTDB): domain Bacteria; phylum Chloroflexota; class Dormibacteria; order Aeolococcales; family Aeolococcaceae; genus CF-96. Next base: position 2,328 of record VBHE01000218.1, on the reverse strand, counting down.
GCGCGCCGACCTCGTGCGGGGACGCGGACCCCGCGGGTGGCGCCATCCGTGCGGAGGCGACGGCGTTGCCACTGAAGAGGAGGATCGCCACCCCGGAGAGGGTCGCGGCGCCTCGTGTGAGCACTCGTGTCGACGTGTGCATCTCCCGCCTGGGCATGATCAGACCTCCATGTCAGCGGATGCGCGGTACGCGCAGAGCCGTTCGGTCGAGAAGGACATCGCGTGCGCGGCGCGCATCGCAGTCCGCGCCGAAGTTGATGCGGTTGCTGGACGGTCGATGGTGCAGATGGACCAGGTGATGTGCATGTCTATGCCGGCATCGAACGGATCGGGGTGCGGATCACGCCCTCGCGCAGAGCGGTGGAGACCGCCTCGAGCTTGGAGTGGGCGTCACACTTGCGGATGACGTTCTGGACGTGGTTGCGCACGGTGTGGAGCGAGACGTTGAGGTGCGCCGCGATGCCGGGGTTGGACGCGCCGCCCGCGATCAGCTGCAGCACCTCGACCTCGCGAGCGGTGAGTCCCAGCCGGTTCTGACGCACCGTCCGTTTGATCCGGGCGGCCAGCTCACGCGGCACCGACCTCGGGACGAGCGCCTCACCGCTCGCCGCCCTCCGCACCACCCCCACGAGCTCGTCGACGCTCTGCGTCTTGAGGACGAAGCCCGAGCACCCAGCGGCGGCCGCCTCGCGGACGTGGGCGTTGTCGTGGGAGCCGGTGACGATGACGACCCTGGTCCCGGGATGGCCGGCGCGGATCGCGGCGGCCACCTCGGTTCCGATGCCGTCGGGGAGGACCTGGTCGAGCAGGACGACGTCCGGGCGACTCCTCTGAACCATGCGCCGCGCCTCGGTGGCCGAGGTCACCGCCCCGACCACGGACAGCCCGGGCACCCGCGCGAGGGCGCGCACGAGGGCCTCGGCGAACATCCGGTGGTCCTCGACGATGAGCACGCGGACCGGCTTCTCGGGCGCCGCCCCGTTCCCTGGTTGCATGTCCGGATCGTGGGCGCGGCTGATGGCGGTCAACCAGATGCGGGTGCACGACCCCGCCTCCTGCACGTGCAGTAGTCCGCCCGTCAGTCGCCGAGCAGGCCCCGCTGCCTCGCCAGCGTCACCGCCTCCAGCTTGGAGTGGGCGCCGAGCTTGTCGAGGATCACCTGCACGTGGGTGCGGACGGTGTTGACGCTGAGCGACAGGCGCTCGGCGATCGCCCCGTTGGGCAGCGCCTGGGCGACGAGCAGCAGCACCTCGTGCTCCCGAGGCGTCAGTCGCGCGCCCGGCGGTCCGGGCGGTCGGGCGTTGCCCTGGAGGCGGACGAGATGCTGGGGGGAGATCACCGCTCCACCGGCGGCGGCGGTGCGGATCGCCGCGGGCAGCTCGTCGAAGGCGCTCGTCTTCTCGAAGTATCCGACACACCCGGCGGCGAGGGCCTCGGCGAGGGCGGCGGGGTCTTCGGTTCCGGTGAGCATGACGATCCGGGTCTCGGGAAGCTCCGAGCGGATGCGTGCCGCCGCCGTGGAGCCGCGGCCGTCGGGGAGATGGTGGTCCATGACGATGACGTCGGGCCGGTGGGCGCGGGCGGCCTCGATCGCCGCGGCGACGGTGCCGGCGACGGCGAGCACGTCGATGTCGGGGGTGGTGGCGAGGATCCGCCGGAAGCTCTCGGCGACCATGTCGTGGTCGTCGACGAGCACCACGCGGATCCGCTCCTCTCCCACGGGCGCGTCGCCGGTCATCCGCTGTCCAGGACGTCCCGGATCTTGGCGAGCAGCTGGGGCTCGGAGAACGGCTTCTCGATGAGGGTGACGCCCGCCTCGAGCGTTCCCTGCGAGGTGAGCGCAGGGTGCGCGTACCCCGACATGTACAGGACCGGGAGACCCGGGATCCGAGCGGTCAGCGCCTCGGCGACCTCCTTGCCGGTCATCTGAGGCATGACCACGTCGGTGAGGAGCAGGTCGATCGTCCCCGGGTGCCCGTCGACGATGCGGATCGCCTCCGGCCCGCCCGCCGCGGTGAGGACCGTGAAGCCGTTGCGGGCGAGGATGCGGGCGGTGACCTCACGGATCGCCTCCTCGTCCTCGACGACGAGGACCGTCCGTCCGCCGCCGGCCGGCGGCGCCTCGTCGGGGACGGTGGCCGGCTCGGTCGCCTCCTGGTCGGTCGCCGGGAGGAAGGCGCTGACCTGCGTCCCCCGCGAGGGTGTCGACGTGATCTGGAGGAACCCTCCCGCCTGGGTGACGATGCCGTAGACGGTGGCGAGGCCCAGGCCGGTGCCCTCGCCCTTGGGCTTGGTGGTGAAGAAGGGCTCGACCGCGTGCTCGAGGAC
>VBHE01000283.1:37030-37412 GCA_005889515.1 Chloroflexota bacterium | reverse complement strand
CTCGCCGGCCTGCTCGCCACCGCGCTCTGCGCCGCCGCCTGGTACTGGGTGGCGGCGGCGATCGCCGGCGGGACGCTCACCCTCCACCAGGCGGCGATCGCCATGGCGCCGCTGCCCTTCATCGCCGCCGCCGCGGTCGCGCTCACCGGGGACAGGCTCCGTCGTGCGGGCGGCGACCTCGCCGCCGGCCTCTGGGTCGGCGTCGGCGAGCTGGTGCTGCTCAGCCTCGGCCTCTGCGTCGCCGCCGGGGACCACACCCTGCTCTCGATCGTCAGCGGCTCCCTCGCGCTCGTCGTCTACCTCGTCGGCCGCCGCCTCGTGCGGCTCGAGACCGTGGTCGTCGCCGCCGCGCTCGCCGCGATCTGGACGGTGAACGCCGCCC
>VBHE01000283.1:34262-36905 GCA_005889515.1 Chloroflexota bacterium | reverse complement strand
CGTCGGCGCCCTCTGGGCCCTCGAGACGGTGAGTGGATCCGACGCCGGGGTCCTCGGGGCGGACGTCGCCCTCGCCCTCGCCGGCCTCGCCGCCTCGCTCGCCACCGCCGCGCTCGTCGCCACCGAGCCGTCCTGGGCCGCGCCCCGCGTCGGGCTCTGGGCGGGGCTCGTGCTCGGCGCCGCCTCCCTCGACTGGCTGAGCGTCGCCGCCCACCTCCAGGAGGCCCAGGCGTACATCGCCGCCCCCGCCCTCGCCGCCATCGGCTGCGGGCTCGCCGCCCGCGGCGACCGTCCGCCCGAGGGGCGCTCCGAGGTGGCCCTGCCGCTGCTCGGCGGCGGCCTCGTCCTCCTCCTCGGCACCAGCGGCCTCCAGGCGCTCGCGGCGAGCTCGGGCTCGTGGTACCTCCCCCTCCTGCTCGGCGAGGCGATCGCGGTGCTCGTCCTCGCCGTGGTCGCGGAGTCCCGCCTCTGCGCCGTCGCCGCCGGCGCGGCGCTCGCCGGGGTGAGCCTTCGGGCGCTCGGGATCGCCGCGGCGAGCCTGCCCCTGTACGCGGTCTTCGGCGGCTGCGCCCTGCTCCTGCTCACCGGGTCGGTGGGCCTCGCCCTCGAGCGCGAGCGGGTGAACCGGGTCCGCGACACCCTGATGCGCTGGAGGCCCTGAGCCGGGAACGGCTCGTCCGTCCTCCGGGACACGTATTCGGGTACCTTTCCACCCGATCATGGCCAAGGCGCCTCGTTCCGGCATCCCACCCGCGGGTGCCGAGGACCGTCCCCGACTGAGCGATGGTGACCTCAAGGCCACTGCCGCCGGTGCCAACGGCGCGGCCGCCGGCACCCCCGGGAGCGTCACCGAGCGCAAGATCAATCTCCTGCGCAAACGTCACTACGACGCGGTCCAGCGCGGCGGCCAGGCGGCGCGGCTCCAGCACCGCAAGGGCAAGCTCACCGCCCGCGAGCGGATCGAGCGGCTCCTCGACCCGGGCTCCTTCACCGAGGTCGACGTCTTCGCGATGCACCGCTCCACCAACTTCGGGATGGGGGAGAAGCGGATCCGCGGCGACGGGGTGATCACCGGCTGGGGCACCGTCGACGGCCGCCAGGTCTTCCTCTTCAGCCACGACGCGAGCGTCTTCGGCGGCTCCCTCGGCGAGGTCTTCGCCGAGAAGGTCACCAAGATCATGGAGCTCGCGGTGCGCACCGGCGCGCCCTGCATCGGGATCAACGACTCCGGCGGAGCCCGGATCCAGGAGGGCGTGGTCTCGCTCGCCGGCTACGCGGAGATCTTCTACCGCAACGTCTGGTCGAGCGGGGTGATCCCCCAGCTCTCGCTGATCGTCGGCCCCTGCACCGGCGGCGCTGTCTACTCACCGGCGATGACGGACTTCATCTTCATGGTGCGCAAGGTCGGGTACATGTTCATCACCGGTCCCGACGTCATCAAGGTGACCACCGGCGAGGAGGTGACCTTCGAGGAGCTCGGCGGCTCCGACGTGCACAACCGGGTGAGCGGCGTCGCCCACTTCATCGCCGACGCCGAGGACGAGGCCTTCGCCCAGATCCGCGACCTGCTCTCCTACCTCCCGGCGAACAATCGCGACCGGCCGCCGCACCGCCCCACCCTCGACGACCCGCAGCGCGCCGATGTCGAGCTGCAGTCGATCATCCCCGACAATCCCAACCACCCCTACGACATGCGCGCGGTGATCACCCGGGTGGTCGACGAGGGCCGCTTCCTCGAGGTGATGCCCTACCACGCCCAGAACCTGATCACCGGCTTCGCCCGCCTCGACGGCCACGCGGTGGGGATCGTCGGCAACCAGCCGCGGGTGCTCGCCGGCGCGCTCGACATCGAGGCGAGCATCAAGGGGGCGCGGTTCGTGCGTTTCTGCGACGCCTTCAACGTCCCCCTGGTCACCTTCGTCGACGTGCCCGGCTTCCTGCCCGGCACCGCCCAGGAGTACGGCGGCATCATCCGTCACGGCGCCAAGCTGCTCTACGCCTACTGCGAGGCCACCGTCCCCAAGCTCACGGTGATCAGTCATGTGCAGCAAGCACATCCGCGCCGACTACAACGTGGCCTGGCCGACCGCGGAGATCGCGGTGATGGGGCCGCAGGGCGCGGTGAACATCATCTTCCGCCGGGAGATCGCCCAGGCCGCGGATCCCGCCGAGAAGGCCGCGCAGCTCATCGAGGACTACCGTGAGCAGTTCGCCAACCCCTACTACGCGGCCGAGCGCGGCTATGTCGACGACGTCATCGAACCCAAGCAGACCCGTGCCGTGCTCATCAACGCGCTGCGCATGACGGCGAGCAAGCAGGTCGAGCGACCCCGCCGCAAGCACGGCAACATCCCCCTCTGACGTCATGGCGGAGGCGGAACCCCCGCGCCCCCTCCCACGCTACGGCGAGGCGGCCCTGGCGGACCTGGTCCCGGCGCTGATGCACGCCCTCGGCGCCGACGAGTTCCCCGATCCGCTGGGACTCGATCCGCTGAGCTCGGTGGCGCTCCTCGTCGTCGACGGCCTCGGCTTCGAGCTGCTCCGCGATCGCGCCGCCGCCGCCCCCTTCCTCGCCGGGACGGCGCTGCGGGCGCTGCCGCTCACCGCCGGCTTCCCCGCGACCACCGCGGCGAGCATCGCCTC
>VBHE01000283.1:32310-34109 GCA_005889515.1 Chloroflexota bacterium | reverse complement strand
AGCGCGCCGTCGCCGCGGGCATCGACGTCGTCCTCATCGGCCCCCGGCTGCACTCGCACTCGGGGATGACCCGGGCCGTCCTCCGCGGCGGACGCTACCGTCCCGCGATCTCGCTCGCCGACACCGCCCTCCAGATCGTCGACGCCGTCTCCGAGCGGGCGCGGCGATTCGTCTACGCGTACCACCCCGACCTCGACGCCGTCGGCCACCTTCGTGGCACCGCCTCCGAGGCGTGGACGCTGCAGCTCTCCGACATCGACCGCACCGCCGCGCTGATCGCCGAGCGGCTGCCCGCGGGCGCCGCGCTCGTGGTCACCGGCGACCACGGGATGATCGACCTGCCGCCGCGCTCACGGGTCGACGTCGACGACCACCCGGAGCTCGCCGCCGGGCTGCGCCTGCTCGCCGGCGAGGCCCGCGCCCGCCACCTCCACGTCCGCGACGGCGCGGTCGAGGACGTGCTCGCGGCCTGGCGCGCCCACCTCGGCGACCGGATGTGGATCGTCTCCCGCGACCAGGCCATCGAGGAGGGCTGGTTCGGCCCCTACGTCTCCGACCGGATCCGGCCGCGCATCGGCGACGTGATCGCCGCCGCCCACGGCGACGTCGGCGTCTTCCAGCGCTCGGTCGACCCCGCCCAGGCGCGGATGATGGGCCACCACGGGTCGCTCACCCTCGCCGAGCAGCTGGTCCCCTTCGTGATGGTGCGCCGATAGTCGCGGCGAGCGGCGAGGCGGCGATCAGCCGGGTGGCGAGGATCGCGAGCGCGAGGGTGGCGCCGGTGAGCAGGAGGAACCCCGCCGCCGACACCGGGAACGCCTGCTTGAGGAGCGACGACAGCAGGAAGTGCCCGACGAGGTAGGCGATCACCGGGTGGGTGATGTACACGCCGAGCGAGTCCCGGCTCAGCGCGCGCAGCGCGTGGCGCAGCCACGGGCGGCGGCGGAGCACCGCGGGGGCGCCGAGGACCACCGCCCCGGTGATCGCGAGCACCAGCGGCACCAGCGCCGGCCGCAGGAAGGCACCCGTCCCCTGGGCGAAGTCGCCGTTGCGCAGCCGGTCGACCGGGAGGGAGACGAGCAGCACGAACGCCGGGGGGATCGCCGCCGCGCACGCGAGCGCGGCGCGCGGGTGGTCGGACGTGTCGCGGCGCAGCGCGAGCAGGCGGCCGGCGGCGATCCCGGCGGCGAAATAGCCGATCCAGAAGGGGAAGAGCTCGTACCCCTTCCAGAGCGCGAGCTGCTCGAGGGTCGACGGCATCGGGCCGGCGAGCCGCAGGGTGTCGATGGTGAGCTGCACCGCCATCGCCGCCCCCGCCAGCCAGAGTGACGGGCCGAGCCGGCGCGGCCAGAGCAGGGAGACGGCGTAGAGCTGGGGGACGAGGAGGAGGAAGTAGAGGTGGCCGCCGCCGCCGAGCAGCCAGGCGGCGAGGCCGTCGCCGTCGATGTCGCCGGTGACCCAGAGGCCGAGCGCGCAGTAGACGGGCGCCCAGACCGCGAAGGGGAGGAGGGTGCGCCGCAGCCGCCGGCCCACCCACCGGCCCCGCCCCTCGGCGGCGCCGCCCCGCAGGCCGAGGAGCAGGCCCGAGAGCACCACGAAGGCGGGCACGCAGAAGCGCGAGCCGAGGTCGACCCACGACCAGACCCGAAGGTCGGCGCCGCTGTTCTGCAGGGGCCAGTGGCAGGTGTGGACCACGACCACGGCGAGGGTCGCGAGGGCGCGGAGCGCGTCGGCGCCGTCGAGGTGGAGGGGCGCCGGGGCGCGAGCGGCACCCACCTCCTCGGCAGGTTTGGTGATAG
>VBHE01000283.1:17386-32287 GCA_005889515.1 Chloroflexota bacterium | reverse complement strand
CCCGGGAAGATCCCGGAGACGCACCCGGAGCGGTCAGCTTCGCCGAGGGCAACGCCGTCGCCGGCTGGTAGCGCTCAGTGCAGCGGCTCGGGCTGGCTGGTCGCACCCCCGCCGGTCCAGCCGCTGGAGAGCCCGACCACGCCCTGGGACCTGCCGTCGCGCGCCGCGGCTGCAGTGGCGCCGTCGCTGTCCCCGTGGAGGAGGAGCAGCGAGACGGTGCGCGGCACGCGGATCGGGTCGGGCAGCATCACGACGTTCCCCGACTGCAGGAGGACGATGCCGTTCACCGAGGCGATCTGGGCCCGGCCGTCTCCGTGGTCCGACGCCTCGGAGTGGAGCACGACGAGGCGCACCGCCCCGCCTCCGAGGGTGGCGGTGAGCCCGTCCACCCGCGTCCTCGCCCTCGACCCGGAGGCGGAGGAGGCCGAGTCGCTCGAGGCTCGCGCGGCGGTGACGTCGAGCATCCCCGGTTTATCGAGGCCGAGGTCGAGGACCGTGGCCTGGGCGTCCCCGCTCGAGCGCGCCTCGCGGGCGCTGGTGCTCGCGCTCCAGGATTCCAGAGCGAGGTGGAGGAGGGGATTCGGAGGGAGTGCGGCCAGCTCGCCGCTGCGGTACCCGTTGGCCGGTCCCTGGCCCTCGGACGCCTCCTCGGCGAGGATGCGGGTCCCCCGCGCCTCCCCCGACGACCCGTTGTGAGCCGCGCCGGTCGAGGTGCAGGCCACGCAGGTGCCGAGGAAGTCCGCGTAGAGAAAGTGGGCGGTGGCCCATACCGACGCCATCAGGACGGTGACCGGTCGGGCCGCCAGCGGTGCCCCGGCCTCGGGCGCGGAGGCGGGGGGGCGTCCCGCGGGCGCGCTCGGCGGCCGCCGTGGTGCCGGCGCGGACCGCGCGGCCGGCGCCGCGGACCGAGCCGCGGCGGTGTGAGCCGGCGGCGCGGAGCGGCCCGCGGCCGCAGGCGCGTGCATCGCCCCTGTCACCCCGGTGTCGCCGGCGGCGAGCAGCACCGCTGCAGGGAGGAGCAGCCACGCCGGAGAGGGGAGGAGGGCGGATCGGCGATGGGTGGGCCCGCGCATGGTGTCACCTCCGTTCCGGACGCTCCGGCGGAGCTCCCCGCGCGGTGTTCCGATGGCACCGTATCCTACATTAGAGGTACATAGATAATGTATATCAGTGTTGAAAGACAAGATGTGCAGCCGCGCTACCGCTCGCGCGCCCGCTCGGAACGTTCATGCTCGTGTCCAATCCCATACACCGTGGAGGACGCCATGGCCTCGCAGCGCGTCGCCGGGTTCCGGCTCGGCATCTACGTGTTCAAGGACGCCGAGATCGTCGACTTCGCCGCCCCCCACGGCGTGTTCTCGGTCGCCCGCCGCTTCGATCCCGAGCTCGACGCCTTCCTCATCGCCGACGCGATGCGGCCGGTGCAGGCCCAGGCGGGGTTCACCGTCCTCCCCAACTACTGCTTCGACGACCGCCCGGCGATGGACGCGTTCCTCATCCCCGGAGGCTTCGGCACCCGGCAGGAGCTCTACAACCGCCGCCTCCAGGAGTACGTCTCCTCCCTGCCGGAGACCACCCTGCTCACCAGCGTCTGCACCGGCTCGTGGATCTATGGGCGGATGGGCCTGCTCGACGGCCTTCCCGCGACCAACCGCAAGGAGCCCGACCGGGTCGAGTCGGGGCCCGCCGGCATGGTCCCCATCGACCGGCTCGCGAAGATCGCCCCGGCCTGCCGGGTCAGCCGTGCGCGGGTGGTCGACGCCGGCCGGATCATCACCGCGGGCGGCATCACCTCGGGGATGGAGATGGGCTTCCACCTGCTCCGGCGCGCCGGCTGGGAGGAGCCGCTGATCGCCGAGGTGGCGAGGGTGATGGAGTACTCGGCGGCGTACGACCTCTATCGGGCGGACGTCGAGTCGGCGGTGCCCGCCTCCCGCTGAGGGTCGATCTGCGACGATCCGGCGCCATGGCAGCACCGCTCCGTGGCGTCGTCGTCCTCGCCCTCGAGCAGGCGGTGTCCGGGCCGCTCGCCAGCCGGCTCCTCCTCGACCAGGGGGCGACGGTGGTGAAGATCGAGCGCCCCGGAGCGGGCGACTTCGCCCGCCACTACGAGCACCACTCCGCGGGGGTGAGCAGCTACTTCGCCTGGCTGAACCACGGCAAGGAGTCGGTGGCGCTCGACCTCAAGACGCCGCACGGACGCGACATCGCCCACGCGCTCGCCGACCGCGCCGACGTCGTCGTCCAGAACTACGCTCCCGGGGCGGCCTCGCGGCTCGGGCTCGGGCCACGCCAGCTGCGACGGCGGCGGCCCGAGCTCGTGTACGGGTCGATCAGCGGCTACGGCGAGCGCGGCTCGTACACCGACCGCAAGGCGTACGACCTGCTCGTGCAGGCCGAGGCGGGGGTGATCGCGGTGACCGGCGAGCCCGGCCGGCTCGCCAAGGCCGGGGTCTCGCTCTGCGACATCGCGTCGGGCACCTCGCTCGCGCTCGGCATCCTCGGCGCCCTCACCGCCCACGGGGCGGGGAGGGGGGGCGCCACCCTGGCGGTGTCGATGTTCGACGCCACCCTCGACTGGACCGCGCCGACGCTCGGGCTCTACCTCTCCACCGGGGTGGAGCCGCAGCCGGTGGGGCTGCACCACCTCCACGCCGCCCCCTACGGCCCCTTCCCCTGCGGCGACGGCGGCCTGCTCGTCCTCTGCGCCCAGCACGACCGCGAGTGGCGCGACCTCTGCGTGCGTGTCTTCGACGCCCCCGAGCTCGCCGCCGACCCGCGCTTCCTCACCACCGAGGGGCGGGTTCGCCACCGCGCCGAGCTCCACGCCGCGATCGAGGCGGTGCTCGCCGCGGCGCCGGCGGAGCTCTGGGAGCAGCGCGTCGTCGCCGCCGGTCTCGCCTGCGCGCGGTTGCGCAGTGTCGCCGAGGTGGCCGCCCACCCGGTGGTGCGCGAGCGCGACCTCCTCCAGCAGGTCACCACAGAGCAGGGGGTGGCGCGGGTCCCGCGCCAGCCGATCCGCAGCAGCGCCGCGGCCCTCGGTGGCGGTCCGCGGATCCCGTCGGTCGGCGAGCACACCGAGCGCTGGCTGCGCCGGCTCGGCTACACCGCCGCCGAGCGCCGCGACCTCTACCGCACCGGCGCCGCCGCCGCTCCCGACAGATGAGCGACCCCGGGGTGGCGGCGCCGCCACCCTCGGGCGTCGACGGTCGCGCCGAGGGACGCCGCCCGCTCGCCAACGCGGTGCTGCTCCTGGTCACCCGGACCCTCAGCCGGGTGGTGGTGCTGGTCACCGTGATCGTCGCCCAGAACGCGCTCGGCCGCGGGTCCTACGGCGAGTTCCAGACCGCCATCGTCTTCAGCTCGCTGAGCTCGATCGTCGCCGATCTCGGTCTCCAGATCGTGTTCACCCGCGAGGCGGCGCGGCACCGCGACCGCCTCGGCCGGCTGCTCGCCGTCACCCTCGGCGCCCGCATCCCGCTGGCGGCGGCGAGCGGCGCGGTGCTCGCCGCCGGGGTCGCCCTGCTCGCGCCCTCGCTGCTCTCGCTCGTGCCCTCGTTGTACCTCCTGCTGCTGGTGATGTCCTTCTCCACGGTGCTGCGCTCCTGCTTCTACGCCACCCAGGAGATGCGCTGGGAGGTGATCGCGATCGCGGGGGAGACCGTGATCCTCCTCGGCGTCACCCTGCTCGCCGCCCACGCCCACGCCCCGGTGCACGTCTATCGGCGCGGTCGTCGTCTCCCGCCGCTACGCCCCGCTGCGGATCGCCTGGCGGCCCGACGAGGCGCGTGCGCTGCTCCGCAGCGGGCTGCCCTTCGCCCTCGCCTTCGCGCTCAGCACGGTGTACTTCCGCGTCGACCTGGTGATCCTCCAGGCGCTGCGCGGCTTCGAGCAGGCGGGCGACTACGGCGCCGCGAACAAGTTCCTCGACGGGCTCGGCTTCGTGCCCCAGGCGGTGATGAGCGCGGTCTACCCGGCGCTGAGCATCGCCGCCACCCGCGGGGCCGACCAGGTGCGCGCGCTCTACCTGCGCGTCTACCGGCTGCTCGCGCTCGTGGGGATGCCGGCGAGCGTGCTCTGCGTCGCCCTCGCCCCCGCGATCGTCGCCGACACCCACACCCTGGCGACCGCGGCGCCGAGCCTTCGGGTGCTCGGCGCCACCGCGTTCTTCCTCTTCGTCGTCAACTCCTTCGTCTTCACCCTGGGGGCGATGGACCGGCAGCTGAGCTTCGCCGCCCTCGCCGGCGCCAGCGTTGTCGTCAACGTCGGCCTCAACCTGGCGCTCATCCCGCTCTTCGGGGCCGACCAGGGGCCGGTGGCCTGCGCCTGGGCGACGGTGGCCACCGAGGCGCTGCTCTTCGTCGCCGGGCTGGTGGTGCTCTCCCGCTACCTCGGCGGGCTGCCCTGGGTGCGGCCGCTGATCCCGGTGGCGGTGAGCGGCGCCGCGATGGCGGCGGTCGCCTGGCCCCTGCGCGACGCGGCCCAGCCGCTGGCCGTGGGCGCGCCGGTGGCGGCGTACTGCGCCGCGGTGCTGCTGACCGGCGCGCTCCGCCCCGCCGAGCTGCGGCCGCTCATCGCGGCGGTGCGGGGACGGCTGCGCGCGTGACATCCGCCCACCGGTGCGCAACCCGCCCGTCGTAGGTCCGTCACCGCCGGCGAGCAGACTGGGAGGACGGTCAGAGAGGACCTGGGGGAGTACCAAGCCATGTGGTGGGTCGCGGGCACCGTCGCGAACCTGGTGATCGCCGTCGCCTACCTCGGCATCGCGGTGGTGATCCTGGTGCCGCTGCTGCGCGAGCGGCAGCTGCGCAGCAATCCGCTGGGGTCGGCGACCGCGGCGATCTTCCTCACCTGCGCCGTCCACCACGGCGGCCACGCGGTGAAGGCGATGCTCCCCTTCCTCACCGCCTGGCACGGGCTCGGCTTCGACGCCGCGAGCGGCATCTACACCCGCCTCGCCTGGGATCCGGAGGCGGTGACCTGGGACATCCTCTCCGCCGCCGTCGCCATCCACTACTGGTCGCTGCGTCGCAACTACGCGCCGCTGATGCGCGGGGCCAAGCTCTTCGACGACCTCCGCGAGCGCCAGCGCCGGGCGCTGGAGATCAACGACGACATCGTCCAGGGGCTCGCCGAGGCCAAGCTCGCCCTCCAGCTCGACGAGCGGGAGCAGTCCGAGGAGGCGATCACCGCGACCCTCGCCGCCGCCCGCCGGATCATCAGCGAGCTCCTCGGCGAGACCGGCGACGAGACCCGGCTCGGCGCCGGCCAGCTGCGCCGGAGCGCCGCCGCCAGGGTGACCGATCGGGCCACGGCGCAGCTCGGGTGAGCGCCGCCGACGCGCCGATCCGGGTGGTGATCGCTGACGACGCGGTGGGGCTGCGCGGCCTGCTCCGGGCGGTGCTCACCCGCCAGCCGGGGTTCGAGGTGGTCGGCGAGGCCGGGAACGGCGCCGAGGCGCTGGTGGCGGTGAGCCGCACCCGGCCGGACCTGCTGCTCCTCGACCTCGCCATGCCGGTGATGGACGGGCTCGAGGCGCTCCCCAAGATCACCGGCCTGTCGCCCTCGACCCGGGTGGTGGTGCTCTCCGGGTTCGACGCCGCCCAGATGGAGGACGAGGCCCGGGCGCTCGGCGCCCACGGCTACCTCACCAAGGGGCTGTCGCCGGCGGAGCTGGTGGCGGCGCTGCGCCGGACCGTCGACGCCGGCCGCCGCGAGCCCGCGCCGGCCGCAGCGGTCGGCGGCGCCGAGGAGTTCGAGACCCTGCTCCAGAGCGAGGACCGCTTCCGGGTGCTCCTCGACGAGGTGGTCGACTACGCGATCGTCATGCTCGACGCCGAGGGCCGGGTGGCGAGCTGGAACACCGGGGCACGGCGGATCACCGGCTACAGCGCCACCGACGTCCTCGGCCGCCACCTGAGCTGCTTCTACCCGCGGGGCGAGGGCGAGCGCGCGGACCACGACCTCGTCCAGGCGCGGACCACCGGCCGGCGCGAGACCGAGGGATCGCGGGTGCGGGCCGACGGCTCGCGCTTCTGGGCCTCGTCGACCCTCACCGCGATGCGCGACGACGCAGGTGGGATCTACGGCTACGCGGCGGTCTTCCACGACATCAGCGCGCGCCGCGAGGCCGAGCAGGCGCTCGCCAGCATGGCCGCAACCGATCTCCTCACCGGGCTCCCGAACCGCCGGGAGTTCGAGAGCCGCCTCGGCGCGATCGGGCGCGGGCGATTCGCCATCCTCGCCATCGACCTCGACAACCTCAAGGCGATGAACGACGGCTACGGGCACGAGACCGGCGACGAGGCGCTGCGGGTGGCCGCCCAGGCCCTGCGCATGGGCGTCCGCGAGCTCGACGTGGTCGCCCGGGTCGGGGGCGACGAGTTCGCCGCGCTGCTCCCCGACCTCACCGAGGCCGAGGCCCTCGCCGCCGCCGAGCGGCTGCGATCAGCGCCGGCGTCGCCATCGGTGACCCGGGGGCGGACCCGGCGATGGTCTGGGCCGCGGCCGACGAGGCGCTGTACGTCGCCAAGACCGCCGGCCGGGACCGCTGCGAGGTGGCGGCCGGCGGCCGGGTGGCGGGGCGGACCGTCGGCGTCCCTGGCTGGGGACCGCGGCTCGAGGAGCTCGTCTCCGGCAGGGGGATGCGGAGCGTCTACCAGCCCGTGGTCGAGCTCGCCGGCGGCGCCACCATGGGGTTCGAGGCCCTGGGCCGCCCCGTGGGCGGGGACCTCGACGCCGGGGTCGAGGCTCTCTTCGCCGCCGCCGAGCGGCTCGGCTACGGCCGCGACCTCGACTGGCTCTGCCGGCGCGCGGCCCTCCGCGAGGCGCGGAGCCTGCCCGTGGGGTGCACGCTCTTCGTCAACGTCGGGGTCTCGGCGCTGCTCGACCCGGTCCACGACGTCGATCAGATGCTGCTCCTCGTCGGCTGGGCGGGGCGCCATCCCTCCGACGTGGTCCTCGAGATCACCGAGCGCGAGCTCGTGCTCGACATCGCCCGGCTCGGCGAGGTGCTCGCCAGCTACCGGGCCCACGGCTTCCGCTTCGCCGTCGACGACGTCGGCGACGGCCACTCCACCCTGGAGATGCTCGCAGCGGCGGTGCCCGAGTTCCTGAAGATCTCCGGCCGGCTGACCCGCGGCGCCGCCGAGGTCGGGCCGCGCTCGGCGATCCGGGCGGTGGTCGCCTTCGCCGCCGAGTGCGGGGCGAGGGTGGTCGCCGAGGGGATCGAGACCCCCGCTCACCTGGAGCTGATGCGGGAGCTCGGGGTCGAGCTCGGCCAGGGCTTCGGCCTGGAGCGCCCCGCGGTCGCCTCCGCCTGGTCCTGACCGGCGTCTAGGCTGGTGCGCCATGCGGCGCACCGCGGAGTCCGTCCGTCTCGAGGTCCCCCCGGAGCGCGCCTTCGCCGCCTGCCTGCGCCTGCTCGGCGACCCCGACCCGCGGCGGGGGATGCTCGCCCGGCGGTGCGAGCCCGATCCGCCGGTCGAGGGCTCGGTGATCGTCACCACGGTCCGGGCCCGCGACGGGGGGGAGCGCGAGCTGCGCGCCGTGGTGGTCGCCCTCGACCCGCCCCACGAGGTCGCCACCGCCAACGAGGGCGAGGGTCCCGCGGTGCGCACCACGCTGCGCTGCGAGCCCGACGGCGGCGGCACCCGGGTGACCCTGACCAGCGAGGTCACCGGCGCGCTCGTCGCCGGGGCCACCGCATCCGGCCTGCTCGACCGGCTGCTCTTCGGTCGAAGCCAGCGGCGCGCGGCGCGAGCCACGCTGCGCCGCCTGCGAGAGCTCGCCCGGTCCCGCTGACGCTATCCTGCCCGGCGCTGTTCACGAACGACGACGCCACGGGAGGCATGCCTCGGTGAAGCTCCTCGAGTACCAGGCGAAGCAGCAGTTCGCGAAGGCGGGCATCGCCACCCCCGCCGGCCGCCTGGCCCGCACCGCGGAGGAGGCCGAGGCGGCCGCGCGCGAGCTGGGCCGGGTCGCGGTCAAGGCGCAGGTCCCGGTCGGCGGCCGCGGCAAGGCGGGCGGGATCGCGGTCGTCGACACCCCCGAGCAGGCCCGCGCCGAGGCGGCGCGCATCCTCGCCATGGACATCAAGGGCTTCCCGGTGCGCAGCGTCTGGTGCGAGACCGGCCTCGACGTCGCCCACGAGATCTACTGCGGGATCACCCTCGACCGTGACCGCCGGCGGATGGTGCTCATCCTCTCCGGCGCCGGCGGGATGGACATCGAGCAGGTGGCCGAGACCCAGCCGGAGATGATCGCCAAGCTCTGGCCCGATCCGTTCCGCGGCCCCCAGGCGTACGAGATCCGGCAGCTCGCGTTCACCGCGCTGCGCGCCGTCCCCGCCCTCGCGGAGCGCGCGGGGAAGCTCGCCGCGGCGCTCGTGCCCCTCGTCCAGACCCTCCACCGGCTCTCGGATTCGCTGGACGCGGTCACCTGCGAGATCAACCCGCTGGTGATCACCGCCGCCGGCGACCTGGTCGCCGCCGACGGCAAGCTCGAGATCGACGAGAACGCCGAGTACCGCCACCGCGACCTCGCCGCGGAGCTCGCCCGTGACAGCGTGGGCGACGACGGCGCCACCGGCGAGGATCCGTACGAGGTCGAGGCGAAGCGCCGCGGGCTCACCTACGTGCACCTCGACGGCTACGTCGGCTGCATCGGAAACGGCGCCGGGCTGGTGATGAACACCCTCGACCTGGTCAAGGCGGCGGGTGGCGAGCCCGCGAACTTCCTCGACATCGGCGGCGGAGCGCGCGCCGACGTGGTGCGCAACGCCCTCGACATGGTGCTCAGCGATCCCAACGTGCGCGGCGTGTTCATCAACATCTTCGGCGGCATCACCCGCGGCGACGAGGTGGCGCGCGGGATCATCGAGGCGCGTGACGAGCTCCACATCACCAAGCCGCTGGTGGTGCGGATGACCGGCACCCGCGAGGAGGAGGGACGGAAGCTGCTCCAGGAGGCGGGCATCGTCCCCGGGATCAGCGCCGTCGAGGCGGCGCGCAAGATCGTCGAGCTCACCAGGGGGGTGCAGGGGGGAGTCCCCCCTGCGCTGACGGGGGGACAGGGGGGTTTCCCCCCTGAGAAGGGGGAGGACTAGCTACATGTCCATCCTCATCGACCGCTACACCCGCGTCGTCGTCCAGGGCATCACCGGCCGTGAGGGCAGCTTCCACACCGAGCAGATGCAGGCCTACGGCACCGACGTCGTCGCCGGCGTCGTCCCCGGACGCGGCGGCAGCACCCATCTCGGCGTCCCGGTCTTCGACACCGTCGCCGACGCGGTCACCGCGACCGCCGCCGACTGCGCCTTCATCATCGTGCCCCCGCCCTTCGCCGCCGACGCGATCATGGAGGCCGCGGCCGCTCGGCTGCCGCTGGCGGTGTGTGTCACCGAGGGCGTCCCGGTGCACGACATGATCCGTGCGCGGGCGGTGATCGACGGCTCGAGCACGAAGCTGATCGGACCCAACTGTCCCGGCCTGCTCACCGCCGGCGAGTGCAAGGTGGGCTTCATCCCCAACCACGTCGCCCGCCCCGGCAGCGTCGGCGTGGTGGCGCGCTCGGGCACGCTCACCTACGAGGTCATCCAGGGGCTGAGCCAGGCCGGGCACGGCCAGACCACCGCGGTCGGAATCGGCGGCGACCCGGTGCTCGGGCTCACCTTCCGCGACGTGCTCGAGCTCTTCGCCGAGGACAAGGCGACGAGGGCGGTGGTGATGGTGGGGGAGATCGGCGGCTCCGACGAGGAGTCCGCCGCCGAGCTGATCGGCAAGGGCTACCCCAAGCCGGTGGTCGCCTTCATCAGCGGCCGCACCGCGCCTCCGGGCAAGCGCATGGGCCATGCCGGCGCGATCATCAGCGGGAACCGGGGCACGGCGCAGAGCAAGATCGACGCCCTGACCGCCGCCGGCGCGGTGGTCGGGGACACCATCGAGGACGTCGTGCGCCTCGTCGGCGAGCGGCTCGGCGTCCACTCCCAGCGGTAGACCCCCCTGAGCGGCGGCTGAGCCGGCGCTGAGAGGCCCCGCCATCGCTGCGTGACGCGGACACCACCCGGGTGCGAACACCGGCGCCTACAGTCCGGTAAGTCGGCTCCCGACAAACCGGCAAACCCGTCGCGAGGCGGGGACGCAAAGCCACGGGTCTCCCTGAGACAGCCGGGCCGCCGAAGGAGTTCACCTGGGGCCGATCCTGCCCCATGCCCACAACCCACCGACGTCCCGCCGCCGGCGAGAGCGGCGTCTCCCTCGTGGAGTTCGCCCTCGTCGCACCCGTCCTCGTCGTGCTCGTGCTCGGCCTGTTCCTCACCGGGATCGTGGTGATGAACCAGATGCAGCTCACCAACGCGGCGCGAGACGGCGCGCGTGCCGCCGCGGTCTGCGGCGGGCCCAGCCGCAACGCCGAGGCGGTGACGCCGACGCTGCCGGACGGTCACACCACGTGCGACAGCACCCTGCTCATCGACTACATCGACGGCCGGCTCGACGCGCTGCCGGGTGGCACGGCCACCAGCGTCTGCGTCTACGCGGGCTCGCAGACCGGCAACACCCTGGGGACGACCTGTGTCGCCGCCGACCCGGTCGACCCGAACATCCTCGACAAGTGCAGCAAGGGCAGCGTGATCCAGGTCGACATCAGCTATCCGCAGGAGCTCTACGTGCCGCTGATCGGCCGCCTCCTCGGTGACAGCGGGAGCGACATCCGCACCCTGCACGCGCGGGCGCAGGCGACATGCGAGCAGTGAGACGCCGCCTGCGGGGCGGCGCCGGGCAGGCGCTCGTCGAGCTGTCGCTGATCGCCCCCGCCCTCGTCGTCCTCCTCGGCGGCGCGGGTCAGATCGGGGCGATCGCCTACGGCGGCGTGACCGTGGGCACGGCGGCGCGCGAGGGCGCGCGGATCGCCGCCGAGTACCCGAACCGCTCGCTCGACTTCGTGAACGCGCTGGGCACGACGTCCTACACCTGCGGGCAGAACCCGTCGGACTCGGAGACGGAGACGTCGGTGTGCGACGCGGTGCGCAGCGCCTCGGGGCTGATCTCCGGCTCGTCGCTCACCATCGTGGTCACCGCGAACCACTCGGTCTCGCGCCTGCCCGGGGACATCGTCGAGGCCGGCAACGCCTGCCCCGGTGGAGCCACCGCGTCGGGGACGGTCTCGAACCTGCCGTCGGGCACGGTCGCGATCCTCGCCTCGCCGAGCAAGTCGACCTCGGGAACGGTGACCAGCGACAGCACCGGCGCCTACTCGATCTGCCTGTCGACGCCGTCGTCGTCGCAGCAGACCACCATCACCGCCACCGCCGTGGACGCGTCGGGCTGCACCTACAACTCGTCGATCACGGTCACCGTCGACCACAGCAAGGCGGTCACGCCGACGCCCGCGAACATCACCCTGCCCACCTCGGGGGTCTGTCCGACGGCGGCGCCGACGCCCACCCCCGCGGTCGTGACCCCGGCGCCGTCGACGCCCGGCGCGGTCCCGACGCCGGCGACCGCGCCGGCGTGCTCCACGGTGGTCTCCGACAGCTCCTACGTCTCGATCGCCGTCTCCTACCGCGTGCCGATCTTCGCGCCCTTCGTCAACCGCATCCTCGCCGACACGCCGTCGGGGTCGGTGCGCACCGTGACCGCGACCGAGACGATGCAGGTGGAGCCGTGCGGCATCACCCAGGGGGGCTGAGGATGCGACCCATCGCGTGGCGGCGCCGGCAGCGGGGACAGGTGCTGCCGATCAGCGCGATCTGCGCCGGCGTGCTCCTCGGCGGCGCCGCGCTCGCCGTCGACCTGAGCGTCGCCACCACCAACCACCGCAACCTCCAGAACGCGACCGACGCGGCCGCGCTCAGTGCCGCCCGCGATCTCGGCGCCTCGAACGGCGGCCAGGCCAACCAGGCCGACCGCCTCCAGGGCGCCGTCGACGCGCTGCGGGTCGTCTACGACCACATGGGCTGGGGGTCGTCGGGGACGACCTGGGCCACCGGGGTCGTGCACGCCCAGACCGGGCAGAACTGCGGCAACGGCGCCGCGGCGACGCACTGCGACGTCACCACCTCGGGGCCGGGGGCGGGCTCGGGGGTGACCCGAGCGGCCGGGGGCGCCGGGGCTCCCCTGGGGCTACGTCGAGGTGGACGTCACCGACCCCGCCGCGGCGGGTCTCGGCGGCGCCATCGGGCTGCACATGGGACCGACGGGGTCGCGCTCGGTCGCCTATCACCTCCCCGCCGCCCAGCCCTTCGGCTTCGCCCTCTACTCGAACACCCTGGTCACCGGCGGCAACCAGGGTGAGGTCATCGACGGCAACGTCTACGCCTACCGCGACATCAACCCGCAGTCGGGCGGGCACTCCGGCTTCTGCGCCGGGCCGGACGCGAACGGCAACCTCGGCGCCATCGTGCTCGGCTCACCCCAGTCGGGGAGCTTCCCCTCGCCCGACCCGGCGGCGGGAAGCCCGTATCAGTCGAACGTCCGTCCCACCGCCGCCGACACCGTCCAGGCGGTGTCCTCCTGCAGCGTCGCGACCGGCAGCGGCACCGTCAACCAGACGGCGAACCTCGGCGCATGCGGCACCCTGAGCGTCCAGGGCGTCACCCTGACCGCCGTCCAGGACCCGAGCTCGAGGGCATGCATGGCGTCGCCGGCGCTGCTTCCGCCCGATCTCCAGGGACCCTCGCTGAGCGGCAACGTGGTGACCGAGGACGGCTCCGCGCTGGGGAACAACCGGTCGGTGCTCACCGTCACCTCCGCCCTGACCCCGGGCCTCTACTACGTGACCCACAACCCCAACTGCAGCCCGCCGAGCTGCACCGACGTGGTGATCGACGGCCACAGCGCGCCGTCGAACTGCACCGGCGCCTACGCGAGCTCGTACACCACCTGCCTGGTCGGGGTCACGTTCTGGCTCGACCAGGGGGCGACCATCGGCGTCACCAACGGGGCCCACGTGCTCATCAGCCCGTACCAGCCGCCCTCGGGGCAGACCGAGGACCCCAACGACGGCTTCTACTCGGTGTACGCACCCACCGGCTCCGCGGGCGGGCTCTACGAGAGCAACGTCTCCTCCTCGCTGACGGTCACCGGCACCGTCTACCTCCCCAGCGGGACCCTGAGCGCCGGCCAGAACGCGCTGCTGAGCATCGACGGCCAGGCGATCGTCGACACCTGGAACGTCCAGAGCGGGAACTTCACCAACCCGGAGGTCACCTTCGACCCCCGCTACGTGGCGAAGCTGCGCGAGCAGCTCCAGCTCGTCCAGTGAGCGGGATGGGCGACCCCGGCCCCGGCGACGAGCGCGCCTGGTTCGAGCCCGGCCTGCTCCGGCGGGTCGAGGAGCATCGAGCCGCGAGGCCGCCGAAGCCCGAGCGGCGGCCGCCCTGGTGGCGCCGGATCGGGAGGCCGAGCAGCCGCTGGACGGCGGAGGGCACGTTCATGCTCTTCGTCGCCGCGGCGTGCATCACCCTCGGTGACGTGGTGGCGATGGCGGTGACCCGTCACGGCAGCGTGGCGTCGATCACCCCGGTGGTGAGCAGCAGCCCGCTGCCCGCGCCGACCCCCCACTGCATCGCCGTCCCCATCCCCTACAGCGCGCTGCCGCGCTGCTGAACGAGGAGGCGGCCCGCGCGGGCTCGCTCCGTACAATGGCGCGGATGCGCGAGGTGTGGATCGTCGCCGCCGCCCGCACCCCCTTCGGCCGTTTCGGCGGAGGGCTGGCGCGGCTCTCGGCCACCGATCTCGGCGCCGTGGCCATCCGCGAGGTGCTCCGGCGGGCCGCGGTGCCGCCCGACGGGGTCGACCACCTGATCATGGGCACCGTGCTCGCCGCCGGGCAGGGTCAGGTGCCCTCCCGGCAGGCGGGGCTCAAGGCCGGGCTCCCCGCCTCGGTGCCCTCCTTCACCGTGAACAAGGTCTGCGCGAGCGCGCTCAAGGCGGTGAACCTCGGCGCCCTGCTGATCCGGGCGGGCGAGGCCGACGCCGTCGTCGCCGGCGGCATGGAGTCGATGTCGAACGCGCCCTACCTGCTCGAGGAGCAGCGCTTCGGCAGCCGGATGGGCGACCGCACCGCGGTCGACAGCATGATCCGTGACGGGCTGTGCTGCCCGGTGGACGGAGTCCACATGGGCGTCCACGGAAGCCAGGTCGCCGCCGAGACGGGGGTGAGCCGCGAGGAGCAGGACGCCTGGGCGCTGCGCTCCCAGCAGCGCTACGCGCGGGCGCTCGCCGACGGCTTCTTCGGCGACGAGCTCGTCACCGTCGCGGTCGCCGGCGGCGCCGAGGTGACCGCCGACGAGCAGCCTCGCCCGGAGACCACCGCGGAGAAGCTGGCCTCGCTGCGGGCCGCCTTCGACGCCGGCGGCACCATCACCGCGGGCAACGCCCCCGGGGTGAACGACGGCGCCTCCGCAATCCTCCCCATGGAGGCGTCGCGGGCCCGGGCGGCGGGACTGGAGCCGCTGGCGCGCTGGGTGGTCGGCGCCGACTCCGCCGCCGAGCACCCCTACCTCGCCACCGTCCCGGCCACCGCGGTCCAGGCGGCGCTGGGGCGCAGCCCGGAGCGGGTCGGGGTCGACCAGCTCTCCCGGGTGGAGATCAACGAGGCCTTCGCCGCGGTCGCGATCACGAGCACCCGGATGCTGGAGGTCGACCCCGAGCGGGTCAACGTGAACGGCGGCGCCATCGCCGTCGGCCACCCCATCGGGGCGAGCGGCGCCCGCATCCTCATGACCCTCGTCTACGAGCTGCGGCGCAGCGGCGGGGGCTACGGTGCCGCCGGGATCTGCAGCGGCGTGGCCCAGGGCGAGGCGACGCTCGTCCACGTCGGCTGACCGGTGACCCTCTCCGTCACCGCCCCCCTCGCCGAGCGGATCGCCGCCTACGCGACCGAGGTCGTCCGCCCCCT
>VBHE01000283.1:13859-17269 GCA_005889515.1 Chloroflexota bacterium | reverse complement strand
GGTGATCTACGACGTCCACGTCAGCGTCGCCAGCGAGCCCTTCGCGCTCCTCGGCGACGAGGACCAGAAGCGGCGCTACCTCCCCCGGCTCGCCGCCGGCGAGTGGCTCGGCGCCTTCGCCCTCAGCGAGCCGGGGAGCGGCAGCGACGCCGCCTCGCTCACCACCCGGGCGGTGCGCGACGGCGACGACTACGTCCTCGACGGCACCAAGATGTGGATCACCAACGGTGGCGAGGCCGATCTCTACCTGGTCATGGCCCGCACCGGGGGCCCGGGCGCGAGGGGGATCAGCGCCTTCCTCGTCGAGGCGGCGTGGCCCGGGGTGCGCGCCTCCCGCCCGCTGCGCAAGCTCGGGCTGCGGGGGTCCTCGACCGCCGAGCTCGTCCTCGAGTCGGTGCGGGTCCCCGCCGCCAACCGGATCGGACCCGAGGGCAGCGGCTTCCGGCTGGCGATGGCCGGTCTCGACAGCGGCCGGATCGGGATCAGCGCCCAGGCGACGGGGATCGCCCAGGGCGCCCTCGACGCGGCCGTCGACCAGCTCCGCGGCCTCGGCCTCGGCCTCGACCTCCCCCCGGAGGGCCTCCTCGACGAGGCGGCCGCCGCCCGGCTCCCCGCGGCCGCGGCGCGGCTCGCGGAGATGGCCGTCCAGGTCGCCGCGGCCCGGGCGGTGACCCATCACGCCGCCGCCCTCGCCGACGGCGGCGGGAGCTTCACCCGCGACGCCGCCATCGCCAAGCTCGTGAGCACCGACATCTGCGTGGCCGTCGCCCACGCCGCGGTGGAGATCTGCTCCCCGGCCAGCCGTGCCGACGCCCACCCCGCGGCGGTGCGGCTGCGCGACGCCAAGGCGTGCCAGATCTACGAGGGCACCAATCAGATCCAGCGGGTGGTCATCGCCCGCGAGCTTCTCCGCGCCTGACAGCGGCCATAATCGGACACTCGTCAGATAGCCAGACCAGAGGGAGCCGGCCGTGGACATCCGCCTCAACGAGGAGCAGCTGATGGTGCAGGGGTCGGTCCGCGAGCTGGCGCGCGGACGCATCGCCCCCCGGGCGGCGGAGATCGACGAGACCGAGGAGTTCCCCTGGGACGTGGTCCAGCTGTTCCGCCAGCAGGACCTCTTCTCCCTGCCCTTCCCCCCCGAGTACGGCGGGCTGAGCGGGAGCGCCCTGACCCTCAACGTCGCCATCGAGGAGATCGCCAAGGTCTGCGCCACGAGCGCGCTCATCCTCGCCGTCCAGGCGCTGGGCAGCTACCCGATCATCCTCGCCGGCACCGACGCCCAGAAGGAGCGATGGCTCCCCGACCTGGCCAGCGGCCGCAAGCTCGCCGCCTACGCGCTCACCGAGCCGGGCGCGGGCAGCGACCCCGGAGGGATGGTGACCCGCGCCATCCGGCGTGGAGACGACTACATCCTGCGCGGATCGAAGATCTGGATCACCGACGGCGGAGTCGCGGATACCATCGTCGTTTTCGCAAGTACTGAACCCGGCACACGCAGCAAGGGGATCAGCGCCTTCATCGTCGACGTGAAGAACGCGCCCGGGCTCACCGCGACGACCATCCACGGCAAGCTCGGGATCCGCGGCAGCAACACCGCCGAGCTGCACTTCGACGACGTGGTCGTCCCCGCCGAGAACCGGCTCGGCGAGGAGGGCGAGGGCTTCCGCATCGCGATGCGGGTGCTCGACCGCTCCCGCCCCGGGGTCGCCGCCCAGGCGCTGGGGATCGCCCAGGGCGCGCTCGACTACGCGGTCGGATACGCGCGAGAGCGGCAGCAGTTCGGCAAGGCGATCGCCGAGTTCCAGGGGCTCCAGTTCATGATCGCCGACATGGAGGCACAGACCGCGGCCGCCCGCGCGCTCGTCTACCACGCGTCGGCGCTCATCGATCAGAAGAGCCCCGACGTGGGCCACGCCGCCGCGATCTGCAAGCTCTTCGCCGGCGACACCGCGATGCGGGTGACCACCGACGCGGTGCAGATCCTCGGTGGCTACGGCTACGTCCGCGAGTACCCGGTGGAGCGGATGATGCGCGACGCCAAGATCACCCAGATCTACGAGGGCACCAACCAGATTCAGCGCGTGGTCATCGCCCGGGACCTGTTGCAGGGGTAGACCTGCCCCATCTGAATCGGATGTGACGGCGCTGTGACAGCGTCCCCGGCGAGGCCGGCCGGGTGCGCTACCCTGTTGGCCGCCGGGGGTGAAACAAACGGTGGCCCTCCGGCGTTTGGCAGAGCGTAGCCGTGGCCGGCGGGGAACCGGCGCGGACCACCACAGCCCGTGCGGCGGTACCGGCCCGACTTGCCCTCACAAGACGTCCCTCTCATGGCAGACACCACGCGCCGACGACGGCGCTCGAGCTATGACCTCGCACCGACCTGGCTCACCCGGGGCCGGGTCGTCCTCGCGTGCGTGGTCCTCGTCGTCGGCCTGGTCGGCGGCTACGGTGCGCGGCATCTCGGTGATCACCGACATCATCCACCGCGGATCGGGCGGCGCCGGCAGCATCTCGAACAAGTTCGCCAACGGCCAGCGGGTGAACATCGCGCTCTACGGCTACGGCGGCAACGGGCACGACGGCGCCTACCTCTCCGACTCGATCATGGTCGTGTCCATCCAGCCGCGGGGGGACGGCAACCCACCGCAGATCGCGGAGATCAGCATCCCCCGCGACTGGTTCGTCCCCATCCCGATCGGGGGCAGCCAGAAGACGTACTACTCGCGGGTCAACGAGGCGTACTCCATCGGCCAGTCCGGGCTGCCCGTCTCCAGCGCCCAGTACGGCGGCGACCACGGCGGTGGCAACCTCGCCGATGCCACTCTCTCGAACATGCTCGGCATCCACATCGACCACTTCGTCGGGCTCGACTTCACCGCCTTCAAGTCGGCGGTCGACTCCGTCGGCGGTATCGACATCAACGTCGAGCACACCTTCACCGACAACAACTACCCGCGCGGTGAGTGCGACCCCGCCGCCAAGGTCATCGACTGCTCGGTCGAGACCATCCACTTCAACGCCGGGCCGCAGCACATGGACGGCGCCACCGCGCTCATCTTCGCCCGCTCCCGCGAGTCCTCGGACCCGCGGGAGGGCACCAACTTCGCGCGCAACAAGCGCCAGCAGCTCGTCCTCAGCGCGATCAGGAAGAAGGTGCTGAGCGTCGGCGGCCTGCGCAACCTCCCCGACCTGCTGAACAGCCTCGGGGACCACGTGAAGACCGACCTCCCCCTCGGCGACGCGCTCGCCCTCTACGACCTGGTGAAGAACGTCGACACCGGCACCTTCGAGCACGTCAGCATCGACGATACCAACTACATCTACGAGTGTGGGCCGCCGTACGGGACGGCGAGCTGCCCCGCGGCGTACGAGTACCCCTACGACCGCAGCTTCGGCACGGTCCAGCA
>VBHE01000283.1:0-13802 GCA_005889515.1 Chloroflexota bacterium | reverse complement strand
GCGACGCTGCTCACCGACACCGGCCTGGTCGCCGGTCACGGGGGGAGCACCCGGCTCAGCCCCACGACCCAGGTCGTCGACAGCAGCGGCGGCAGGTACTCGGCCACCGCGTCCTGGCTGGCGCAGTACTTCGGCGTCCAGGTGACGACCGTCCCCGCCCCCAGCCCGGCGGCGCCCACCTCCCCGAAGGCCGCGGCCCCGGTGGGCGGGATCACCCTCGTGCTCGGCCAGGACGAGGAGCGCGCCTTCTACGGCACCTCGGCGAGCGCCTACGAGACCCAGTCCGGCGGCTACGCCGGCTCGGTCGGGGGCGGGGGGGGCGGCACCGCCACCGTGCTCCACCACACGCCGCCCCCGGCGACGCCACGGCCGGCGCCGACCTCCGCCGCCACCGCCCCGTCGACTCCGACGACCACCCCGGGCACCCTGCTCAACCCGCCGCCGCTCAGCACCACCACCTCGGCGCCCTCGCCCTCGCCCTCGCCGACCGCAGCCGGCTCGCCCGGCGCGAGCGCCTCGCCCAAGGCGAGGCCGAGCTCGACCCCGAAACCGACGGCGAAGCCCACCCCGACCCCCTGACCCGGGGAGAGCGAGGCGAGGCTGGTCGTCGCCGCGCCGCCTCGTTCGCGGCCTCCGTCAGGCCCCTCCCTCGGCGATGAAGACCTCCGCCGAGGCCAGCGTCGACAGCCGCTCTCCCCACCGGGTCAGGCCCCCGGCGAGGAGGATCCCGCCGCCGGCGAGGCGGGTGGCGGTGTGCGCCGCCCGGACGGCGCTGCTCCCCGCCGGGCTCCATGCGCCCCGGCAGGGATCGTAGAGCTCGGCGGCGCCGAGCGCCCGCCCGGCGGCGTTCCAGCCGCCGGCGACGAGCACCCGCCCGTCGGGGCACAGGCTGGCGGTGTGGGCGCGGCGGCGGGCGGGCATCGGGTCCTCGGCGACGAAGGTGCGGCGCCCGGGCCAGTAGCGGCGCACCCCGGCGATCGCGCCGCTCGAGCCCCCGCCGGTGATGAGCACGCTGCCGTCGAGCAGGCGCGTCGCGCTGTGCCGGCCGGGAGCGGTGTTGGGTCCCAGGGTGCGGGTCCAGGCGTCCCTCGACGGCGCGTACACCTCGGCGGCCTCGAGGAGGTCCTCCTCCCCCCGGCCCCCGGCGACGAGGACGGCGTCGCCCTCGAGGACGGTGGCGGAGTGGAGGTGGCGGCCGGCGAGCATGCTCGCGGCGCGGCTCCAGGAGTCGAGGACGGGGTCGTAGATCTCCACCGAGGCGAGCCGGGCGACCGGGTCCCCGTGGAGGGAGGAGCCGCCGCAGCAGAGCACCGCGCCGCCGGCGATGCGGACGGTGGCGTGGTGCGCCCGGGGCGTGCTCATCGGAGCGCTCTCGCTCCAGCGGTCGGCGACCGGGTCGTAGACCTCGACGGTGGCGACGCCGCCCCCGTCGGCCGCGCCCCCGGCGACGAGCACCCCACCGCCGTCGAGCAGGGTGGCGGTGTGGCCGGTGCGACCGCAGGCGAGCCCGGCCGCGGGTGACCAGGTGCCCGACTCGGGGTCGTAGACCTCCGCGGAGCCGAGGAAGCCGGCGGTGTCGTCGAACCCGCCGGCGACGAGCACCCGCCCGTCGTCGAGGAGGGTCGCGGTGTGCCCGACGCGGGCCTGGTGCATGAGGTCGGCGGCGTGCCAGGCGCCGCCGCCGCACCCCCCCGCGTGGGTGGGGTCCGGCCACGGGATGGGGGGCGCCATCGTCTCCCGTCCTCCTCGTGACCACCTCCCCAGTGGCGGCGGTCGTCCCGAGGGTAGGGCGGCGTCCGCGCCGGAGCGTCACGGATCCCCGTGATCTTTTTTCCGGAGGGGCCTACGACCCCCGCTCCCCCCCTGCTCCTGAAAACCCCGTCCCACGAGCTCGAGACGTGAGCGCACCCCGAGCTTCGAGAAGACGTGCTTGAGGTGGGTCTCCACGGTGTTCACCGACACCGAGAGATGCTGGGCGATCTGCTGATTGGAGCGGCCGGTGGCGACCAGCTCGGCGACCCGCCGTTCCTGGGCGGTGATCGGGCTCGACCAGGCTGCGATGGCGGCGTCCGCCCGCGACCGCCAGCTCGGCGCGGGCATGCTCGGCGAGCCAGACGGCGCCGGCCCTCTCGGCGAGGTGGAGGGCCTCGGCGAGCGGGGCGCGGGCCGCCGCGGGCCGCCCGGCGCGCCGGAGCAGGGCGCCGTGCTCGACGAGGGTCTGCACCCTCTCCAGGGGCAGGTCGACCTCCGCGTGGAGCGCGAGCGCCGCCTCGAGCTCCCCCTCCGCGGCCGCGAGATCGCCGGCGGCCTCGGCGAGGTGGGCCCGGCCGCAGTGGCCGGCGATCCGCGGCCAGCGGCAGGGCAGCCGGGTCGCGCGGCCGTCGAGCCACTCGAGCACCCGGCGGGCGTTCTCGAGCCGCCCCGCGGCGACGTGGGCGGCGACCGCGTGGCGCGCCCAGGGGACCACGCAGGGCTCGCCGATGCCCGCCGCCAGGGTGAGCTCCTCGGCCCGCGCGAAGCGGTCGCTGGCGTCCGCGGCGCGGCCGTCGGCGAGCAGCCGCCGGCCGCGGACGTGGTGGATCCAGAGCAGGGCGATCGCCGGGGGGCGGTGGAGGGCCTCGACCAGGTCGCACCAGCGGTCGCTCTCCTCGCCGCGTCCCGTGAGCTGGGCGAGGAGGGCGCTTCCCGCCGCCCCGAAGGGCACCATGAACGGCACCAGCTCGCCGATCGCGGTTGCCCGCCCGGCGAGGCCGAGGGCCTCGTCGAGCCGCCCCGCGCGGATCAGGGTGTCGCCGAGGCTCAGCGCCACCGCGGCGATCGCCTCCACCGCCCCCAGCCGCTCCGCGGCGCCGAGGGCGACCTCGAGCACCCGCGCCGCCTCGTCGAGCCGTTCGGTGTACTTGCCGGCGTGTCCGTGGGTCATCAGCGCGCCCCAGCTCGAGGTGAGCTCGGAGAGGTGGGCGGGGAGGTCGCGCTCCACCTCGGCGGCGGCCGCGGCGGTGGCCTCGAGCCCGGACGGGTCGCCGCCGAGGAGGCCGATGAAGCTCCAGGCCGCGCCGACCCGGACGCGCAGCGCCTCGTCGACGTGGAGGGAGAGCTCGCGGGCCCGCTGAACCGCCCGCAGCGAGTGGCCTGGGCCGGTGGCGAGCCAGGAGGTCTGCGCCTGGTCGAGGAGCACCTCGACGGCGGCGGGGAGCAGCCCGGCGCGCTCGGCGAGCGCCGCGGACTCGCCGAGGTGGCGGTCGGCGCGGTCGGTGGCGCCCGCCGCCCAGTGGGCGTGGCCGAGGAGGCGGAGGGTCGCGGCGCGCTCCGCGGGGGCGAGCCCATGGTTGGCGAGCAGCCGCTCCCCGACCTCGATCGCCTCGGCGGGGCGGCCGCCCGCGAGGAGCGCCTCGGCGAGCACGGCGAGCAGCGCCGGGCTGGGCCGCTCGCCGGAGAAGTCGAGGGCGGCCCGGAGGTGGTGCACCGCGGTCTGCAGCGCGCCGCTGCGCAGCGCCGCGCGGCCGGCGCTCTCCAGCACCGCGATCGCCGCCGGGTCGCCGACCAGGTCCGCCCGGATGGCGTGCTCGGCCGCCTCGGCCTCGAGGCCCTGGGCGGCGAGCACCGAGACGGCGCGGGCGTGGAGGCGTGCGCGCACCGGCGCCGCGGTGTCCTCGTAGAGGGCCTGGCAGAAGAGGGGATCGACGTACTCCAGGGCGCCTCCGTTCGAGGCGGGCGGAGTCGAGGTCGCCCTCGTCCATCCGCGCCACCTCGGCGACCGGGCGGGTGCGGAAGCGCACGCCGAAGGCGCTCGCGGCCCGGGCGAGGCGCACCGCCGGCTCGGGGAGCGTCGCGAAGCGCGCGAGCAGCAGCTCGTCGGAGATCCAGGGGCGCGAGGTGTCCGAGGGCTCGGGCAGCTCCTCGCCGCGGCGCAGGCTGCGGGCCACCTGCTCGAGGAGCAGGCAGTTCCCGTTGCAGAGGGTGAGCGCCTGGGCGAGCACCGCCTCGCGCTGCCGGCCGCCCCCGTGGACTGCGAGCAGCTCGAGGGCGGCGTCGTCGCTGAGCGGCCGCAGCCGCTCCATCTCCGCGCAGCCCCCGCCGACGAGCGCGCTGGCGACCTCGCGGGCGCGGGGTGGCCACGGCCGCAGCGTGCCCATCACCGCCACCGCGCGGTCGCCGATGCGGCGGCAGAGGGAGGAGAGCAGGGCGAGTGAGTCCTCATCGGCCCAGTGGAGGTCGTCGAGGGCGAGGAGGATCGGCACCGGCCCCTGGGCCTCGATCCAGCGCAGCACCTGGTAGAACGTCGCGCCGGGAGTGGCCGCCGGGATCCCGCTTCCGCCGCGCAGGTCGGGACCGTCGAGCATGCCGAGCGCCTGGCTGAAGAGGCCGAAGGGCAGCGCGGATTCCATGGGGTCGCCGCGGCCGGCCCCGACCCGCGCCCGGCCCGCGGCCAGGCGGCGGGCGTGGTCGAGGATCGAGGTCTTGCCCAGGCCGGCCTCGCCGACCACCAGCAGGGTCCCCCCGCGCCCCTCCCCGGCGGAGTCGAGGAGCCTCCCCGTGGCCTCGAGGACGGCCTCCCTTTCCCACATTCCGGGTCGAGCGTATCCGAGTCGGAGGGTGGAGGCACAACTCCGGATTCCGGCGACGGGTGGCGGGCTTCCGCCGCCTGGAGCGCTCTCGCGCCTAGACTCGGCCGGCCCAGGGGAGAAAGGAGAAAGATGGATCTGGCCGACCGGCTGCTCGAGGGGGACGTGCGCGCCCTCGCCCGTGCCATCAGCATGGTCGAGGACCGGGCCGAGGCGCTCCCCGAGCTCCTGAGCGCGGTGCGCGGACGCGCGGGCCAGGCCCACGTCGTCGGGCTCACCGGCCCGCCCGGCAGCGGCAAGAGCACCCTGGCGGACGGGATCGTCGAGAGATGGCGGGCGCTGGACCGCGCCGTGGGGGTGCTCGCCATCGACCCGAGCAGCCCGTTCAGCGGCGGCGCCATCCTCGGGGACCGGGTGCGCATGCAGCGCCACGCCCTCGACGGCGGCGTCTACATCCGCAGCATGGCGGCGCGCGGCCACCTCGGCGGCCTGGCCAGCGCGGCCCGCGAGGCGATCCGGCTCATCGACGCCAGCGGGCGGCACCACTGCCTGCTCGAGACCGTCGGGGTCGGCCAGTCGGAGCTCGAGGTGATGCTCACCGCCGACACCGTGGTGGTGGTCACCACCCCCGCCTCCGGGGACGGGGTGCAGCTCATCAAGGCGGGGATCATGGAGATCGCGGACATCTTCGTCGTCAACAAGGGCGACCTCCCCGGTGCCGACCGGGTGGTGCGCGAGCTCCGCCGGCTCGTCCACGAGAGCAACCGCAGAACCCGCTGGGAGGCGCCGGTGCTCACCACCATCGCCTCCAGCGGCGAGGGCATCGCCGACGTCGTGAGCGCGATCGACCGCCACCTCGCCTGGGCTGAGAAGGACGGCGAGCTGCAGCGGCGGCGGAGCCGGCGGCTGGTCGCCGAGGTCGAGTCGATCGTCGCCGAGCGCGCCGTCGACCGCGCTCGCGACGCGCTCCGCGAGTGCATCGACACCGAGGACCTCGGCGACCTCGCCCGGGTCGACCCCTACGCGCTCGCCGACCGCATCCTCAACGGCCGCGGCGCCCGCTGAGCACCGCGGGTGCGGGCGGCGAGCTCGTCGAGGAGTGCGGCGACGAGCGGGACGAACTCGAGCAGGTTGTAGAGGAAGTGCAGGTACGGCCGCTGCAGCGGGCCGCCGAGCAGGCCCCCCGTGGCGAGGATCCCGTTGACCCCGCCGTGGAGCGCGACCGCCGGGTCGAGGGAGACGGTGTAGAGGTAGATGTGCTCGACGTCGTGGATGCCGGCGATCGCGAAGGCGACCCACAGCCAGCGGTTGTGCCGGTAGCGCAGCAGCAGCGCCGCGCACCCGATCCACACCGCGGAGGTCCAGACCAGGTGGACGAGCTCCTGGTTGAGCCGGGTGAGCACGCCCTGGGAGAGGTCGGCGTTGCCGCCGGTCACGAGCAGCTGGGTCACCTGGACGAGGTGCTCCGTCTGATGCAGTCCCTGCAGGATCACCAGTGCCGCCAGGGCGCCGAGCGACGCTCGGGCGGGGAGGGCGAGGCGGCGGCCGCGCCCGGTGGCGATGAGCACCACGAAGACGGCGTCGACCGCGACCACGAGCGCGAGCGCGGCGACCACGACCGCCGGGCGGCGCAGGCTCGCGGGCCAGAGCCCGCGGAGCGCCGCGAGGTGGGCCGCGACCGGCGAGCCGGGATGGGGGACGCGGTGGGCGGCCATCCAGAGCATCGCCGCGGTGGCCACGAGGAGGACCCCCGCGACCCAGGCCAGGCGCCGCCGGTGCAGACGTCCGGTCACCATCGCTGCCACCGCGTCATTGTAGGGGGCGGGGCCTCCACGATCCCGCCATACGCTTCAGAGTTCGACCGCTGATGGAGTACACCGACTACTACGCCGTCCTCGGCGTCCCCAAGACCGCCGACCAGGCGGCGATCAAGGCCGCCTACCGGTCGCTGGCGCGCAGGCTCCACCCCGACCTCAACAAGGACCCGGGCGCCGGCGAGCGCTTCACCAAGGTCAACGAGGCCCACGCGGTCCTCGGAGACCCCGAGAAGCGGGCCAGGTACGACCGCCTCGGGGCCGACTGGGAGCGGTTCGAGCAGCAGCCCGGCTTCACCGGGCAGCAGCGCGGCGCGGGGCCGCGCGGCGGCGGCCGCCCCCAGGCCCACAGCGACTTCTTCGAGACCTTCTTCGGCGACGGCGGGCTCGACCTCGACGAGCTCCTCCGCAGCGGCGGCACAGGGCGGCGCGGTGGCTTCCGCACCCGTGGTCCGCGGCGGGGCGCCGACATCGAGGAGACCGTCGACATCAGCCTCGAGGAGGCGGTTGGGGGAGGCGGGCGGCTGCTGACCCTCGGCGAGCGCCAGGTCGAGGTGCGCATCCCCGCCGGGGTCGCCGAGGGCTCGCGGGTGCGGGTCGCCGGCAAGGGCCGGCCCGGCGTCGAGGGTGGCGCCCCCGGCGACATCTACCTCCGCGTCCGCCTGCTGCCCCACCCGCGCTTCACCGTGCGCGGTCGCGACCTCTCCGCCGACCTCGAGGTGCGCGACCACCAGGCGGTGCTCGGCGCGGTGGTCCGCGTCGCCGGCCCGGTCGGGCCGCTGACGGTCACCGTCCCCCCGGGCAGCCAGGCCGGGCGCACCCTGCGGCTGCGCGGCAAGGGCGTCCCCGGTCTCGGGGACGCCGCTGCCGGCGACCTTCTGCTCACCGTGCGCATCACCGTGCCGCCGGCGCCGGTGCCCGCCGAGCGCGAGCTCTACGAGAGGCTCGCCGCACTGCGCGAGGGCGGGTCAGCTGCCGTGGATCCCTCCGGGACGTAGCCGGTCGATCCACGGGGCGGCGAGCGTCGCCGGGGCCGCCGCGAGCGACGGCGGACCGTGGACGTCCATGAAGTACGAGAGGCTGAACTGACTCAGGTCGGCGTAGCCGCCGGGGTCGGGACCGCTGCGGATCTCCGGACCGGCGACGCCGCCGTCCTGGTGGGTGTTCCAGGGCCGGTGGTTCCCGTCGAGGTAGCTGTCGAAGCCGTCGTTGTGGACGTCGATCAGCGCGCCGACGGCGCCCATCAGCCCGCAGCCCTGGTTGCAGTGCGAGAGCAGGACGCTGGTGAGGTTGAACATGTTGAAGTCGCGCATGAAGAACGTGTCCGGCGGGGCCTCGACCGCGCGGAAGGTGTTGTCGCCACCCATGGCCAGAACCATTCCGACGGCGCCGCCGAGCAGGCCCACCCCCTGGAGCGAGCGGGGCACGTTGTCGCAGATGCCGCCGGGCTGCCGGTCGGGCACGCCCTTGCGGCTCTGGTGCTGCCCCTTGCCCTCCTCGCTGAAGAGGCCGGCGTCGTTGACGATGCCGCCGGCGCCGTCCTCCTCAGCCTTGGCGAGGGGGTTGAGGGGGCGGGGGAGGTAGTAGTCCCAGGTGTTGTGGTGGCCGAGGTCGATGACCAGCCCGGTGCCGCCGAGCAGGCCCATCCCCTCCGACGTCGCGACCGCGAGGTAGCGGTTGTCGCCCGCGCCCTGGTCGAGGAGCAGGCCGACGCCGCCGAGGTGACCGGTGCCGATCGCCTGGGCGCGGCCGATGTAGGTGTTGTGGCTGCCGCTCTCGATGAGCATCCCGACGCCGGCGGTGCCCGAGCCGGCGGTGCCGATCCGCGACTCCTCGAGGTCGGCGGTGCAGTTGTCGTCGGGGAACTGCGGTGCGGTCAGGGCGCCGAACTGGTCGTCGCCGCCGGTGGCGAGCACCAGTGCCGCGGTGATGAAGCATTCCGGTCCGTCGTTCGACAGATGGCGCTGGCCGTCGGCTCCCTTGACCACCCGGCCGCTGGTGAAGTCGGGATACGGCTCCTGGCAGCCGCGTGCCGGTCCGGGCATGCGGGCGAAGGGCTGGGGCCCGCGCTTGAGGTCGATGAGGTTGCCGCCGGCGTTGTTGAGGAACTTCGCGTGGCCGCGGGTGTCGACGATGAGCGCGAAATCCTCGGTGTACGTCGTGCCGGGTATGGTGGACATCCGCACCACCGGCCAGATGTCGAGCGGCTGGGGCTGGAGGGCCGGGAGCCGTGCCTCGAGCTGCAGGGCGCGCTGCTCGACCGTCTCGGCGCAGGAGCGGATGGCGCGGATCGCCGCCGCGGGCAGCGCGACCTCGGCGTCGACGCCGTGGCGGAAGGGCTCGCCGGCGGTGACCGCGGCGCTCAGCCGGTGGCAGGTGTCGAGCGCCTCGACGGTCCCGGCGAGCAGGCCGGCGAGGGCGTCGGAGAGGTGCGCGGCGGCGAGCTCGGGCGCGGGGTCGCGGGGGATGCCGAGGTCACGCGAGAAGCGCGCGATCGCCGCCGCGAGGTCGCGCTGGGGGAAGGCTCGCGGCGCCGGGGCGGCGAGAGCCGGCGGCGATACAAGGTCGTGGACGAGCGGATCGAGCGGCAGCCCCGCGAGCATCGCGGGGTCGACGCCGGGGAGTGTGGTGGCCGGCGCCGGCGCGCCCGCCGGTGCGGCGACCGGGACGGGGACCGCCGCCCGGGCCCCGGGAGCGGTCGTGGACAGGGCCAGGCCGGCCGCTGCGGACAGCACCAGGACGGCGCCCAGCCGCCTCCGGTGATTGCGGGTGCGGACATTCATGGACTGATCTCTCGCTTCCTCGCCCAACGGGATCGACCTCCCCACCCCTATACCCTGAGACTCGCGCCACGGTAAACCGTTGTTTGCATGGGTCGCCCCGGTCTGGTGATTTTCGATCCGGAGCGGCGTCCCACTCCGGGACACCCGTTCGCCTCTGTAGACTCTCGGCTGATCGATCCACTTCAAGCTGGTCCGGAGAGGTCGGCAAGGGGATCGTGGCGCCTCCGTGCGCTGCGCGCCTCGACGCCGTGCCGAACCGCCGGTCGATGGAGGCCACGGTGATGGTGACAACGGCGCAGCCCCGGCTCCTCGACCACGTCGTCAGCGCTCACCAGTTCGACCGCGACCTGCTCGAGCACGTGGTCGCCCGGGCCTCCGCCCTCGACGGGGTGCGGGACCGGCGCCTCGACGGCCGGATCATGGCCACCCTCTTCTACGAGCCCAGCACCCGGACCCGGCTCTCCTTCGAATCCGCGATGGTGCGGCTGGGCGGCTCGGTGATCGGCACCGAGGCGGCGCGCGAGTTCTCCAGCGCGATCAAGGGCGAGACCCTCGAGGACACGATCCGGATGGTCGAGGCCTACGCCGACGTGATCGTCCTCCGCCACGATGAGGCGGGGGCGGCGGGCCGCGCCGCCGTGGTGGCCCGGGTCCCGATCGTCAACGCCGGGGACGGGCCGGGCGAGCACCCGACCCAGGCCCTCCTCGACCTGTTCACCATCCACCGCGAGCTGGGCCGGGTCGACGGCCTCCACGTGGTGCTCTGCGGCGACCTCCGCCACGGGCGCACGGCGCGCTCGCTGGCACTGCTCCTCACCCGCTACGAGGGGGTGCGGATGTCCTTCGTGGCCCCCGCGGTGGTGCAGATGGAGCCGGACATCCTCTCCCTGCTCGAGACCCGGCGGGTCCCCTACACGGTGACCGACAACCTCCGCGGGGCGGTGACCGACTGCGACGTCGTCTACCAGACCCGCATCCAGAAGGAGCGCTTCACCGATCCCGGCGAGTTCGGGCGCGCTCGCGGCGACACCCGCATCGATGCCCGGCTGATGGAGCGGCTGCCGCAGCGGGCGATCGTCATGCACCCGCTGCCCCGTGTCGACGAGATCGACCCCGAGGTCGACGCCGACCCGCGGGCCGCGTACTTCCGCCAGGCGCGCAACGGGGTGGCGGTCCGGATGGCCCTGCTCGAGATGCTCCTCGGGGAGACGTCGCCGGCATGACGGCGTCGCCGCCCCGGGCCTGGTCCCGGCTGCTCGACGGCGCCGAGCTGGCCCGCACCGTCCGCCGGCTCGCCCACGAGGTGCGCGAGCGGCATCCCGGGCTTCGCGGGGTGGTCCTCGCCGCGGTGTGCGACGGCGGCGTGCCCCTCGCCTGCCGGGTGCGCGACCACCTCTCCGAGCTCGGCGAGCCCGAGCCGCCCGTGCTCGCCCTCGACGTCCGCGACTACCGCGACGACCGGCCCCGACCGGCCCGTCCCGCCGCCGGGGCGCTGAGCCCGCTGCCGCGGGTCTCGGAGGGCGGCGAGATCCCGCCGGCGAGTGTCGAGGCGGCGACGGTGGTGCTCGTCGACGACGTCATCCACACCGGGCGCACGCTGCGGGCGGCGCTCGACCTGCTCGCCGACCACGGCCGCCCGGCCGCGGTCGAGCCGCTGGTGCTCGTCGACCGCGGCCGGCGCGAGCTCCCCCTCCGCGCGACCTACGTCGGACGCAACCTCCCGGTCGCCGCCGGCGCCTGGGTGGAGGTGGTCTGGGAGCCGGCGAGCGCCGGCGCCTGGCTGGTCGAGCCGGAGCCCGCCGCCCTGCACGAGCAGGGCGCCGGGGGATGACGGTGAACGTGGTCCTCCGCGGCATCCGGGTCATCGACCCCCTCGCCGGGCGCGACCAGGTCGACATGGACGTCTGGTTGCGGAGCGGGCGGATCGAGGCCATCGAGCGGCGGATCCGGACCGACCAGGCGCCGACCCTCGACCTCGCCCGCGCCCCCGGGCTGCCCGAGGTGGTGCTCTGCCCGGGCTTCATCGACCTCCACACCCACCTCCGCGAGCCCGGCGGCGAGGCCGCCGAGACGGTGCAGAGCGGCGCCGAGGCGGCGGCGGTCGGCGGCTTCACCCAGGTCGTCGCGATGGCCAACACCCGGCCCGCCATCGACACCCCCGAGCGCCTCGCCGACTCCCGCCGGCGCGCCCGGCTCGCCCCGGTGCGGGTGCTGAGCGCCGCCGCGCTCACCCTCGGCCTGCGCGGCCGCGACATGGTCGACACCGCCGCCTGCGCCGCCGCGGGCGCCGCGGCATTCACCGACGACGGGCGCAACGCGGCGCCGACCCGGCTCCTCGCCGAGGCGCTCCGCGCCGCGGCCGAGGTCGACCGCGTGGTGCTGGTGCACCCCGAGGACGAGGCGATGGTCACCGCCGCGAACCCCGACGTGCCCTCGGTGATGCGCTGCCCCCACCGGCCGCCGGACTGCGAGGTGGTGGCGGTCGAGCAGGCGCTGCGCGCCCTCACCCAGGCCGGTCGCGGCCGGCTCCACCTCCAGCACCTCTCCTGCGCCGGCTCGCTCGAGCTACTGCGCACCGCGCGCGAGCTCGACTTCCCGGTGACCGCGGAGGTCACCCCCCACCACCTGTCGATGTGGCTGCCCTTCGAGCGCGAGCCCGACCCCCCGTCGCTGCGCAAGGTCAACCCGCCGCTGCGGACCGAGCAGGACCGCCGCGCCCTCGTCGAGGGCCTGCGCGAGGGGCTGATCGACGCGGTCGCGACCGATCACGCCCCCCACCCCGCCGAGGACAAGGTGGGCGACTACGCCGACACCGCCCCGGGGATGATCGGCCTCGAGACCGCGCTCGCCACCTGCCTCACCCTCGGCGGGATGGGGGGCGAGTGGCTGCCGACCCTCGTCGAGCGGCTCACCGCCGGCCCATGGCGGGTTCTCGGCGCCGCCGCCGGACTGCGCGAGCCGCGCCTGCGCCTGGGGCAGCCGTGCAGCTTCGTGCTCTTCGACCCCGAGGAGGAGTGGGAGGTGGGCGCCGAGCCGCTCCGCTCGCGGAGCGGCAACACCCCCCTTCTCGGCGTCCGGCTCCGCGGACGGGTGCTCCTCACCGTGCACGAGGGGACCATCGCCCACCTCTCCCCGGCGCTCGAGCTGCCGGGACTGACGGCGATCCCGAGTGCCTGAGCGGGGGCGGCTGGCGCTGGAGACGGGGCGCTGCTTCGACGGCGTCCTGTTCGGCGCTCCCGTGCCCGAGGGTGTCACCGGTGAGGTGGTCTTCAACACCTGCATGACCGGCTACCAGGAGGTCGCGACCGACCCCTCGTACGCCGGTCAGGTGGTGGTGATGACCCACCCGCTCATCGGCAACTACGGCTGCCGTGACGAGGACGCGGAGTCCTCGCGGGTGTGGGCGCGGGCGATGGTGGTGCGCGAGCTGTCCCCCCAGGTCGGACATCCTCGGGCCGAGCGCGGCCTCGACGAGGAGCTGCGCCGTCACGGCGTCCCCGGGCTGCGCGGCGTCGACACCCGGGCGCTGACCCGCCATCTCCGCGACAACGGCACCGTGCGCGGGGTCATCGCCCCGGCCGCGGCGCTGAGCCGGGACGAGCAGCTGGAGCGCGCCCGGCGGGCGCCCCACGTCACCGACGAGGACCTGGTCTCGGAGGTGACCCTGGGCGAGCCCTGGGTGCGCTGGGACGAGCCGCTCCACCCCACTCTCGAGCGCGCGCTGCGGCTCAGCGGCGGCCTCGGCGCCCATCCCGGGGTGCGGATCGTCGCCGTCGACTACGGGGTGAAGCGCAACAGCCTGCGCGCGCTGCGCAGCCGCGGCGCCGAGGTGGTGCTCGTGCGCGCCGACGCGACCGTCGACGACGTGCTCCGCCACCGGCCCGACGGCGTGCTGCTCTCCAACGGACCCGGCGACCCCGCGGTGCTCCCCGAGGCGGTGCGGCTCTGTGCCGCGCTGCTCGAGCGGCGGGTCCCGCTGCTCGGCATCTGCCTCGGTCACCAGATCCTCGGCCGGGCGGTCGGGGCCACCACCTCACGGCTGAAGTTCGGCCACCACGGTGGACCACGAGTTCCAGGTCGACGGGCACGCGCTCCCCGCGGGCTCGGGCTGGTACGTGAGCGAGCGCAACCTCAACGACGGCAGCGTCGAGGGCCTTCGCCACCGTGAGCTGCCCGCGTTCAGCGTCCAGTACCACCCCGAGGGCGCTCCCGGGCCCCAGGACCGAGGCGCCGTCTTCGACGAGTTCCTGTCGATGGCGGCGGGAACCCGCGGGCCGGCGGTGATCCGGGCGGCGCCGCCCGCGGCGGAGCGGCCGCGGTGCGTGCTCGTGGTGGGCAGCGGCCCGATCGTCATCGGCCAGGCGGCGGAGTTCGACTACGCCGGCACCCAGGCCTGCCGGGCGCTGCGCGAGGAGGGCATCCGCGTCGTCCTGGTGAACAGCAACCCGGCGACGATCATGACCGACGACGAGAGCGCCGACGCCGTCTACGTCGAGCCGCTGACGGTGCCGGTGCTCGAGCGGATCATCGAGCTCGAGCGTCCCGACGGCCTGCTCGCCACCCTCGGCGGCCAGACCGGTCTCAACCTCGCCATCGCCCTCGCCGACGCCGGCGTGCTCGACCGCCACTCGGTGCGGGTT
>VBHE01000282.1:17885-18420 GCA_005889515.1 Chloroflexota bacterium | reverse complement strand
ACCCCCAGACGGCGTACACCGTGAGCGTCGGCACCGGCGCCCGCGACGAGCACCTCCAGCCCCTCCAGAAGGAGGCACAGCTGCGCTTCCGGACCGGCGGGCTGAGCCGCGGGGAGCACGCCCTCGTCCTCGCCGGCCTCCGTGGCGAGGCGGCCTCGGTGGTGCTCCTCACCGGACTGGGCGCGCTTGCCGACGGCGAGCCGGCGCCGGCGACCACTGTCCTCTCCGCCCCCCGCTGCGCGGCGCCGAGCTGCGGAGCGGTGCCCCACGGCGGCGCCGAGACCGCCTATCTCGAGGCGACCGCCTCGCCGGACGGGCGCCGCCTCGCCGTCGTCGAGCACGACGAGACCGTGGCCGGCGCCCCCCCCGACCTCCACATCGTCGACCTCGCCGGCGGTCTCGACACCGACGTGATGAGCGGCGCCAGCCACCCGGGCTGGTCGCCCGACGGGCGCTGGCTCGCCTACGGCACCGCCCAGGGGGTGCACCTCCTCGACCCCGTCGCCGACGTCGACCGCGTCCTCCCCCCCGGCGA
>VBHE01000282.1:11796-17868 GCA_005889515.1 Chloroflexota bacterium | reverse complement strand
CGCGCTCCCGGTGCGCGCCCCCGACGGCCTCCTCCACGTCGACCTCGCCGACCCGGCGCTGGGGATCCGCTACCCGGTGCCCCGGCTCGG
The DNA here is from genome assembly GCA_005889515.1 of Chloroflexota bacterium. Taxonomy (GTDB): domain Bacteria; phylum Chloroflexota; class Dormibacteria; order Aeolococcales; family Aeolococcaceae; genus CF-96. Next base: position 17,778 of record VBHE01000282.1, on the reverse strand, counting down.
CGGCGAGGCCACCGCGCCGGCGCTCAACCACGACGGCAGCGAGCTCGCCGTGCACCGCGACGGCGGCGCCCGGGTGGCCGAGGGCGGCTGGCTGGTCCGCCTCCGCGGGGGCGACCCCGCCCCCCGGCGGCTCGGGCCGGGCATCACCCCGGTCGGCTACGCCGACCCGAGCACCCTGCTCGCCGTCGACCGCGCCACCGGGGACGCCCCGGCCCTGGTGCGGATCGGGGTCGGCGCCGGCGAGGTCACCCGCCTCGGCACCGGGCCCGCCGCCTCCGACCTCGACACCATCGCGGCGGCGACCTCCGGGGGGGAGATCGCCTTCCTGCTGGCGGACGAGGCGGGCACCGCCCAGGCCTACATCCAGAACGCCGACGGCAGCAACCCCGCGCCGCTCACCAGCTTCGGGCGCGGCGGGCTCGAGGCGCTCGCGGTGTCGTTCGCCGGGTAACGGGCCTCAGACCAGCTCGAGCAGCTCGCGGAGGTCGACGATCACCGGGCAGTCGAGGGCCACCCCGTCGGTGCCACCGAGGCCGTCGCGAAGGGCGAAGTCGAACATCCCCGCCACCCCGGCCCGGCTGCGGTCGAGGAGGACGCCGTCGATCCCCGCCGCCCGCGCCCCGAGGATGTCGGCGACGTAGTTGTCGCCGACGTGCAGGCTGGCCCCGGGGTCGCCTCCGGTGCGGCGGAGGGCCTCGCGGAAGATGCTCACGTCGGGCTTCTGTGAGCCGCTCACCGTCGACGCGACCAGGCAGTCGAAGTAGCCGTCGAGCACGTGGCTGCGGCAGACCGCGGTGAGCGAGTCGGTGAAGTTCGAGATCACCGCGAGCTGCAGCCCCGCGTCGCGGAGCGCTCCCAGCACCTCGTGCACCTCGGGGAACACCCGCCATGCCAGCGGCGACCAGAAGCGCTCGGCCAGGAGGAGCGCCATCGACGCGGTGTCGCCGGCGGCGCCGAGCTCGCCGAGGATGAGCTGGTTGTACTCCTGCCAGAAGGCGCGCGCCTCGGTGGGCGAGGACTCGAACGACCGTCCCGCACGGAGCGCCTCGCGGTAGTGCCGCTCGCCGGCGTGGAGCGCCGCCGCCATCCCCACCGGCTCGACGTCGAGGCCGAGCTCGCGGCAGGTCTCGAGGTAGAGGGTGGGCACGTCCGGATGGACGTGCATGAGCGTGTCGCCGAGGTCGAAGAAGACGGTGCGCAGCGGCGGCGCACCCCGGCGGCGGAGCCCGGTCACAGGCAGCCGCAGCTCTCGAGCGCCGCCGTCTCCGGGAACTCCACGCAGTCGTAGAGCGCGACCAGACGCTCGACGGAGCGATCCCAGGTGTAACGTCCGGCGCGCTCCCGCGCCGCGGCTCCCATCCGCTCTCGCCGCGCCGGGTCGGCGAGCACCTCGCCGATCCGCTCCGCGAAGGCGGCGGGGTCGCGACCCTCGAGGAGGAAGCCGGTCACCCCGTCCTCGACCACGTCGACGAGGCCGCCGACCGCGGCGGCGACCACCGGCGTCCCCGACGCCTGCGCCTCGAGCGCCACCAGCCCGAAGGACTCGGTGTGCGAGGGCACCACGCAGACATCGGCGAGCGCGTAGAGCTCGGCGAGGCGGCGGGGGGCCACGGCGCCGAGGAAGCGCACCCGGTCGCCGAGACCACGCTCCGTCACCAGCTCCTCGAGCCGGCCGCGCTCCCCGCCGGCGTGGCGCGCCTGCCGGCGGCCGTCACCGCTGTCGCCCCCGCACACGAGCGCGACGACGTCGTCGTACCCGGGCCGGGCGAGGAGCTCGGCGATCGCGTCGACGAAGAGGTCGGCGCCCTTCAGCCGCTCGAGCCTCCCCGCGTAGACCACCACCCGGCGGTCGAGCAGACCGAGGCGGGTGCGCACGCTCCCGGTGGGACGGGGCGCGTACTGCTCCATGTCGACGCCGGGAGGCACCACGCAGACCGTCTCGGGGTCGACGCCGTAGAGGTCGACGAGGGCACGCTCCTCGGCGGGGCTCATCGCCACCAGCCGCGCCACCGCGTGCGCGATCACCTCCTCGGCCTCGCCGCGCAGGGGCTCGTCGGGCATCCCCGCCGCGGACTTCATCCGTGCCAGGGTGTGGAACGAGTGGACCCACGGCACCCCCCAGCGCAGCACCGCGCGCCGCGCCACCCAGCCGCTCAGCCAGTAGTGGGAGTGCACCAGGCGGTAGGCGCGCCGCTCGGACTCCACGTGGGCGAGGAGGGCGCGGGTGAAGAGCGGGAGCTCGGCGAGGAGCCGGCTCTTCGGCACCGGTTCGGGCGGGCCGGCGTCGAGCCGCACCAGCCGGCTGCCGGGCGCGAGCAGCTCCTCGGCGGGAGCCCGGGGGTCGTCCCGGCGGACGAAGACGTCGGTGGGGACCCCGCGGGCGCTGAGCCCGGCGCAGAGCTCGCGGATGGTGAGGTTCATGCCCCCGTTCTCGCCCTGCCCCAGCCGCCCGACCGGCGAGGCGTGCATGGAGAGGACGGCGATTGCCCGGCGGGCACTGCTCGGTCCGTCGGGACGCCTGCTCTCGAAGGTCATGGGCCTCGGAGGTAGGGTATCGCACATGCTGCCCGATGCCCCCGCCACCGTCTCCTTAACGTCGATCCCCGTCCGCCGCCCGGGTCGTCGCCCCCGGGGCACGGTCCTCCTGCTGCTCGCCGACACCGGCGGCGGCCATCGCGCGAGCGCGCTGGCGGTCGCCCGCGAGCTGGTGCGCCTGCCCGACGCACCCGTTCCCCACCTCCTCGACCCCTTCACCCACGCCGCGCCGCGACCGGTGGGCTGGACCGTCGGCCTCTACTCGCCCCTGATCCGCCATCTCCCTCCGCTCTGGGGAGCGCTCTTCCACGCGAGCAACTCCCGCCCCGCGCTCGCCGCGCTGCGGGCCACCGCGTTCCGGCTCCTCGAGCCCGGCCTCGAGGAGCTCATCGACGCCCTCCGCCCCGCCGCCGTCGTCTCCTTCCACCCGCTCGTCAACCACGCCGCGGCGCGCGTGCTCCGCCGACGCCCGGGCACCCCGATCCCGCTGATCACGGTGGTCACCGACCTCGTCGACGTGCACTCCGCGTGGATCTGCGAGGACGCTGATGCGGTGGTCACCCCGTCCCCGGCGGCGCTCGACCGCATCCGCGCGGCGGGCATCGCCGCCGAACGCTGCTTCGACCTCGGCCTGCCCGTGGACGAGAGCTTCACCGCCCGCTCCGCCACCGGCGCGGAGCGCCGGGCGCTCCGTCGCGTGCTCGGCCTCGAGCCGGGTCGGCGGACCGTGCTCCTCAGCGGCGGCGGCGAGGGCTCGGGCGGCCTCCTCCGCCGCGCCCGGGCACTGTGCGGCGCCGGGCTCGACATCCAGCTCGTCGTGATCTGCGGGCGCAACACCGCGGTGCGCGACCGCCTCCTCGCGCTCCAGCCCGAGCCCCCCACCACCCTCCACGTCCACGGCTTCGTGCCGAACATGGCCGAGTGGATGCGCGCCAGCGACCTGATGGTGACCAAGGCGGGACCGGCGACGATCACCGAGGCGCTCTGCGCGGGGGTCCCGCTCCTGCTCACCTCGCACATCCCGGGACAGGAGCGGGGCAACGTCGACCTCGTCGTCACCGTCGGCGCCGGCCGTCACGTGCCCGGGGAGGCGGCGCTCGTCGACGCCGTCGCGGAGCTGGTGCGCCCCGGCTCCGTCGCCCTCCTGGCGATGCGCGAGGCGCTCGTGGCCGCCTCCCGTCCGGAGGCGAGCGCCGCCACCGCCCGGCTCATCAGCCTGCTCGCCGCCCGGGCCGCCGTCGGGCCGCGGTGACGCCGGCGCCCGCCTGCCGCGTCGAGGAGCTCCGCCTCTACTGTTTCCGCAACTACGCTGACGAGACGGTCGCCCTCGGTCCCGGCCTCAACGTGGTCTCGGGCCCGAACGCCCAGGGCAAGACCAACCTCCTCGAGGCGATCGCCACCGCCGCCCTCACCCGCTCACCGCGTGCCTCCTCCTCCGCCGAGCTCCTGCTCTGGGGCGCCGACGCCGCCCAGGTGACCGCGCGGGTGCGCCGTCCCGACGGCCCCACCACGCTCGAGCTCCGCCTCCAGCGCTCCGGCGGCCAGGACACGCTGGTGCGCACCCTCCGCGTCGACGGCAGCCCCCGCCCCGCGCGGGCGGTGCTCGGGGTCTGCCCGGTGGTGCTCTTCTGGCCCGAGGACCTCCTCCTCGTCAAGGGGGCGCCCGAGGGACGGCGACGGCTCGTCGACGTCGTCGTCGCTCAGACGGATGCTCGCGCCGCCGCGGAGATGGTCCGCTACCGGCGGGTGCTCGACCAGCGCAACGCCCTGCTCCGCCAGGTCCGCCTGGGCCAGGCGAGCCCCGCGCCGCTCCCCGGCTTCACCCAGGAGCTCGCTCGGGCCGCCGGCATCGTGCTCATCGCGCGCCTCCGCCTCGTCGAGGCACTGGCACCGCTCGCCGCCGCCGCGCTCCGCGAGATCAGCGACGGCCGCGAGGAGGTCGGCCTGCGCTACCGCGCCGAGGGGCTCGAGGGCCCGCTCCCCACCACCCCCGAGGAGGCCGCCGCCCGCCTCGTGGTGGCGCTCGACGGCCGTCACGCCGAGGAGCTCGCCCGCGGGGTCACCGTCGCCGGGCCGCATCGCGACGACGTCGACATCCTCCTCGACGAGAGGCCGGCCCGCGCCGCCGCGAGCCAGGGGCAGCAGCGCAGCCTGGTGCTCGCCTGCAAGCTCGCCGAGGTCCGCCATCTCACCGCGCTGCTCGGCATGGCGCCGGTGCTGCTCCTCGACGACGTCCTCAGCGAGCTCGACGCCCGGCGCCGCGAGCATCTCCTCGCCGCCCTCGGCGCCGGCACCCATCTCCAGACGGTGCTCACCACCACCGACCCGCGCGGTCGCCGAGGGCGGATCGGCAGCATGAGCTTGCTCATCAGGCGGGGCGGGGTGAGCGCAGGCGGCTCTGCCGCCGCAGCGAGGGGGGGGACGCCCCCGCTGAGCAGATGAGCTCCGCGGACGAGCCGACCCCCGGACCCCGCCCCGCCGAGGAGCGGCTCGACCGGATCCTCTGGCCGGCGGTACGGCGCATGGGGGTCACCCGCAAGGTCCGCGACGCCCAGCTCGACGACGTCCTCGCCGAGGTCGTCGGTCCCGCTCTCGCCGCCCTGTGCCGGCCTGCCGGTCTGGACCGCGGGGTGCTCACCATCGCCACCGCCCACGGCGCCCTCGCCCATCAGCTCCAGCTCGACGCGCCGCGGCTGATCGCCTCGCTCAACGAGCGCCTCGGCGGCGACGTCGTCCGCCGGCTGCGCTTCCGCGCCCTCGACGGCGGCCCGCCCCCGCGCGCCCGCTGAGCCGCGCCTCCTACATCGGGACGCGGACGGGCATCACGATGTACAGGTAGTCCTCGCGTCCCACCGGCCGGATCACCCCCGGCGACAGCGGCCCGTTGAACCCGAGCGCGACCTCCTCGCTGTCGATGACCCCCAGGGCGTCGAGGACGTAGCGGGCGTTGAAGGCGATCTGTACCCCCTCCCCGCTCACCACCGCGGTCAGCGGCGCCTCGTCGTCACCCACCTCGGCGGTCTGCGCGTGAAGGGTCAGCGTCCCCTCACCGGTGGCGAGCCGCACCACGTTGGCCGCGTCCTTGGCGAGGATCGATGCGGTGCGCGTCTCCCGCAGCAACGTCGCCGCAGGCAGGGTCACCGTGGTGGTCTGGGAGGAGGGGATCACCTGCGCGTAGTTCGGGTAGGCGCCCTCGATGAGCCGAGAGGAGACCTCCACGTCGCGCATGGTGAAGAAGATGTGATTGCGCGACGCCGACAGGGTCACCTCCACCGTCGGCCGCGCCGCGGTGATCGCCCGGGCCACCTCGCCGAGGTGCCGAGCCGGGACGATCACGCTCGTCGCCGGAGCCTCGCCGTCCCCGGTCCGGGTCAGCTTGCGCACCGCGAGGCGATGGCCGTCGGTCGCCGCCAGGGTCACCCCATCGCCCTCGAGCTGGAGCAGCAC
>VBHE01000282.1:11003-11715 GCA_005889515.1 Chloroflexota bacterium | reverse complement strand
CGCATCGCGCGCCGGCAGCGGCGGAAACTCCACCGCGTCGATCCCGTGGATGTTGGTGCGGTGGATGCCGCACGTCACCCGCAGCACCTGGGTGGCAGGGTCGAGCTCCAGGGTGCACGGCGCCTCCGCGAGCGAGGCCACGTACTCGGTCACCAGCCGCGCCGGAACGGTGACCCGTCCTTCGCGGACCACCTCCGCCGCCACCGTGGTGGTGATGGTGAGGTCGAGGTTGGTGGCGGTGAGGCGCAGCCCCTCCGCGGTGGTCTCGAGCAGGACGTTGCTGAGGATGGGCAGGGTGGAGCGAGGCGAGACGGCACGCGAGACGAGGCTGAGGGCGGCGGCGACGGCGGCGGGGGAGACGGTGCACTTCATGAGGGTGCTCTCGGTGATGGGCGAGGCGGTTGTCACCAGCGGGGTTCCTTCTTCAGGACCGGTTTATGAAATCAGTGATCACAGTAGGGTCGGTGAATCCGGGGATAACCCCGCCTCGCGGGTTCGGACGGCGGCTCGGACGGCGGGAGAGCGTGGGGACGGATGGGGAGGGTTCCTGGAGGGTGCCCACAGCCGCGCCGTCGTCGAGGCTTACCCACGGGTGGGTCCCGCCCGAGTCCACAGCCTCGTCCGCGACCGGATCAGCGTGCATGGAGACGGTCGCGGATGTGCCGGAGGTCGCCCTGGAGGCGGACGTCCTCGCGGCTGAGCTCGAGGATCT
>VBHE01000282.1:0-10955 GCA_005889515.1 Chloroflexota bacterium | reverse complement strand
CGGTCTCCTCGCGGATGAGGAACATCGCGACCTGGCGGGGGAAGACGATGTGCTTGTCGCGGCGCCGACCCTTCATCTCCTCGAGCGGGATGCTGTAGTAGGCCGCGACCGTCTCCTGGATCAGGTCGACGCTCGGGGGGGCGCCGGCGTCGTCGGGGAGGATGTCGCGGAGGATGCGGGTGGCGCTGTCCAGCGTCACCGGCAGCCCGTTGAGCGACGCGTGGGCGAGAACGCGGATGAGCGCGCCCTCGAGCTCGCGGATGTTCTTCTGGATGCGGTGGGCGATGAACGAGCACACCTCATCGGGGACGAGGCGGCTGTTGGCGCCGAGCTTGCTGTTGAGGATGGCGAGCCGGGTCTCGAAGTCGGGCGGCTGGATGTCCGCGATCAGCCCCCACTCGAACCGGCTCTTGAGCCGCTCCTCGAGGGTGGGGATGTCCTTCGGAGGGCGATCGCTGCTGATGACGATCTGCTTCTGCACCTCGTGCAGCGCGTTGAACGTGTGGAAGAACTCCTCCTGAGTTCTGTCCTTACCTGCCAGAAACTGGATGTCGTCGATGAGCAGGACGTCCACGGTGCGGTAGCGGGTGCGGAAGTCGTGCGTCCGGTTCTCCTGGATGGACGCGATCATCTCGTTCATGAACTTCTCCGAGGTCACGTAGGCGACCTTCGGAGGACGGTGCACATGGCCCTCGCGCACCGCGTGGCCGATGGCGTGCATGAGATGGGTCTTGCCGAGGCCCACGCCTCCGTAGAGGAAGAGCGGGTTGTAGGCCTTGCCCGGCGCGGCGGCGACCGCGCGGCAGGCGGCGTGGGCGAAGCGGCTGGAGTTGCCGACCACGAAGGCGGAGAAGGTGAAGCTGGGGTTGAGCCGCGCCACGCTCGAACCGGTGGTGTGCGCGTCCAGGCTGTCGGAGAGCGTGGACGGGAGCTCGTCGGGGAGCGGCGACGGCTCGTCCGGCGGCGGCGTCGACGCCGGGTCGACGGTGATGATCACCTCGCACTCGTGCGCGGTGAGCTCGGAGAGCGTCTCGCGGATCACCGGTGAGTACCGCTCGATCAGCCAGTCACGCGCGAGCCGGGTGGGCACGCCGATGGTGAACGTGCGACCGTCTGGACAGTCGAGAAGGACCGCGTTGCGCAGCCAGGTCTCGTAGCCCGGGCGGGTGAGTTGGAAGCGCAGCTCCTCGAGCGCCGCAAGCCAGACCTGCTGCCATTCGCCGGGGACCGTCGCCTCTCCCCCAGAGCGGAACTTGGTGTCCACGGAACGTCCCCTGTGACCCCCGGGTGTGTGGCGACGATGCGCCGTCGCGATGTCGAAGTCGGCGTGGGTGATGCGCCGTCACCCTTGTGGGCGTTTCCCACAATCTGTCCACATCCGTGGATAAAACGCGCACGTCCATCGGGTGCAGAGCGAACTGTTGTGCACCTCGGGAGTCGGTGCCCCGGTGGAGTGAACGCGAAGTCTAGCAACGGGCACGGGGGGTCACAACGTTTCGGTCCAACCGCGAAAAGGCACGCGCCGTCGGGTCGGCGGCGCGTTGCGTGAGGCTGCTGCGGCGGGTGCGCTCGTGGCGCTCAGACGGCCCCGGTCGAGGGGTCGCTGCTATACTCCCGGGGCCCCACCCCCGGTGTCGGACGCGGCGCCCCGTGCGCCCCCGAGCTGGGCGGCATCGATCGACGGAGAGCACTCCCATCAAGCGCACGTACCAGCCGAAGAAGCGCTACCGCCGGAAGACCCATGGCTTCCGGATCCGGATGTCCACGCCCGGGGGGCGGCAGGTGATCAAGGCGCGGCGCCGGAAGGGTCGCAAGCAGCTGACGCCCGCGCCCGTCCGGTGAGCGTCGCGGTGGAGCGGCGTCATCGCCTCCGCGGGGCGGGGGCCTTCGCCGCCGTCCGCGAGCGGCGCGCCGGCGCCTCGGCCGGGCCCCTCCGCGTCCAGATCGCGCCCAACGGCGGTGAGATCGCGCGGGTGGGATTCGTCGTTCCCCGGACGATCGGGGGGGCGGTGGTCCGGAACCGGGTCCGGCGCCGGCTGCGCGCGCTGATGCAGAGGCGGCTCGAGGCCCATGCCGGCCTCGACGTCGTCGTCGCCGCGAGCGGCGGGGCGGCCACAGAGGCCTGGGCGTCGCTCGACCGGGCTCTGGACGCCTGCCTGGCGGGTGCCCGGGCGCGGTTGCGCCGGGGTGACGCCGGGGCCACGGAGAGTGCTGCGAGGCATCGCGGCGGCGCACCGGAGGTCGCCCTGAGGGACAATCGCGGGGTCCGCGTCGCCCGGCCTGGCCGGGACGATCCCACCGGGGGGAGCCGCCTGTCCTCGCCATGACCCGACTGAGCCTCCTCCTCATCCGCCTCTACCGAGTGACCCTCGGTCCCCTCTTCGCGTTGATGAGCGGCTGCCGCTTCACTCCGACGTGCTCCGAGTACGGCTATGCCGCGATCGAGCGCTTCGGCTGGCGCAGGGGCTGGTGGATGGCGGTCCGGCGGATCGGCCGCTGCAACCCCTGGGGAGGGTCCGGCTACGATCCGGTGCCCGAGGAGTACGTCAGCCGCCGCGAGCGGCGGCGTGCCGAGGCGGTCGCCGGTGAGGGGGGGACGCGGTGAACCCGTTCGACATCCTGAGCGCGCTGGGGCCGCCGATCGAGTGGGCGCTGACCCACCTGACCCGGTGGTTCCTCCACGTGGGGCCGATCAGCGGCAGCGCCTTCGGCTTCGCCATCGTGGTGGTGACCCTCTGCCTGCGCATGGCGCTCTTCCCCGTGTTCGGCTGGCAGGTGCGGACCTCGCGCCGGCTCCAGGCCGAGCAGCGGCTGGTCGCGCCCGAGCTCGCGGAGCTGCGCAAGAAGTACAAGAAGGAGCCGCAGAAGCTGAACGAGGAGATGATGAAGCTCTACCGAGAGCACGGCATCTCCCCCTTCAGCAACCTCACCGGGTGCCTGCCGCTCCTGGTGCAGATGCCGATCCTCTACGGGCTCTACCGGGGCATCAGCTCGGCGACCAAGGACCTCCACCAGGGGCTCGGGTTCCTCTGGATCGGGAACGTCGCCAAGAGCCCGAAGGACCTGCTCGCCCAGGGTGTCGCGACCCATTGGTCGGTGATCATCCTGCCCGTCCTCGCGGCGGCGGCGAGCTTCGTGCAGGCGAAGATGATGATGCAGCCTCCTCGCAAGGACATGTCCGAGCAGGAGCTGAAGATGTACAGCCTGAGCAAGAACATGCTCTACCTGGCGCCGGGCATGGTCCTGCTCTTCGGCTACCAGCTGCCCGTTGGGCTCGGCATCTACTGGCTCACCCAGAGCTGCGTGATGCTCGTCCAGCAGTGGCTGGTGATCGGCTGGGGTGGGCTGAAGGTGCCGCCGTGGTTCCCCGGGGCGGGGCGGGTGACCGCGCTCAGCTACCGGACCGACGGCACCAGCGGGGTGAGCCACGCTCCTCCGAAGCGCCGCCCCGGGGGCGCCGACGCGGCCACGCCCGCGAAGCAGCGCGGAGGGGCTGCGGGCAGCACGCGTCCGGCGTCGGCGCCGGGGGGGGTGAGCAACGGCCGCGCTCCGCGGTCTGTGACCAGCCGGGCGCCGGGTGGCGCGGCCCGGCCTTCTCAAGGATCGGTGCGCCGACGGGGTCGCGGTCGCTGAAGCGGCCCCGCCGGGCGGAGGTGTCGTTGGTGGTGGAGACAGCGTGAGCGAGACGCGAACGGACGCCCCGGCGTCCACGGCGAGGGTGGTCGAGGCGAGCGGCAACACCGTGGAGGAGGCCGTGGCGACGGCGCTCGCCGAGCTGGGGGTCGCCCGCGAGGCGGTCGAGATCGAGGTGCTCAGCGAGGGAACGCGCGCCGTCGCCGGCGAGCGGATCTCCTCGGCCCTCGCGAAGGTGCGGGTTCGCCCCGCCGACACCTACGCGGCGCGTGCCAAGGGGCTCCTCGAGGAGCTGCTGGTCCGTATGGAGATCCCGGCCCGGGTGTCGGTGCGGCGCGCGGTGGCGGTGCGCGAGAGCGAGGCGGGCAGGGAGCCCGTGATCCTCGACATCAGCGGCGACGACCTGGGGATGCTCATCGGGTGGCGGGGCGAGAACCTGCGGGCGCTGCAGACCGTCCTCAACCTGATGACCGGCGACGGCGAGGCGGACGGCCGGCGGCTGATCCTCGATGTCGAGCGCTACCGCGCCCGCCGCGAGGAGCACGTGCGCGAGCTCGCCCTGCGCATCGCTCACCGGGTGAAGCGCACCGGCCAGCGGTACACCCTCGACCCGATGCAGGCGTACGAGCGGCGGGTGATCCACATCACCCTCGAGGGCGACGAGGGCGTGCGCACCGAGTCCGCCGGCGCGGAGCCGGCGCGACGGGTGACCATCCATCCGACCGGACCGGCCCAGGGAGGCCCGCCGGAGTCGACCTTCCACGGCATCCCCCGTGGCCCGCGGCCGCCGATGCGGGGCGGCTACGAGCGCCGCGGCGGTGGTGGTGGTGGGTACGGCGGCCCGCCGCGCGGCGGCCCCGGACGCCCGTACCCGAGCCGGCCGGCGGGGCCGCGGTAGCGCGTCGCGACGCGGCCGCCGCCGCCGGCGCGGTGGCCGTGTGCGTGCTCGGGTCGGGCTGCGGCTGCGGCTGCCCCTCTCCGACGCCGGTCCCCGTCCTCCATGGGACGGCGGTGAGCTACGTGCTCCGGCTCGACCAGCTGCCCACCTCCGGCTTCACCGCAGACACGACGCCGCACGCCGTGGATCCCGCGACCGTCTTCGCCGCCGCCGCGGACCTCGCCGCGCTGCGCGGGGCGGGGCTGGGGGGAGCGGCGACGGCCCGGTACCTGCAGCCGGCGCCGGTCCTCGCCACCGCCAACGGGCCGCTCGACGTGGTCGCCACCGTGGTCGCCTTCTCCGGGGTCTCGGGGGCGCACCAGGGGATGACCAGGCTGAGCGCGCAGGTCGACGCCCGGGCCGGGGTCGGCCAGGTCGCCGCGGGTGACCTCGGGGCGGAGTCGCACGCCGTGACCCAGACGGCGACGGCGGCGGACGGGACGGTGGTGGTGGAGGTCACCGTGCTCTGGCGGGTGGCGAACCTTGTGAACGAGATGGTGGTGCGCGGCCGGCTGGGTGGCACCGGGGTGGGGGACGCGGTCGTCATCGCCAACCGCCAGGCCGCGGGGGAGCGCTGATGGAGGGGCGTCCCCGGGGCCGAGGTCGAGTAGACTCCCGCCCCGTGCCCGGTGCCGGGAGCGCGTATCGCCTCACCCGACTTCCCAGCGGCGTGCGTGTCATCACCGCGCCCATGCGTGAGCGCGCCTCGGTGTCGCTCTCGGTGATGTTCGGCGTCGGCTCCCGGTACGAGGAGCCGGAGCGCAGCGGGCTGTCGCACTTCATCGAGCACATGCTCTTCAAGGGGGCCCAGCGCTATCCCACCGCGAAGGCGCTCTCGGAGGCGATCGAGGGGGTGGGCGGGGTCCTCAACGCGGCCACCGACCGGGAGCTGACGATGCTCTGGGCAAAGGTCCCGGCCGGCCGCCTCGGTCTTGCCGTCGAGGTGCTCGGCGACATGGCCTTCCACTCGACCTTCGACCCCGGCGAGCTCTCCAAGGAGCGCCTGGTGGTGATCGAGGAGCTGCGGATGTACGTCGACAATCCGCAGGAGTACGTCGGGACCCTCTTCGACGAGGTGATGTGGCCCGACCACCCGCTCGGCCGCGACGTCGCCGGCACCGAGGAGACGGTGCGCACCTTCGAGCGCGAGGACTGCCTGCGCTACCTCGCCGAGCACTACCACCCCGACAGCGTGGTGGTGAGCGTCGCCGGCGCCGTCGAGCACGACACCGCCCTCGAGGTCGTCGCCGGCGCGGTGGGCGGCTGGGGCACCGGCTCGCGCCCCGCGATGCTTGCGGCGCGGCCGGCCCCGTCCAGCGGCGAGATGCGGCTGGTGAACCGCCGCACCGAGCAGGCGAACCTCATCGTCGGCGCCCGGGCGCCCGGGTACCGGGATGCCGACCGCTTCGTCCTCGACGTCCTGAACATCGTCCTCGGCGAGGGGATGTCGAGCCGGCTCTTCCTCGAGCTGCGCGAGAACCGCGGTCTCGCCTACGACGTGCACTCCTTCACCGTGAAGCTCTGGGACAGCGGCGCCCTCGGCATCTACCTCGGCTGCGAGCCGCGGCAGGCCCGCGCCGCCCTGGCCGCCGCCGTCGCCGAGCTGCGCCGGCTCGCCGAGGAGCCGCTCTCCGAGGAGGAGCTCGGGCGCGCCCGAGAGTACGCGCGAGGGCGGCTGGTGCTCCATCTCGAGGGGACGAACTCGATGTGCTCCTACCTCGGGCAGCAGGAGCTCCTCGGTGGCGAGATCCTCCTCCCCGAGACCGTCGTCGCCCGCATCGAGGCGGTGACCGCCGAGGACGTGCGCCGCCTCGCCGCGGGCATCCTCGACGGCGGCCTGCGCGGCGCGGTGATCGGGCCGTTCCGAGATGCGGAGAAGTTCATGACAATCGTGGCAGGATCATGACGGTCGAGCGCACGCTGGTGCTGGTGAAGCCGGACGGGGTGCAGCGCGGCCTGGTCGGGGAGGTGATCGGCCGGCTCGAGCGGCGCGGCCTGCAGCTCGTCGGGCTGAAGCTGATGCAGATCGACGAGGGCCTTGCCGGCCGGCACTATGCCGAGCATCGGCAGAAGGCGTTCTTTCCCGGCCTGGTGGACTTCATCACCTCGTCGCCGGTGGTGGCGATGGTGTGGGAGGGCCCCGGCGCGGTGTCCATGGTGCGGGCGATGATGGGGCCGACGAACCCTGCCTCGGCGCCCCCCGGGACGATCCGCGGCGACCTGGCGGTCGACCTGGGGATGAACGTCATCCACGGGAGCGACTCCCCGGAGCGCGCCGCCGAGGAGGTGGCCCTGTTCTTCGACCCGTCCGAGCTCGTCGACTGGGAGCGCACCCACTCCCGGTGGGTGGTGGAGATCGGCTAGCGCCGCGAGCGGCGGCGGAGCCGTCGCCGGAGGCCGAGCAGGGGAAGGGGCAGGATCAGCGCGCTCGAGAGCGCCGGGCCCTGGCCGAGGAAGCCGAGGTGGCTGACCGGCCAGATCCGGATCCAGGCGCGGCCGAGGACGTTGTTGCGCGGGATCAGCCCGATGAACCGCGAGTCCCGGGAGCGGTTGCGGTTGTCGCCCATGACGAAGTACTCGTCCTTGGGGATCACCAGCGGCTGGGGCTCGGTGGTGGAGTGACCGCCGGAGTCGCAGCAGAAGGTCATCTCGTCCCACGGGTCCTTGGTCTGATCGGGGAGATAGGGCTCGTGGAGCACCTGGAAGCCGCTCGCGCCGGGGGGGCGGATGAGCACCTCGGTGTGCTGGCGGCCGTTCTCCGAGTAGTGCCCGTCGATCTCGATGGTGTCGCCGGGGAGACCGATGATCCGCTTGATGAAGTCGCGGTTCGGCTCGTCGGGCGGCTTGAGGACGATGATGTCGCCGCGGTCGGGCGCGTGGAGGTGGTAGGAGAGCTTGTCGGCGAAGAGCAGGTCGTTGTTGCTGAGCGTCGGCACCATGCTCTCGCCCTCGACGCGCACGGTCTGCAGCGCGAGCGCGATGACGATGTACAGCGCGAAGGCGAGCGCCAGGACCTCGAGGATGTCACGGGCGAGGTTCCGGTTCTCCCACCGGCGGCGCGGGCGCTGTGGTGCCGACGGCACCACCTCCGGCGACTCGGTGGTGATCTGAGACACGTCCGTCCGATTATATGGGCGGCGGCCGGCCGACCCCGGAGGCGGAGAAGGTCAGAGCGGGGCGCCGCCGAGGCGGGTGTAGAGGTCGTCGAGCTGCTCGTCGTCGTGGAAGTCGACGATCAGCTGCCCGCCGCGCCGGCGCCGGCGGAGAGTCACCGGGGCGCCGAGCGCCTCCTCGAGGCTGCGCTCGAGCAGCCGATCGTCCGCGGAGAGCCGGGCCGGCTGCGGGGCGGCCCGGCCGCGGGTGGGGCTCGCGGGAGCGGCGGCGGCGATGGCCGCCCGGCGTCCGACCTCGTGCTCGACCTGGCGCACCGATAGACCGTGGACGCCGATCGCCTCGGCGAGCTCCTCGCGGTCGGCGTCGGTGGGGGCGCCGAGCAGCGCCCGGGCGTGGCCGGCGGTGAGGCGGCCCTCGCGGAGCGCGCTCTGGACCATGGCGGGGAGCGCGAGCAGCCGGACGGTGTTCGTCACCGTGGCACGGCTTCGGCCGACGCGCAGCGCGATCGCCTCGTGGGAGAGGCCGAAGGCGTCGGCGAGGCGGGCGTAGGCGGCGGCCTCGTCGAGGGCGGAGAGGTCGGTCCGCTGCAGGTTCTCGACGAGGGCGAGCTCGAGCGCCTCGCGCCCCGACTGGGTGGCCGGCCGGAGGATGGCCGGGATCCGGGAGAGCCCGGCGAGGGCGGCGGCGCGGAGCCGGCGCTCCCCGGCGACGAGCTGGAAGCCGTCGCCGTCGCGCTCCACGACGATGGGCTGGAGGACGCCGTGGGAGCGGATCGAGTCGGCGAGGCCGGCGAGGGCCTCGGCGTCGAAGTCGCGCCGAGGCTGCTCGGGGTTGGGGCGGACGGCGGTGACCGGGACCTCGACGAGCTGGGCGTCGTCCTCGGACGAGCCGGGCCCGGGGTCCTCGTCGAGGACCGGGGTCGCGCGCGCCGAGCTGCTGAGCAGGGCGTCGAGGCCGCGTCCGAGCCCGCGGCGGCGGGGCGGCGAGCCCCCCTCCGCGCTCACCACGCGGCCCGGGGCGTGGCCGCCCGGCCCTGGAGGGTGCGGTGTCGCCGCTGGACCCGGTCGTGGAGCTCGCGGGCGAGCAGGCCGTAGGCCACCGCGCCCTTGCAGGTCGGGTCGTAGCGGCTGATCGGCAGTCCGTGGCTCGGCGCCTCGCTGAGCCGGACGTTGCGAGGGACGATGGTGTCCATCGTCTCCTCGGGGAAGCGCTTGCGCACCTCCTCGACGACCTGGGTCGAGAGGGTGAGGCGAGGGTCGTGGAGGGTGAGCACGACGCCCTCGACCACCAGGCTGGGGTTGAGCTCGCGGCGGAGCAGGTCGAGGGTGTGGGTGATCAGCCCGAGCCCCTCGAGGGCGTAGTACTCGCACTGGATGGGGACGAGCAGGGAATGGGCGGCGACCACGGCGTTGACGGTGAGCAGGCCCAGGCTGGGCGGGCAGTCGAGGAGGAGGTAGTCGTCGCTGTGGCCGTCGAGCGCCTCGAGCGCATAGCGCAGCCGCATCTCGCGCCGGGCGAGCCCCACGAGCTCGATCTCCGCTCCGGCGAGGGCGATGGTCGAGGGGATGAGGTCCAGGTTGGGGACCTGGGTCGGCATCCGTGCATCGGCGAGGGGTCGGCCGAGGACGACCACGTCGTAGATGCTCGCGGCGACGTCGTCGGCGCTGACGCCGAGGCCGGAGGTGGCGTTCGCCTGGGGGTCGCAGTCGACCAGCAGGACGCGGTGGCCGAGGTCGGCGAGGGCGGCCCCGAGGTTGATCGTCGTCGTGGTCTTGCCGACACCACCCTTCTGGTTGGCGACGGCGATGATCCTCGTGGGCACGACGATCGATTATGGGAGGGAGTGTTTCACGGGGATCTTGACGGTGAAACAACTCCGGGGCCCGGAACGTTTCACGGGAATCTTGACGGTGAAACAGCTCTCCGACCTCGATACCGGGTATCTCCTCGGCCTGCTCGTCGGCGAGGGCCACTTCGGCGGCGACGGTCGCCAGCCCCAGGTGACCCTGCGCATGCACACCCGCCACGAGGGCCTCTTCCGCTGGCTCGAACGCACCGTTGCCGGCAGTGTCCTCTACGGCCCCTACCACCACGGCGGTCGCAGCTACCTCCAGTGGATGGCGAGGGGACGGGCGCTGCGGGAGATCGTCGTCCCCCTCGTCGCCCGCCACCGCGCGCTCCTCGACGAGCACACCCTCGAGCGCTTCCTCGCCATGTGCAGCGCCTACCGGATCCCCCTAGAAGCCGAGGAGGATGGTGCTGTCGTAGGCGATGTGGGCGGCGATCGCGGAGCCGAGGCCGAAGCGCTTGCGCAGGACCCCGAAGATGAGCCCCAGGACGAGGATGTAGAGGTTCGACGCCGAGGGCAGCCCGTGACACGTGTACTGGAGGTGGAAGCTGGCCCACAGGAGTGAGGCGAGCAGGATCCCCACTCGTGGCTGGAGCGCTCCCCGGAAGAGCAGCTCCTCTCCCGTCCCCGCCGCGACGCCGATGGCGACCTGGGCGTACCAGTGACGGGCCGGGCCGGCGAGATGCTGGAACACCTTCTCCTGCTGTGCCCGGCAGTCGGCGGGGGTTAGCAGGTTCACCAGATCGTAGACATGCGTCCCGCCCTTGACCACCACGATCCCGACGGCGATCCCCACGACCCACCACCAGGGGCGCAGGGGCAGCAGCCCGAGGCGCTCGAGGGTCTGGCGGCCGGAGCGGCGGACCCCGGGGCCGACCGAGGCGAGGGCGAGCATGACGAACGGCACCTGGCCGGTCACGAGGTCGGTGGTGGTCTGCGGCTTGGCCACCGTGTCCGCGACCGAGGAGGAGCCGCTGGTGGGCGCGAGGTTGTGCGCCAGGGCGAGGAGGAGGAGGGCGAGGGCGAGCCAGGAGATCGGCGCCCGCGGCCGCAGCCCGCGCAGCCCGGGGATGCGGTCCCAGCCGGTGAGGATCAGCGCCAGCGAGATCCCGCCCGCGACGATCTGGAGCGCGCCGTCGACGACGCTGCCGCCGCCCCTCCCCCGGTCGGCGATCTCGGTGCCGCCCAGGAGCATCGCGTAGATGACGACGAAGACGACGAGCAGCCGGGCGACGTCCTGGAGGCCGAGGGTGCCCCGCGGACGGGCCGGGGCGGCGGGGTCGGTGCACCGCCGGTCGGCGGCCTGGGCGACGAGGGCGACCACGGCGAGAACGCCGTAGGTGAGCAGGGTGTTCGCGTCCACTAGGGATTCTTGATGCGATGGACGCGACCGTAGCTCTTGGGGGCGGTTTGGACTCGGGG
>VBHE01000217.1 GCA_005889515.1 Chloroflexota bacterium | reverse complement strand
AGTAGGAGGGCAGGTTGTGCACCAGCTGCTGCACCTGGCCGACGGCCGCCACCACCACCACGGACAGGATTCCGACGATCAGCAGCGCCCCGCCGACGAAGGCGGTGGTCACCGCCAGGGCGCGCGGCATCCTCCGCTGCAGCCAGTTGACGACAGGATTGGCAGCGAAGGCGAGCAGCGAGGCGAGGATCAGGGTGAGCAGCGCCTTGGCGACGTGGCTCGCCAGCCAGACGGTCACGAGGAGGACGGCCAGCCAGGAGAGGATGGTGAGCGGGACGATCAGGGCCCGTGGCCAGCCGGGACCCTGCGTGGCCGGGAGCATCGCGGCAAGGCTACTCCTGTGCACCGGGGCGCGTCACCGCGGCGACCTCGCGCCGCATACTCCCGCCCATCGTGAACCTCGCGCAGGACGAGGCCCGGTCGCGCCTCGCGGCGGCGCGGGTGGCCCGGCTCGCCACCGTCGACCCGCGGGGCGACCCCCACCTGGTGCCGATCACCTTCGCCGCGGTCCCCGACCGCATCGTCACCGCGGTCGACCACAAGCCGAAGCGCACCACCGAGCTTGCCCGGCTGCGCAATCTCCGAGCCCGGCCGCGGGTGTGCGTCCTCGCCGACCACTACGAGGAGCGCTGGGAGGCGCTCTGGTGGGTGCGCGCCGACGGCGTCGCCCGGATCCTGGCCGGAGTCGAGGACGCGCCCGAGCGTGAGGCGGCGCTCGACCTGCTCGCCGCGAAGTACGCGCAGTACCGGCTGCACCGCCCCGAGGGGCCGGTGATCGTCGTCGCCGTCGAGCGCTGGAGCGGCTGGGCGTGGGCCGCCCCGGGTCCACCAGCCCGCCCCCCGGGTTGACGAGCCCGCCCCCGGTTAAAGACCACCGAACAGACGGTCAACATCCGAGCCCCATCCGTCGGTGTGCACCCGTTCAGACCGGTCGGCCGGTGTAGGGTCGGGTCATGGCGTGCGCGCCGGCGATTCCCCGCTTCGAGCGGCTGGCACGTCCCCTGGTCCTCGCCCTCTCGGGCGGCGGCGCCAACGGCGCGGCCCAGGCCGGGGCCGCCGCCGAGCTCTTCGAGGCCGGCTTCCGCCCCGACCTCATCATCGGCACCTCGGTGGGCGCCTGGAACGGCGCCTGGATGGCGGGCCATCCCGACGGCGAGGGGGGCCGGGAGCTGCTCCGGCTCTGGGTCGACCCCTCGGTGCGATCGCTGCTCCGCGGGGTGGTGCGCGGCTACGTCGGGGCGCTGGCGCGCCGCCGGGTGGCCGCGTTCTCCGACAGCCACATGCGCCGGATCATCGAGCAGAGCTTCGGCGGCCGGAGCTTCGCGGACCTCCGCATCCCCCTCGCGGTCGCCGCCGTCGACATGATCAGCGCCGAGATCGAGTACCTGGAGGAGGGCTCGGTCTCCGAGGCGGTGCTCGCCGCCTCCGCCATCCCCACGGTGCTCCCCCCGGTGCGCATCGGCGAGCGGATGCTCGCCGACGCCGGCTTCGTGGACAACTTCGGCATCGTCGAGGCGCTGGGCCGCGGGGCGCGGTCGATCGTCCTCCTCGACGCCAGCGTCGGCGCCCTCGCCGGGGTCCCCGACCGGCTCACCGCCGTGCTCGGACGCGCCAACCTGGTCACCAAGATCCACCAGCGGCGCCACGCGGCGGCCGCCGCCGCCGCCGCGGGGGTCCGGCTCGACATCCTCGAGGTGAGCGCCCAGGGCTGGGTGCTCGACTTCGCCGCCGCCGGCGAGCACATCGAGCTCGGCCGTCGCATCGCCCGGGACTGGCTCGAGGGGATCGACCGCGGTCTCGGCGTCACCCACCTCCCCACGCCCGGCCGGGCGGTCGGGGTCGGCGCCTTCCGCCAGTCCCGCGCCCACGCGGTCTGACCCGGGGCCCGGACAGCGGCCAGGACGAAACTCGGGACGGTGTGGGTAGGCTGGGACCATGCCGACCCTGGAGCCGCGGCGTTGGTGAGCCCCGGCGCCGTCTTCGCCCCCGCGTTCCTCGCCTCGGCCGTCGAGGCGATCGAGATGGCGGTCATCGTCATCGGCGTCGGCGCCACCCGGGGCTGGCGCTGGACCCTCACCGGCGCCGCCGGCGGCGCTGCGGTGCTCGCCGTGCTCGTCGCCGGCCTGGGACGGGCGCTCACCGTGGTGCCGATCTCCTCGCTGCGGCTGGTCGTCGGCGGCCTGCTCCTCGTCTTCGGGCTGCAGTGGCTGCGCAAGGGGATCCGCCGCGTCGCCGCCAACGGCCTCGCCGGCTACCAGGGCGGCGTCCACCTCGACGACGACGCGCCCTCGCCCGGCGAGGGCTTCGACCCGACCGCGTTCGTGCTCGCGTTCAAGGGCGTGCTCCTCGAGGGGCTGGAGGTGGCGTTCATCGCGGTGTCCTTCGGGGCCACCGCCCACGCCTTCACCCCCGCGATCGGCGGCGCGGTCGCGGCGGTGGTGGTGGTGGGCGCGGTCGCCGCGGCCTCGCAGGCGTGGGTGCGGCGCATCCCACGCAGCGCGCTCCAGCTCGTCGTGGGGCTCCTGCTCACCGGCTTCGGCACCTTCTGGGGCGCCGAGGGGCTCGGAGTGGACTGGCCCGGCGCGGACGCCGCGATCCTCGGGCTGCTCCTCCTCTACGCGACCACCGCGGCCATCGCCGCCGCGGTGCTCCGTCGCCGGCCGGTGCTCACCCCGGCGCGCCAGCCGTGACCCGCGCGGTGCTCGGCTTCCTGCGCTTCTGGTACGGCTTCGTCATCGGCGACGACTGGACGGTGGCGGCCGCGGTCGCCGCCGGCTTCGTCGGCACCTGGCTGCTGCTCCGCGCGGACGTGAACGCGTGGTGGCTGCTGCCCCTGGTGGTGGTGGGGATCACCGCCGCCGGGCTGGTTCGCGACCACGCCCGCGGCTGACCGGCTCAGCGGTCAGGACAGCGGCGCCGCCCCCTTCGGTGCGCGGCTGCGGGTGCGAGTCGCGGTCGCCGTCGCCGGGGTCCGCTTCGCCGGGGTCCGCTTCGCCGGGGTCGCGGCGACGGCGCGCGGCGTGCGCGAGCTCCTGGGCGGCCTGCAGCCAGTGCTCGACCTCGCGCCCCAGTGGCCGTCCCTCCGCCTCCCAGATCTCATACGCGCGAGTGCGGATCCGCTCCTCGATCGCAGTGTTCATCGCGTCACCTCTCCCCGAACCGGCCTGACGGATCGACGCAAGACCTCGAAGGATAGCAGCGTGTTGCGCGGCCGCCCGGATGGGTCAGCCGAGCCGGCGGACCACCACGCTGCCGCCGAGGCGGTCCTGCAGGCCCTGCCCGCGGCTGTCGGTGGCGACCGTGACCGCCATCGCGATCCAGATGAGGAAGCCGACCGGACCGGTGATCAGCGCCACCCCGAAGGGGAGGAAGCGCCGCAGCGACTCCTCCATCGTCAGCTGTCCACCGTCGGAGGCGCGCAGAACGCTGAGGTTGAGGGCGCGCATCCCGAGCGTCTGTCCCCGCTGCCACAGGGTGATCAGGTACGCGCCGTGCACGATCAGCTGCACGACCACGGTGATGCCGTATGCCGCCCACCCGGAGCGGTTCACGACCAGCGGCACGCGGATGACGAAGCCGACCAGCCCCATGATCGCGAGGTCGATGATGTAGGCGACGAGGCGGACGCCGAAGTCGGCGTAGGCGAGCCCGGGCGCGGGGCCGGGTGGCCCGTAACCGGGCGGCGGCCCGTACCCCGCGGGCCCGGGGGGCGGATAGACCGGCGGCGGATAGCCGGGAGGGGGGGCGCCGGGCGGCGGATAGCCGGGAGGGGGGGCGCCGGGCGGCGGCGGCGGCTCGGGTGGCGAGCCGGAGCCGGCATCAGGTGGGAGCATGTCGAGGCCCATCCCCGGATGTGGTTGGAGAGGCGAAGTGTAGGAGGGCGGGTGGCGAACGCGCGAGAGGGTCGCCGGCACCGGATGATGCCGACGACCCTGTCAGTAACCCGCCGACCCGCGGGAGTGGATCAGGCGGCGGCGCTGGTGCGCGGCTTCGCGGGGCGATGCGAGCCCCGCTTGCCGAGGAGGACGTCGCCGAGCTCGGAGAAGAACCTCTGCTGCTGCTCGGCGAGCTTGCCGGCGTAGCCGACGGTGGCGTCGACGAGCTGGGTGTGGTCGAAGGTCAGGTAGCGGCGGGTGGACTGGACCGCGTCGAGGTACGGCTCGACCAGGTCACGGGCGACACCCGCGGCGGTCAGACCGACGCTCTCGATCTTCTCCACGGCGGTGGTGATGCTCTCCTGCGTGGAGGGGACGAGGTCGAGGTAGAGGGTCTTGGTCTCGGACATTTCGGGATGATTCCTCGTGTGAGCGCCGCGTCGATGGCGGCGTTGAGGGCACCGTAGCATGACATGACGCACTGCGTCAAGTCGCGTCATGGCAACGCCGCTGCCGCCTCATCACATCGCCCACCGACCTTGATGGGGGCTTAACCCCGGGCGGCGCCGGGCTGCCTATCCTCGACAGGCGCCGCCGGGTGCGGCGCCTGGGGTCCGGACCGCACCGCAGAGGGAGGTGCCGTGATGCTGGATGCACGCGACGTCGCGCGCCGCAGCAACGACGCGTTCAACGCGAAGGACTGGACGGCGCTCGCCCAGCTCCTCTCCGACCACGTCGAGTACGTGACCCCGGGCAACACCGTGTACCGCGGGGTCGACGGGGTCCGCGACTTCGCCGCCAACTGGTGGGCGGCGTTCCCCGACGTCCGCGCCAGCGTCCACCGCATGACCGCCGAGGGCTCGACCGTCGTCCAGGAGGGGACCTTCACCGGCACTCACCAGGGCGTCTTCCGCACCCCCACGGGGACGATC
>VBHE01000216.1:7916-16391 GCA_005889515.1 Chloroflexota bacterium | reverse complement strand
CGGCCCCCCGCTCGCGCCGGCGGCCGACTTCGGCCGCTCCGAGGAGGAGTTCTCCCACGCCGGCGGGATGATCACCCGCGGCGAGGTGCGCGCCGTGGTGCTCGCCCGGCTGCGCCCGGCGGGCGCGTCGGTGATCTGGGACGTGGGCGCCGCCTCGGGGTCGATCGGGATCGAGGCGGCGGGCCTGGCGCCCGGCGCCCGGGTCCTGGCGGTGGAGCGCGATGGGGACCAGCTCGTCCACCTCCGCGCCAACGCCGCCCGCCTCGCCCCCGGGCGGGTCGAGGTGGTCGACGGCGAGGCCCCGGCGGCGCTCGAGGGGCTCCCGGCCCCCGACCGGGTGGTCGTCGGCGGTCACGGCGGCCGGCTCGGCGAGATCCTCGGCGAGGTCCGGGCCCGGCTGCGCTCCGGGGGCCGGGTGGTCTGCTCCTTCGCCACCCTCGACGGCGTCCTCGTCGCCCGGGCAGCGCTCGGCGACTGGTCGCCGGAGGTCGTCCAGGTGAGCGTCGCCCGCGGGGTCCCGGCCGGGCGGGGGCTGCGGCTGCGCTCCGAGGACCCCGTCTTCGTGGTGAGCGCCGCCCGTCCCTCTCACCCCAGGTGAGCACCCTCGACCAGCTCGCCGGCCGGCTCCTCGGCGACCATCCCCGCCCCGGCGTCCTCTACGGGATCGGCGCGGGACCGGGAGATCCCGGCCTGCTCACCCTGCGGGCGGCGGCGCTGCTCCGCCGCCTCGACCTGGTCGCGGTGCCGCGGAGCGTCCGCGGCGGCGGGGTGGCGGTGCAGGCGATCGCCGCCCACACCGCCCCGGGGAGCCTGGTCGAGCTGGTCAGCGACATGCCGGCGGACCCCGGCGCGGTCGCGCGGGGCTGGCGGGGACGGACGGCACCGCTGGTGACGGCGCTCGACGAGGGGAGGACCGTGGGGATGGTCACCGACGGCGACCCCTCCCTGTACAGCACCTTCGCCCACGCCGCCGCCGCGATCGTCGAGGCCCGCCCCGCCACCGAGGTCGCGGTGGTGCCCGGGGTGCCGTCGATGTGCGCCGCCGCCGCGGTCGAGGGCCGGCCGCTCGCGGTCGGCGCCGACCGGGTCGCCGTGCTCCCCGCGTCGCGGCTCGAGACCGGCGACCTCGAGGCCGCGCTCGCCGCCGCCGACACCGTGGTGCTCCTCAAGGCGGGGGCGGCGATCCGCCGGCTGCGGGCGCTGCTCGAGGGGCCCGCCCGGGGGTGGTCGGTGCGCTACGCGCGGCGGGTCGGGCTCGAGGGCGAGGAGCACGCCGACACCCTCGACGGCGCGTCCGCCGACTACATGGCGCTCGTCATCCTCCGGCGACCCACGGCGGGTGGCGGGTGAGCCGCCCGGTTCGCGGCGGCACCGTCTACGTCCTCGGCGCCGGGCCCGGCGACCCGGAGCTGCTCACCGTGCGCGCCCGCCGGGTCCTCGAGGCGGCGGCGACGGTCGTCTACGCCGACTCCCTCGTCGACCCCCGGCTGCTCGAGCTCGTGCCCGGCGAGGCGGTGGTCCGGGGCACGAGCGGGATGACCCTGGAGCCGATCGTCGACCTGCTCGTGGCCGCCGCCCGGCGCGGCGAGGTGGTCGCCCGGGTGCACAGCGGGGACCCCGGCATCTATGGGGCGATCGCCGAGCAGCTCGCCCGCCTCGACGCCGCCGGGGTGCCCTGGGAGGTGGTGCCCGGAGTGCCGTCGCCGATGGCGGCGGCGGCGGCGCTCGGCTGCGAGCTCACCGTGCCCGGGATCGCCCAGGCGGTGGTCGTCTGCCGGGTCGAGGGGCGCACCCCGATGCCGGCGGGCCAGGACCTCCGCGCCCTCGCCCGCCCCGGGGTCTCGCTCTGCATCCTGCTCAGCGCCGCCTACGCCGCCGAGGTCACCGCGGCGCTCCGCGACGGCGGGGTGGAGGACTCGACCCCGGCGGTGATCGCCGAGCGGGTCTCCTGGCCGGACGAGCGGGTGAGCTGGGGGACGGTCGGCGACCTCGCCGCCCGGCTTCGCGAGCTCGGCATCCGCCGCCAGGCGCTGCTCCTCGTCGGCCCGGCCTTCCGGCCCGCGTCCGCGCGGCTGCGCTCCGCCCTCTACAGCCCCGAGCACGCCCACGTCTTCCGCCCCGCGGGCGCGCCCGGCGACAGCGGCGCCGCCCATGGGGGCATCGCCGTCTACGCGCTCACCGCCGCCGGCGCCGCCGTCGGCGCCCGTGCCGCCGCCGCCCTCGACGGCGCCCGCCTCCACCTCCCCGCCCGGCTCGCCGGGGCGGTCCCCGGCGCCTTCGCCGAGCCCGGCGGGGCCCGGGGCGTCGTCGCCCGGCTGGTGGCCACCCACTCCGCGGTGGTGCTGGTGATGGCGATCGACGACGGCGGCCGCTGGGTGGTGCCGCTCGCCGGCGCCCACGCCCGCGGCGGCAACCGGCTCGCCCTGGAGGTCGCGGCGGCGCTCGGCGCCGAGGCGGTGGTCACCACCGCGAGCGACCGCAGGGAGTGGCCCGCCCCCGAGGACGTCGCCGCCACCCGCGGCTGGAGGGTCGAGGAGCCGCGCCGCCTCGCCGCGGTCACCGCCGCCCTGCTCGACGGCGACCCCGTCGGCCTGGTGCAGGAGTGCGGCGAGCCGTGGGAGGCGGCGGGCGCCTGGCCGCCGGGCCTGCGCCGCCACCCGGACCTCCACGCGCTCCGCGCCGCCGCCCCGCGGGCGGCGATCGTGATCACCGACCGGCCCCTGCGAGCGGACCCCGGGTGGCTGGTGCTGCGCCCCCCGACCGCGGTGCTCGGGGTCGGCTGCGAGGCCGGGGTCGAGGACGCGGAGCTGATCGCGGCGGTCGACGCCGCCCTCGCCGAGGCCGGGCTCAGCCCCCTCTCGGTTGCGGCCGTCGGGACCCTCGACCGCAAGTGCGAGGAGCCGGCGCTGCGCCGCCTCTGCACCGCGCGTGGCTGGGAGCTGCGCGGGCACCCGGCCGCGGTCCTCGCCGAGGTCGAGGTGCCCACGCCCTCGGCGGTGGTGGCGGCGGCGGTCGGGACCCCCTCGGTGAGCGAGGCCGCGGCGCTGCTCGGGTCGCCCGGAGCCCGCCTGCGCCAGGCCAAGCGGGTCCGGGGCCGGGTCACGGTCGCGGTCGGCGTCGCGGACTAGACTCCCGCCGATGTCCCAGGCGCCGCCGTCCGAGAGCCGCATGGAGAAGGCGGCCCGTTGCGGAGAGCCCTCGTACGTCTGGAGGGCGGGGCAGGAGCGGCGGCTGGCGATGATCCGCGACGCCGTGCCCTTCCTCACGACCGCGCGGGTGCTCGAGATCGGCTGCGGGGTGGGCCGCTACGTCGAGCGGCTGAGCGCGCTCGCGCCGGTCGTCGTCGGCCTCGAATACGACCGCGAGCGCGCCGTCGAGGCGGCGGGGCGGCTCGACCCTCCACTGGTGGTGAACGCCGCCAACGAGCACCTGCCCTTCGACGACGGCAGCTTCGACGTCGTGCTCACCAACGAGGTGATCGAGCACGTCGCCGACGACCGCGCCTCCGCCGCCGAGATGGTCCGGGTGCTGAGCCGGGGCGGCCGGCTGGTGCTCTTCTGCCCCAACCGCTGGTACCCGGTCGAGCAGCACGGGGTGTACTGGCGGGGCGAGTACCGCTTCGGCAACAAGCCCCTGGTCAACTACCTCCCCGACCCGCTCCGCGACCGGCTCGCCCCCCACGTCCGCGCCTACACCCGGCGCGGATTGCTCCGGCTCTTCGCCGGCCGGCCGGTGCAGATCGTCCACCACGGCCGGATCTTCGGGGGCTACGACAACCTCGTCGTCCGCCTCGGCGGGGCCGGGCGGCTGCTCCGCGGCGCCCTGCAGGGGGCGGAGGGGACGCCGTTCGACGTCGTCGGCCTCTCCCACTTCCTCGTGCTGGAGCGCTACTGAAAGCTGCCAATACCGTTCCTTGCCACGAGGAGGACCGCGGTGCACGATATGCAGGCAGTGGCCTCAGCCCTCGATCCCCGTTCCCGCGCGCGACGCAATTGACCGGATTGAGGCTTATGGCTGGGGCTGGTCGACCTGGTGGGTCGAGGGAGAAACGACTGGACATGGCCGCGACCGTCCCACTCGATCGAGGTCGCACGCCGGTCGCCCCGGCTGTCGACCGACGCGACCCCACCACCCGCGCCCTGCGGAACGCCGTGGCGGCGTGGTTCCGGATCCACCCCGCGACCCTGGCGGCGCTCGACCCCGAGACGGTGGAGCGGATGGCCGAGCGCCTGGAGGGACGGCGGCCGCACCGGGCGCTCGACGCGCTCGGGGTCTGCCCGGTTCCCGAGGGGAGGCATCCCTGGGCGGGGTGACCGCGCTCCCGCTGTCGGTGAGGGTCGGCCTCTTCGCCGCCCTCGCCGTCCTCGCGGTGGGAACGCTGATCATCGGGGCGCGGGAGCAGTGGCGGGAGGGCGACATCCCGGGGCCCCAGGACGCCCGGAGCTGGTGGCGGATGGCCAGGCTGCTGCTGCCCCTCGAGGCGGCGGTCGGGCTCGTGGCGCTCGTCTCCGCGGCCGCCCTCGGCGGCGGCGGTGGCGCTACGCCCCGCACCGAGCCGGTCGCGGCCGCCACGCCGGGGTCGCCGCTGCTGATGACCGGCGGCGGCCCGCATCTCGTGCCGATCGCGATCGCCCCCGGCCTCCCCGGCCCCAACCGGGTCGTGGTCCTCCGCCTCGCCTGCGACGCCTGCGGGGCGGCGCCCTCGACGGTGCGCCTCCCCGCGGTGGTCGGCGGCCCCTGGTTCGCGGGCACGGTGACCCTCGCCGCCGGGAGCTGGTCGATCTCGCCGGTGGTCGAGGCGGCGTCGGCGGTCGCGATCGGGTCGGTGACCGCGAGCATCGACGCCGCCCGCCCCGACGACCTCCTCGTCGGCGTCCCCGCCGACCTCTCCGGGCCCTTCGGCTCCGCCTGCCAGAACCACGCCGCCGGGGTGGAGCTGGCGCTCGCCGCCGCCGGCGCCGGCTCCTCCGGCCGACGTCCCCGTGTCGTTCTCGACGACATCGCGCCCGGGGGCGCGGTCGCCGCCATCGACCGGCTCGCCGGCGTCGGGGTGCGGCTGCTCGCCGCCCCCTGCGGCGAGGCGGGGACCCTCGGCGCCGTCGCCGGCGCGGCGACCCGGCTGCGCCTCCCACTGGTGGGAGGGCTGCGTTCCGAGGGTCCCTCGCCGTACGTATGGCGGACCGGGGTCGACCAGGCCGCGGAGGGCGCCGCCCTCGCGGCGCAGGTCCGCTCCCTCGGGGCCGCGAGCGCGCTGGTGGTCTCCGGCCCGCGGCCGGAGCAGGCGGCCGAGGCGGGGGCGGTCGAGGCCGCGCTCGGCCGCGAGGGGGTGGCCCACGAGGGCCTCGCGATCGCCCCCGGCGACGACCCGGCGCAGCTCGCCGCGCGGCTGCGANCGCTGCCGCTGGTGGAGGCGTCGACGCGGGCCGGCTGGCGGCCGGCGCGCGGCATCGTCGCCTCCTCCGACCTGATGTCGGTCTCCTTCGCCGAGGACGCCGCCCCCTACCTGGACGGCACCCCGCTGCTCGTCGCCAGCGAGCTCGATCCCGCCGACGCCGCGGCGCGCGACTACGCCGTCGCACTCCGCCGCCTCAGCCCGCTGCGACCGCCCGGCATCGAGGGCGCTCGCGGCTACTACACCGGGCTGGTCGTGGACCGCGCGGTCGCGGCGAGCGGCCCCGACCCCTCCTCGGAGAGGCTCGAGCACGCGCTCCAGACCGACTTCATGGGCTGGGACCTCGGCCTCTTCCGGCTCGACTGGGGCGCCACCGGCGGCGGCCCCGACCGGCTCGCGTTCTTCACCCCGGCGGGCGGCGGCCGCTTCGTCCGGGACGGGGCTCCGGTGGCGGTGGGATGAGCCCGGAGACCGGCTGGCGACGGCGCCTCGAGATCGCCCTCGGCTCCGGACCCGTGCCCGCCGACGCCGGGCGCGGTGCCGGGGAGGGGGTGCGCACCCGCGACCATCTCGCCAACACCCGGACCTTCCTCTCCTGGATGCGGCTCGCCCTCACCCTGGTCGCGGTCGGCTACGCGGTCGACAAGCTCGGGGTGGTGACCGCACGCGTCCAGGACCGCCCACCGAGCGGAGAGGAGGGGGACCGGACGACCGCGCTCGCGCTCGTGCTCTCCGGGGGCGTCCTCGCCAACCTCTCCTTCGCCCGCTTCCTCCTCCAGCGCCGGGTCATCGAGGGGCCGGCGCTGCGCTCGCGGGCGCTCCTCGACGTCACCCTCATGGGGATCGCGGGGGTGATCGGCGTCATCGTCCTCCTGTTCCTCCTCCGCACCGGCTGACCCAGCACAATCGCGGCATGACGGTGGAGCCGCAGTCGCCGCCGCGGCCGGACGAGACCCGTCCGCGTGAGCACCTCGCCAACGAGCGGACCCTGCTCGCCTGGGCGCGCACCGCGATCACCTTCATCGCCCTGGGTTTCGGGGTCTCGCGCTTCGACGTCTTCCTCCGCCAGCTCCGCAAGGTCGACAACGGCGGTGGGGGTGGCGCCGGCGCCGGCTTCTCGGCGGCGATCGGCATCGTCTTCGTGCTCGCCGGCCTGCTCACCGCAACCGCCGGGGTGACCCGCTATCTCGAGGCGCGCGGGCAGATCGAGGACGGGCGCTACGAGCCCCGGGCGTGGCCGCTCGTCGTCCTGACCTGCGTCATGTGTGCGGTCGGCCTCGCCCTGATGGCCTACCTCGTCGTCGACGTCGCCCGCTCCTGACCGAGGTCCACGAGCTCGGCGCGGGGGTGCCCCGCCTCGAGGTGGAGCACCGCGACGGTGAAGCTCGGCATCCGCCGGCGGTCGGTCGGCGAGCCGGGGTTGAGGAGGAGCAGGTCGCCGTCGTCCTCGAGCACGGGGACGTGGCTGTGCCCGAAGACCACCACCCGTGCGGCCGGGAACCAGCGTCGCAGCCGCGCCCGCCGCCCCTGGGCGGGCCCGGAGTCGTGGACCATCGCCACCGTCACCCCGTCGAGGTCGAGCTCGAGCCGCTCCGGGAGCACCCCGCGCAGGGCCCTGTCGTTGTTGCCGAGGACGGCCCATACTCGCCCGCCGCGGCGGCGCAGCTCGTCGAGCAGCGCCAGCTCGACGACGTCGCCGGCGTGGAGCACCGCATCCGCCGCCTCCACCACCCGCCACGCCCGCGGGGGCAGGTCGCGGGCGCGCCGCGGGACATGGGTGTCGGCGAGCACCGCGAGGCGCATCGCCGAAGGATCTCAGAACCAGAGCTCGTCGTAGACCGAGCGGCGGTGCGGCTGCCGGCGGGTGCGCTCGAGCAGGCGGCGGCGCCGCGCCAGCCGCCGGCGGCGGCGGAAGAGCGCCTGCTCGACCCGCCCGACGGGGCGCAGCGAGAGCAGCGGCGCCATCGCGACGCCGGCGGTGTGCAGGGCGACCCGGGCGGCGTGGACGCTGAGCGGGCGGAGCCGGCGCCGGACGAGCCAGAGCGCCCAGAGCACACCGGCGAGGAGCAGCAGCCGGCCGTGGGGGATGGCGAACGCCGCGGTGAGCGGCGAGGCGCCGTGCCCGCCGGCCGCCTGCTCGCCGTTGGGATGGGCGGCGAGCCAGGCGTCGATCTGGCGCTTGCGGAGCAGCACCGCGGGATCCTGCCCCTCGATGGCGTCGCGCACCGCGGCGGCGAGGGCGTCGCGCACGTCGGGGCGCACGAGCAGGTCCGCCTCGTGCGGGTTGCTCAGGTACATCGGCTCGATGGTCACCGAGGGCATGGTCGCGTGCACCCAGAGGTTGTCGCGGAGGATGGTGCCGTCGTTCGGCACCGTGTACGGCTTGAGCCGCTGCTCGAGCGCCGCGCTCATCCGGTCCGCGAAGGGATGGCTGTCCTCGTTCGGGTACAGCACCACCGATCCGTTCGCCGACGGGTCGGTCCAGGAGTTGCCGTGGATGCTGATGAAGAGCCGGGCGTGGGCGGCGATCGCCGTCTCCATCCGCGGGCTGATGTCGAGGTACTCGTCGCGGTCGCGGGTCATCACCACCTGGACCCGATCGCGCTGGAGCAGGGTGCGGACCCTGCGCGCGGTGTCGAGCGCGTAGTCCTTCTCGAGCAGCCCGTTCTGGGCCACCGAGCCGGGGTCGAAGAGCTGGTCGGGATGGTCGTTGTCGGGGCTGCCCCCGTGGCCGGGGTCGATGGCGACCACGTACGGCGTGGGCCGGGTGGAGGGAACCGGGGCGGCCGCCGCGCGGGCGTGCGCCGACGGCGCGAGGGAGGCCGTCAGCAGGACGGCGACCGGGGCGCAGGCGAGGACGTGGAGAAAACGTGTGGCCCGGTGGCGCATCGCCGACTGAGGAGTATATACGCGCCCGCTAACCCTTGGATGACACCGCGGTGATCAGCCCGAGTCCGGCGCCGCCCATGTAGAGGGTCGCGCTCACCAGCAGGGCGTTGAAGATGAGCCGCAGCCGGGCCTGGGAGAAGATCACGCAGGCACGTGCCCCGAGCTGGGAGCCCACCAGACCGCCGGCGATCAGT
>VBHE01000216.1:5761-7708 GCA_005889515.1 Chloroflexota bacterium | reverse complement strand
ACGGTGTAGTGGTAGACGCGGCCGCGGACGCTGCGGACCCGCGCGAACCGGAGCGACCGCCGTCCGCCGAGGGCCCGCTCCGCCCCCGGCCCCTCGGGGAGGGCTGCGGCCGTCTGCGTCTCGTGCGCGGGGGCCCGCACCGTCGAGAAGAAGACGAGGACGGCGACGAGCAGGAGGGAGACCATCAGCTCCAGCGCCTTGCTCGGCAACCGGTGGCTGAGCTGGCTCCCCAGCTGGGCGGCGAGGATGCCCGGGACCATCAGAATCACGCCGAGGGGGACGTCGATGGTGCCCTGGCGGAGGTGCCGGAGCACCCCGGCCGCCGCCACCCAGACGTAGTAGGCGAGGCTCAGGGAGACGGCGATGTGGACGTTGAGGCCGATGGCGACGAGCAGGGGGACGGTGACGAAGCCGCCGCCGGCGCCGAGCATCCCGGCCAGGCTGCCGGTGATCAGGCCGATGGTGACGAGCTCGACCGCCAGCTCGGTGCTCACGTGCCTCCCCTGACCCCTGCCGCGCGTCTCCCCACTCTGGGGGCTGGGACGCCGCCCGCCTATCCCCCGCCCACCCCCGGAGTGGGTGATTTTTCGGTCGGGGATCAGGGGGTGACGGCCGCGCGCTACGATCCGCTGACCCTCGCCGTTCGTGTCAAGCCGGTCGAAGCCCGGCACCGGTCAGAGATGGGATGAGCGCCAGGAACGGCCGCCTCGCCATCGTCGGGCTCGGCCCCGGCGACCCCGCCTACCTCTGCGAGCGCGCCCGCCCGGCGCTCGCCGCGGTCGAGGTGGTGATCGCCTATGCGCCGTACTGCGACCGGGTCGCCGCGCTGCTCCCCGGGATCCCGGTCGAGCCCTGGCCGATCGGCGCCGAGGCGGAGCGCGCCGCCGACGCCGCCGCCCGGGCCCGCGCCGGCGCCTCGGTCGCGGTGGTGAGCAGCGGTGACCCCGGCGTCTACGGGATGGCCGGGCTCTGCCTCGAGGCGCTCTACGAGCTCGGCTGGGACGGGCGCGACGACCCCGAGGTGGAGATCGTCCCCGGGGTGACCGCGGCGCTCGCGGCGGCGTCCCGGCTGGGGGCGCCGCTCGCCGTCGACTTCGCCTGCCTCAGCCTCTCCGACCTGCTCGTCCCCTGGGAGCTCATCGAGCGCCGGCTCGAGGCGATCGGCGCCGGCGACCTCGCCGTCGCCCTCTACAACCCCCGGAGCCGGGCCCGGCCCCACGCCCTCGACCGGGCTGTGACCGTGCTCCGGGCCCACCGCGACCCGGCCACGCCGGCGGCCCTGGTCCACGACGCCTGCCGGCCCGGCGAGCGGGTCGAGATCTGCGAGCTGGGCTGCCTGCGCGCCGAGGAGGCCTCCATGGACACCCTGGTTGTGATCGGCTGCTCCTCCACCCGCCGGCTGGGCCGGCACCTCGTCACCCTGCGGCCGCGGCGCCGGCGGGAGGAGGCGTCGTGAGCGTCCTCCAGGACGCCGTCGGCCGGATCGCACCGCCCGACGCCGGCGCCGCCGAGGCGGCACGGCGGCACCAGGACGACCTCACCAAGCCCCCCGGCAGCCTGGGCCGGCTCGAGGAGCTCGCCGTCCGCCTCGCCGCGGTGCGCGGCCGCGATGCCGTCCCCCTCGGCGCCTGCGCGGTGCTCGTCTGCGCCGGCGACCACGGGGTCGCCGCCCGCGGGGTGAGCGCCTACCCCGCCGAGGTGACCCCGCAGATGGTCGCCAACTTCCTCGCCGGCGGGGCGGCGATCAACGTCATCGCCCGGGCCACCGGCGCCCGGGTGGCGGTGCTCGACGCCGGGGTCGCCGCCGACCTCCCCGAGCATCCCGGCCTGCTCGCCCGCAAGGTGCGCCGCGGCAGCGGGGACATCGTCGACGGCCCGGCGATGAGCCGGGAGGAGGCCCGGGCCGCGGTCGAGGCGGGGATCGAGGCGGCCTGGAGCCTCGCCGGC
>VBHE01000216.1:1469-5687 GCA_005889515.1 Chloroflexota bacterium | reverse complement strand
GGCACCGGGGTCGACGACGCCACGCTCGGCCGCAAGGTCGACGTCGTGGAGCGGGCCGTGGCCCGGCGCACCGGTGATCTGCTCGCCGAGGTCGGCGGCCTGGAGATCGCCGCCATCGCCGGGGCGGTGATCGGCGCGGCGTCACGCCGGATGCTCTGCGTCCTCGACGGCCACCCCGCGACCGCCGCCGCGCTCGCCGCCTGCCTCATCGCCCCCGGCGCCGTCGAGTACTGCGTCGCCGGTCACCGCTCCGCCGAGCGCGGCCACGCCGTCGCCCTCGAGCACCTCGGGCTGCGCCCCCTGCTCGACCTCGAGCTCCGGCTCGGCGAGGGGAGCGGCGCCGCCCTGGCGCTCCACCTCGTGCGGGTGGCGGCGGCGCTGAGCGCGGAGATGGCCACCTTCTCGTCGGCGAGGGTGAGCGGCCCGGCGGGGAGTGGGGCCGCGAACCCCGAAGAGCCCGTCCCCACCCCATGACCGCCGGGCTGCCCGCCGGACCCGGCACCGCGGCCCGCCCGCCGCTGACCCGCCGGGTCGGGGGGGCCGCCGCCGGGGCGCTCGCCGCGCTCGGCCTGCTCACCGCGCTCCCCCTGCCCCGGCCGGCCCACCGCGCCCCCTCGGCGGCGACCCTCGCCGGCTTCGCCGGCGCCGGCCTGGTCCTCGGCGGGACGCTCGTCGGGCTCGAGGCGGCGCTCGCTCCGGTGCTTCCCGCCGGCCCGCGCTCCGCCGTCCTCCTCGCCGCCCTCGCCCTGCTCAGCGGCGGCATCCACCTCGACGGCCTCGCCGACTCCGCCGACGGGCTGCTCGGAGGCCGCACCCCCGAGGAGCGGCTGGCGATCATGCGCGACAGCCGGGTCGGCGGCTTCGGCGTCGCCGCGGTGGTGGCGGTCGTGCTCTGCGAGTACGCCGCGCTGAGCGCCCTCGGCGGCCCCCGCCTCCAGGGGCTGGTGGTCGCGGTCACCGCCTCGCGGGTGGCCACCGCGCTCGCCCTCGGCATCTCCACCCCGGCCCGCGCCGACGGCCTCGGCCACGCCTACGCGGTTCCCCACCGGGGCGCGGGGGCGGCGGTCGCGGTGGCGGTGGCCGCGGCGGCGGGGTGGTGGCTGCTCGGCGCCCGGGGGCTGGCGACGGTGGGCGCGGCCCTGCTCGTGGCCCCGGCGGTCGCCTGGCTGGCGCGCCGGCGGGTCGGCGGCATGACCGGGGACGGCTTCGGCGCGGTCGCCGAGCTCGGCCTCGCGGTGGCGCTGCTGTGCCTGTGCGCCCGCCGCTGAGCCGCCCGGCGGGCTGTGGGGCGGGAGTGCTCGGCCTCGCCCTCGCCGTCGACGCCGCCCTCGGCGAGCCCCCCGAGCGGCTCCACCCGGTGGTGTGGATGGGGCGTGGGGTGAGCCTCCTCGTCCCCGAGGACGGCCCGGCTCCGGCGCGCGGCCGGCTGCTCCGCGGTGCCGCGGTGACCGCCGCAGGGGGTGCGCTCGCCGCCGGCGCGGGGGTGCTCCTCACCCGGGCGGCGGGGCGGCTCGGCCCGGCCGGCGCCGCCGTCGAGGCGGTCGCGCTCTCCTCGCTCCTCGCCCTGCGCAGCCTGGTCGAGGCGGCCCGGCAGGTGGCGGCGGCGCTCGAGGCGGACGACCGCGACGCCGCCCGGCGCCACCTCCGCTGGCTGGTGGGTCGCGACCTCGACGGGCTCGAGCCGCCCCTGCTCGCCTCGGCGGCGGTGGAGTCGCTCGCCGAGAACCTGTCGGACTCGGTGGTGGCGCCGCTCCTCCACGCCCGCGTCGGCGGGCTCCCCGCGGCGGCGCTGTACCGCTTCGCGAACACCGCCGACGCGAGCGTGGGATACCGCGACCGCTTCCTCCTCGGCGGCCGGGCTGCGGCCCGCCTCGACGACCTGCTCGGGCTGCTCCCGGCGCGGCTGAGCGCGGTGCTCATCGCCGCCGCCGTCCCCGCGGGACGGGGGTCGCCGCGGGCGGCGCTGCGCTGCTGGCGGGAGGACCACCGGGCCACCGCCAGCCCCAACGCCGGCCACCCGATGGCGGCGATGGCGGGCGGGCTGGGGGTGCGCCTCGAGAAGCGCGGGCATCACGTCCTCAACCCCGGCGGCCGCCCCTGCCTGCCCGGCGACGTCCACCGCGCCGTCGCCGCGGCGCGCGCCGCCGCGGTCGCCGCCGTCGGCGTCTGCGCGCTCCTGCCCGCCCCGGGCCCGCGACGGTGACCGCCCGGCGGCGGGGTCCTCACCCCTGGCTGGACGGGGTCGCCCGGGTGGGCCACGGCGGCGCCGCCGCCGCGGGGATGCTCGATCTCAGCGCCTCGCTCGCCCCCCTCGGCCCCTCCCCGGCCGCGCTGGCGGCGGCGCGCGACTCCGACCCGATCCGCTACCCCGCGGCCGATGCGGCGCCGCTCGTGGCCGCCGCCGCGGCGTTGCTCGGGGTCGGAGGCGAGCGCCTGGCGCCCGGCGCGGGCGCCGCCGAGCTCCTGCTCCGGGCCGCCCTCGCCCACCTCGGCCCCGGCGACACCGCCCTCGTCGTCGGCCCCTGCTTCGGGGAGTACCGGCGCGCCGCCGCCGCCTGTGGCGCTCGCACGGTGCGCTGGGAGGCCTGCGCGGGCGACGGCTTCGCCCTCGATCCGGCGGCGGTCGCCGCCGCCGCCCGGCGGACGGGCGCGGCCCTCGGGATCCTGGCCCGGCCCCAGAACCCGACCGGGGTCCTCACCCCGGTCGAGGCCGTGGCCGAGCTGGCGGCGGCGACGCCGGCGGTGACCTGGACCGCGGGCACCGAGGTGGTGACCGTCCGCTCGCTGACCAAGGAGCTCGGCCTCGCCGGGCTGCGGGTCGGGATCGCCGACGCGCCACCGCCGGTGGCCCGCGCGCTGAGGGCGCTGGCGCCACCGTGGTGCGTCTCCGCCCCGGCGATCGCCGCGGCGGTCGCCGGGCTCGCCGACGGGGCCCACCGCGCCTCCACCCTCGAGGCGGTGCGCCGGGGACGCGCGGCGCTCACCACCGCGCTCCGCGACCTCGGCCTCGAGGTCGCCGAGGCGGCGGCGAACTACGTCTGCGCGGAGGTCCGCTGCGCGAGCCGCTTCACCGCGCTCATGGCCGCGCAGGGGATCGCGGTGCGCGACTGCGCCGACCTCGGGCTGACCGGCTGGGTGCGGCTCGCGGTGCCGCCGCCGGCGGAGCTCGGGCGGGTGGTCGAGGCGCTGCGCAGGGTGGCGTACGCGTGACCGGAACACGGGCGCGGACGCTGATGGTGCAGGGCACCGCATCGGGCGTCGGCAAGAGCCTGCTCGTCGCCGCGCTCTGCCGGCTGCTCCGCCGCGAGGGCCTCGAGGTGCGGCCCTTCAAGGCGCAGAACATGGCGCTCAACGCCGCGGTCACCGCCGACGGCGGCGAGGTCGGCCGCGCCCAGGCGCTCCAGGCGCTCGCCTGCGGGACCGACGTGACCCGGGCGATGAACCCGATCCTGCTCAAGCCCGAGGGCGACCGCTGCGCCCAGGTCGTGGTCGACGGCGAGGTCCGCGGGCGGATGGACGCCGCCGCCTACCACGCGCTCAAGCCCCGCCTCTGGCCGGTGGTGACGGCGGCGCTCGACCGCCTGCGCGCCGAGTGCGACGTCGTCGTCATCGAGGGCGCGGGCAGCCCCGCCGAGGTCAACCTCCGCGACCGCGACATCGTGAACATGCGCGTCGCCGCCCACGCCGGCGCGCCGGTGCTGCTCGCCGGCGACATCGACCGCGGCGGCGTCTTCGCCGCGCGAGCGCCGCCGGGTTGCGGGCATGATCGTCAACAACTTCCGCGGCGACCCCCGGCTCTTCGAGGACGGCGCCGCCTTCCTCGAGCGGCGGGCGCGGATCCCCGTCCTCGGCGTCGTCCCCCATCTCGAGGGGCTGCGCCTCGCCCAGGAGGACTCGCTCGGGCTGCACGCGATGAACGGCGCCGGTCCCGGCGCCGCCCCGGTGATCGACGTCGCCCTCGTCGGCCTGCCCCGCATCAGCAACTTCGACGACTGCGATCCGCTCCTCCGCGAGCCCGGCGTCGGCGTCCGCCTCGTCGACCGCGGCGAGCTGCTCGGCGACCCCGACCTGGTCGTGCTCCCCGGGACGAAGACGAGCCGCACCGACCTCGAGGCCGCCCGCGGGTGCGGCCTCGCCACCGCGCTGCGCGCGGCGCGGCGGCGGGGAACCGCGGTGCTCGGCGTCTGCGGCGGGATGCAGCTGCTCGGCCGCGCCATC
>VBHE01000216.1:0-1119 GCA_005889515.1 Chloroflexota bacterium | reverse complement strand
TCCCGGGCCCGAGGCGGAGCTCGACCGCCTCGCCGACGCCGTCGCCGCGGCCGTCGACATGGGCCGTGTCCGCGCCATCATCGACCGATGAGGGAGCGAGCCCGCACCCCGCTGCTGCTCGTCCTCGGCGGCGCCCGGAGCGGCAAGAGCGCCTACGCCGAGGCCCGTCTCCTCCACGGGTGCGGCGAGGACGTGCTCTACGTCGCCACCCTGCTGCCGTCGGGGGGAGGCTCCGACCCGCGGATCGCCGCCCACCGCCGCCGCCGGCCATCCGGCTGGGCCACCACGACGATCGACGCCCGCGGGAACATCGTCACCGCGGTCTGCGAGCGCGCCCGGCGCGGCGGCCTTCTCGTGGACGGCTTCGAGCTCGCCGTCGCCCTCGCGCGCCCGGCGAGCGACGCGGCGGCCCGCGCCTACGCCACCCGGTCCGCCTCCGCCTGCCGGGCCACCACCGCCGGCCTCGTCGTCGTGGTGGGGAGCGAGGTCGGGCTCGGCGTCCACCCCGAGACCGAGGCGGGCATCGTCTTCCGCGACCGCGTCGGCGCCGCCAACCAGGCGCTCGCGGCCGTCGCCGACGAGGTGATCCTGATGGTCGCCGGGCTGCCGCTCTGGGTGAAGGGCGGACCCGGGTGAGGGGGCGGGCGCGGGTCCCCGCCACCTGCGGGGAGCTGCTCCAGGGCGTCGATCCCCGAGGCCCGGTGCTGGTCTCGCTCCCGGTCGACCGCTGGGGCAGCGTCGAGGTGGCGCTCGTCGACGCGCCGGACACGAGCGTCGAGCCCCACCGCCCCCGCGCCGCCACGGCGCTGCGCCTCGCCGTCGAGGCCTGCGGCTGGGACGGCGGCGCCCGGGCGCGGCTGGGGGGCGAGGTGCCCCCGGGGCACGGCCTGGGGTCGAGCACCGTCGACGTCGCCGGGGTGCTCTGCGCCACCTTCGCCGCCGCCGGGCGCGCGCTCGGCGCCGCCGAGCTCATGCGCCTGGCCGCCGCGGTCGAGCCCACCGACACCAGCCCGCTCAGCGGGCTCTGGGCGGTCGACCACACCGGGGGCGGCCGGCTGCGCCGCCTCGGCCCCGCCCCCGATGCCTGGGTCGCCTCGGTCGACGGCGGGGGCAGCGTCG
>VBHE01000304.1:521-7407 GCA_005889515.1 Chloroflexota bacterium | reverse complement strand
CGAGGCGATCCGCGACTGGGTGACGAACGTGCGCGACACCCACTACGTGATCGGCAGCGCCGTGGGCCCGCATCCGTATCCCACCCTGGTGCGCGACCTCCAGCGGGTGATCGGCGACGAGTCCCGCGCCCAGGCGATGGCGCGCTGGGGACGGCCACCCGACGCCATCGTCGCCTGCGTCGGCGGCGGCAGCAACGCCATCGGCATCTTCACCGCCTTCGTCGACGATCCCTCGGTGCGGCTGGTCGGGGTCGAGGCCGCGGGACGCAGCCTGGAGAGCGGCGAGCACGCGGCGCCGCTCAGCGCGGGCACGCCCGGGGTGCTCCACGGCTCCTACAGCTACCTCATGCAGGACGGCGACGGGCAGGTCCTCGCCACCCACTCGGTGAGCGCCGGGCTCGACTATCCCGGCGTCGGCCCCGAACACAGCTGGCTGCGCGACACCGACCGCGCCGAGTACCGCGCCGCCACCGACGACGAGGCGCTCGCCGCCTTCCACCTTCTCTGCCGGCTCGAGGGCATCCTCCCCGCGCTCGAGTCGAGCCACGCGCTCTGCGTCGCCGGGCGGATCGCCGAGGCCATGCCCGCCGACGGCATCGTCCTCGTCTGCCTCAGCGGGCGTGGCGACAAGGACATCGACACCGTCCGGGAGCACTCGAGCACGGAGATGATCCGGTGAGCGTCGCCACCCCGGCGTCGCGGCTCGCCGAGGCCTTCGCCCGCCGCCCGGCGGGCGGCCTGCCCGGACTGATCCCCTACGTCACCGCCGGGTTCCCGGGGCGGGACGACACCCCCGCGCTGCTCGCCACGGCGGAGCGCGCGGGCTGCCTCGCCGTCGAGGTCGGCATCCCCTTCAGCGACCCGCTCGCCGACGGGCCGACGATCCAGCGCTCCTCCCAGCAGGCGCTCGCCAACGGGATGAGCGTCGTCGGGGCGCTCGCCGCGGTCGCCGAGGCGCGCAGTCGCGGGCTCTCCATCCCGGTCATCTTCATGACCTACGTCAACCCGGTCCTCGCCTTCGGCCTCGAGCGCTTCTGTGCGGAGGCGGCGGCGGTGGGAGCCGAGGCGGTGATCGTCCCCGACCTCCCCGACGACGAGGCCGTGCAGCTGCGCGAGGCGGCGGACGCCGCCGGGCTTGCCCTAATCTTGCTCGTCGCACCGACCACGACGGCGGCCCGCCTCGAGGCCGCCTGCCGCCGGGCGACCGGTTTCGTCTACTGCGTCGGCGTCACCGGGACCACCGGGGCGCGGGCCCACATCTCCCAGGAGGCGCTCGACCTGCTGATGCGCGTGAAGGCCGTCACCAGCCTGCCCCGCGCGCTCGGCTTCGGCCTCTCGCGGCACGAGCACATCCGGGCCCTTCGCGGCCGCGCCGAGGCCGCGGTGGTCGGCGCCGCGCTCATCGACCGGATCGGCGCCGCGCCCCGCCGGCCGGTGGAGGCCGCCGAGAGCTTCCTCGTCGAGATGCTGGGGACCGCGCGGTGACCGCCGTGCGGGGCATCCGTGGCGCCACCACCGTGGAGGTGGACGACCCCGAGGGCATCGTCGACGCCACCGGGGAGATGCTGAGCGCGCTCATCGAGGCGAACGGCATCGACCCCGAGCAGGTGGCCGGTGCCTGGTTCACCACCTCGCCCGACCTCCACAGCGAGTTCCCCGCGGTGGCGGCGCGGCGGCTGGGGTGGGTCGACGTCCCACTCATCTGCGGCCAGGAGATGGACGTCCCCTACGCCAACACCCGCAGCATCCCCCGCTGCGTGCGGGTCCTCATCCTCGTCAACACCGAGCGCAGCCAGCGCGAGGTGCACCACGTCTACCTGCGCGGCGCTCGCGCCATCAAGGAGGAGCTGGAGCGCGCTCGTTCCGGCCGGCTCCCCGAACCCGCCACCGCCGTGCACGGTCCGCGGCCGTCCGAGGTCCACTGATGATCATCGTCATGAAGTCCGGCGCCAGCCGAGCCGACATCGACCGCGTCTGCGGCAAGGTCGAGGCGCGCGGTCTGAAGACCCACCTCAGCGAGGGCGAGGACCGCACCGTCATCGGGGTGATCGGCCACGACCCCTTCTCGGTCAAGGATGCCTTCACCCACGACCCGTCGGTCGAGGAGGTGGTCCGGATCACCAGCGCCGACACCGTGGTCCGGCTCGGCAACGGGCTGACCATCGGCGGCGACGAGGTGGTGCTGATGGCCGGCCCCTGCAGCGTCGAGGGCGGCGAGATGCTGCTGGAGACCGCTCGGGCGGTTCGTGACGGAGGTGGCCACATCCTGCGGGGCGGCGCCTTCAAGCCACGGACCTCGCCGTACGCGTTCCAGGGGCTGGGCCGCGAGGGGCTGCGCCACCTCGCCGAGGCCCGGCGCCAGACCGGTCTTCCGGTGATCACCGAGGTGATGACCCCGAGCGAGGTCGAGACCGTCGCCGAGGTCGCCGACATCGTCCAGATCGGCGCCCGCAACATGCAGAACTTCGACCTCCTCCGCGAGGTCGGGCGGCATCCGCGGCCGGTGATGCTGAAGCGCGGCCTCAGCAACACCATCGAGGAGTGGCTGCTGAGCGCCGAGTACGTGCTCTCCCAGGGCAACTACAACGTGATCCTCTGCGAGCGCGGCATCCGCACCTTCGAGACGATGACCCGGAACACCCTCGACATCGCCTGCGTGCCCCTGCTCGAGGAGCTCAGCCACCTCCCGGTGATCATCGATCCCTCCCACGGCACCGGCCGCTGGTCGCTGGTGGGCGCGTGTGCGCGCGCCGCCATCGCCGCCGGCGCCGACGGGGTGATGATCGAGGTGCACCCGCGTCCCGACGAGGCGCTCTCCGACGGCCCGCAGTCGCTCACCCCGCAGAACTTCGCCGCCCTGGTGCCGCAGCTCCGGCGCGTGGCCGCGGCGGTGGGGAAGAGGCTCGCCGATCCGGTGCGCGCTGACACCGCCGACGCCGCCGTCGCCGGATAGGGAGGTGGCGGTGGGCCCGCCGCGCAGCGTCGCGGTGGTGGGGCTGGGGCTGATCGGCGCCTCGCTGCTCGCCGCCCTTCGCGCCCGGCTGCCGGCGACGCGCCGGATCGGGATCGCCCGCCGCCCGGAGATCGCCCACCGCGCCCTCGCCGACGGCCTCTGCGACGAGGCAGGCTCCGGCGTCGAGCTGCTCGCCGGTGCCGAGGTGGTCGTGCTCTGCACCCCGGTCGATGCCATGGAGGGCTGGCTCGCGGAGTGCGCCGACCTGGCGCCGCGAAGCCTGGTCACCGACTGCGGCAGCACCAAGGCCTGGCTCGTCGACCGGGCGACCGCGCTGCTCGGGGAGGGGCGCTTCCTCGGCGGCCATCCGATGGCGGGGCGCGAGCGCAGCGGCTACGACGCCGCCGAGGCGGGGCTCTTTCAGGGCTGCACCTGGGTGGTGACCCCCCGGGGCGGCGCCGACCTCGTCGCCTTCGCGCCCTGGCTGGCCGTGATCGAGGCGCTCGGCGCCCACCTCGAGGTGATGGACGCGGCCACCCACGACGCCGCGGTCGCCGCGATCTCCCACCTGCCCTTCGCGCTCAGCGTGGCGCTCGTCCGCGCAGTGGCCGCCGACCCGGCCTGGCCACAGGCCCGGCGACTCGCGGCGAGCGGCTTCCGCGACATGGCTCGGCTCGCGGGCGGCGACCCGGCGATGTACGCCGCCATCTCCCGGACGAACGCAGCGTCGATGCTCGCCGCCCTCGACCGGCTCGAGGTGGAGCTCGCGGTGCTGCGCGCGCGGCTCGCCTCAGACGACGGTGGCGAGGCCTGGTACGCCGCCGCCCGCGAGCTCCGCCGGGAGCTCGGCCGCGCCGGCCGGGTCGACGGCGAGGTGGTGGTCCCCGGCGACAAGTCGATCAGCCACCGCGCCCTGCTCCTCGGCGCCCTGGTCCGCGGTCGCACCTTCCTCGGCCACCTCTCGCCGGCCGCCGACGTCGTCAGCACGGCGCACTGCCTGGTCGCCTGCGGTGTCTGGCTCCGCCCCTTCGGCGAGGGGAAGGTGGTGCTCGACGGCGCCGGGGTGGGAACGTCACTGACCCAGCCCGCCGGGGTGCTCGACTGCGGGAACTCCGGAACCACGATGCGGCTGCTCAGCGGGGTGCTCGCCGGGCACCCGCTCGAGGCGACCCTCGACGGCGACGAGTCCCTGCGCCGCCGGCCGATGCGCCGGGTGGCGGTGCCGCTCGGGCTCATGGGCGCCGAGGTCGAGCCCTCGCCGGCGGGCACCGCCCCGCTGCGGATCCACGGGCGCCACCCGCTGCGCGCCGTCGAGTACGAGCTGCCGGTGGCGAGCGCCCAGCTCAAGTCCGCGGTGCTCCTCGCCGGCCTCGCCGCCGACGGTCCCACCACCGTGGTCGAGCCGGCACCGAGCCGCGACCACACCGAGCGGCTGCTCCGCCTCTGCGAGGTGCCCGTGGACGTCGACGGCGGCCGGGTGCGGGTCACCCCGGCGACCCCCCAGCCCTTCGGCCTGAGCGTCCCCGGCGACCTCAGCTCCGCCGCCTTCCTCCTCGCCCTCGCCGCCGCCCGCCCCGGCTGGCGGGTGCGCTGTCCCGGGGTCACCCTCAACCCCGGCCGGACCGGGGTTCTCGAGGTGCTCGCGGCGATGGGGGCGGAGGTGCGCGTCGAGCCGGGTCCCGATGCGGGCGGGGTCGAGCCGGTCGGCGACGTCGAGGTGCGCGGCGCCGGCCTCCGCGCGGTGACCATGGCGGGCGAGCTCATCCCCCGGCTCATCGACGAGCTTCCGGTGCTCGCCGTCCTCGCCACCCAGGCGGATGGGACGACCGAGATCCGCGACGCCGCCGAGCTGCGCGCCAAGGAGAGCGACCGGATCGCGCTCGTCGCCGCCGGGCTGCGCGCCCTCGGCGCCGAGTGCGACGAGGCGCCCGACGGCCTCGCGGTGCATGGACCGGTGCGGCTGCGCGCGGCCGCCCTCGACGCCCACGGCGACCACCGCCTCGCCATGGCCTGGGCGATCGCCGCGTGCCTCACCGGCGAGGACGGCACCACCGCGATCGACGGCGCGGACTGCGTCGCCGTCTCCTACCCGCGGTTCTTCGAGGACCTGGCGAGCCTGACCGGTTAGGTCAGGCGGCCTCGGCGGGCGGCCCCAGGTCGAGGAGCAGGGGAGGGGAGAGGAGGTCCTCGACGATCTTCAGCTCGACGACGTCGAGGAGCACCGGGAGCGAGTTCGGGGCCTCGATGAACGGGCGTGCCGCGGGCGCGTGGGCGACGATGCGGTCGAGCAGCTCGGTGCGGCGCTCGGGGTCCTCGACGGGGTGGGCCCAGCCGGTCCCCTGGATCCAGCGCGAGGGGTTGCCCGGGGAGCACATGAAGGCGACCCGGGGATCGGCGACGATGCCGCGATGCAGCCGGGTCTCCCGGAAGACGGTGAGCACCAGGCGGATGCGCTCGCCCTCGAGGACGGTGGCGAAGAACACCCCTGCGGCGTGGGGGCCGGCGGGAAGGGTGGTCGCCAGGGTGGTGATCTCGTAGCCGCGCAGCGCCCAGAGAGCCCGGTCCAGGTCGGCTCGGGTGGGGCTCATACGACCCATGGTACGGAGTTCTGTCACCGGAGATCACAGGCTCCCCGCCGGGCTGTAACGGGGCGCGTGATCCGCGCGGGTCGCCACTACGATCTGGCCGAGATGGCCATCCTTCCGCAGATCCCGCGCGTCGACGGCGATCAGCTCGAGCTCGTCCACCGGGTGAGCGGCGTGCTCGGCGGGTCGCCGGACATGGACGCGACCATGGACGCGGTCCTCCGCGCGATGGTGCTGGTCCTGCCCTTCGACACCGCCAGCCTCTTCCTCCTCGACCGCGACGACCGCCTCCGGGTCTGCGCCGCGGTCGGCTACGAGCTCGACGGTCGCGACCCGCGGGTCTTCCCCGTCGGCTCGGGGGTGGTGGGCTGGGTGGTCGCCAACCGCGCCCCCGCCCTGGTGGTCGACTCCGAGCGCGACGGCCGCTTCGACGCCCTCGACGGGCGCACTCCGCGGTCGATGCTCGCCGTCCCCCTGATGATCGGCGAGCGCATCCTCGGCTCCCTCTGCCTGGTCCGCCGGGCGCCCGCCGCGCCCTTCGTCGAGGCCGACACGACCCTGGTGGCGACGATCGCGAACAGCGCCGCCCTCGCCCTCGAGAATGCCCGGCTCAACGAGCAGGAGCGCGCGCTCCGGCTGCGCCTCGAGGAGCTCAACCAGCTCTACGCCCAGGAGCGGCGGCTGGTCGACCAGCTCGAGCGCCACGACCGGGTGTACAGCTCGGTGGTCAGCACCGTGTCCCACGAGCTGCGAACTCCGCTGATGGGGATCCAGGGCTTCGCGCGGATGATCCGTGACGGCGACGTCGAGGCCGAGGAGGTGCGCGATTTCGCCGCCGAGATCCACGACAACGCGGTGCGACTGGGCCGCTACGTCTGCGGCATCCTCTCCGAGGACGCGGTTGAGAAGGGCCATGTCACCCTCGACCTGCGCGAGGTGCGGCTGCGGCCCCTCGCCGACCGGGTGCTGCGCTCCTTCGTGCCCCTGACCCGCGGCACCCACCAGCTCGTCAACGACGTCCCCGCCGACCTCGCGTCGGCGCGCGGCGACGCCGACCGGCTCACCCAGATCGTCTCCAACCTGGTGAGCAACGCGGTGAAGTAC
Source organism: Chloroflexota bacterium (assembly GCA_005889515.1). Lineage (GTDB taxonomy): Bacteria > Chloroflexota > Dormibacteria > Aeolococcales > Aeolococcaceae > CF-96. The sequence goes on along the minus strand of VBHE01000304.1, from coordinate 765 downwards.
AGCCCCATGGGCGGCCGCGTCCGGGTGTGGGGACGCCCTGTCGACGGCGGCAGCATCGAGCTCGGCGTCGACGACGAGGGCATCGGCATCCCCGCCGACTCCCAGTCGAGGATCTTCGAGCGCTTCTACCGGGTGGCCACGCCCCAGACCCGGGGGATCAGCGGTGCCGGGGTCGGCCTCTCCATCGTGAAGGGGCTCGTCGACCTCCACGGCGGCAGCATCTCCGTCGAGTCCGAGTCGGGGC
>VBHE01000304.1:0-507 GCA_005889515.1 Chloroflexota bacterium | reverse complement strand
CGCGCCCTCGCGCACCCCTCCCGCTGACGCTCCCCGGACCTCGCCGGCCCCTCGACGCTACGCTGTCCCCGTGCATGCGCCAGGTTCCCGCCGGCTGAGCCGTCGCGAGACCGGCCCCGTGATGGCCGACGCCGACGCCGGCGCCGAGCAACGCCGGCTCGAGGCCACCGTGGCGCGGCTCCGGCTCGAGCTGGCCCGTCTCCGTGGCGAGGTCGACGACGCCGGCGTCGAGGACGGCGATGCCGGACCCGGGGCGGCGGACGCCGTGCCGGCGGACACCGAGGCCGGCGACGCCGCCGCCGAGGCCGAGGCCCGCGTCGCCGGCGCCGAGGAGCGGGTGCGGCTGCTCGCCGAGGAGCTGAGCGCCGAGCGGCGCACCCTCGATCAGCTCCGCGCCCGGCTCGCCGTCCTCGAGGAGGGGGAGGCGACGCGTGCGGCCGAGCTCGCCGGGAGCGAGGCGCGGCTCGAGCAGCTCGCAGCCCTCGAGACCGCGCTCGCCGAGGAGCG
>VBHE01000303.1:1844-4855 GCA_005889515.1 Chloroflexota bacterium | reverse complement strand
CGTCTGGCCGCAATCGGGCCGGGGTTCGCGTGTCTGGGGGGAGGACACCCACCGCGAAGGCGACGCCATGATCCGACCCACAGCCCTCACCGCGCCCACCTCTCGGTTCTACGGCACCGCGGCCTTCTGAGCTCCATCGTCTGCGGATGCGTCGTGGTGCCGGGCGCGGGCGCGTTGCGCACCGCGAGGGCGTGCGGTCGTCCGGACCTGGCAGGGGGAAGGGGTGGCTGCAGCGCGCGCGCCGGGTGCGAGGGCGCGGCGTTTCGCGGGCGCGCCGTGGTGTTTTTGTCAGGTCATGCTCTTTCTACACAGGCGCGCTGCACGTCCGCGGATGCGCGGCGCGAGCCACGTAGGGTGAGCGCGTGCGCGTTTGCCGTGCGAACGTATGTTTGATATAATCCTCGCATCGTGAACCCGCAACTGCCCGCCGCCCGTGACGCCGCCACCCTCGCGATCGCGAACGAGATGTGTGAGCTCGCGGCGCACCTGCACGCGGGAACCGCGCGGCTCGCGCGGCTCGCGGCGCAGTTCGACAGCGCCGAAGGATGGGTGGGAGACGGGATGCGCTCCTGCGCGCACTGGCTCTCGATCAACGCCGGCCACGGCCTCGCGAGCGGGGAGACGCTGGTGCGCATCGGGCACGCCCTCGAGACCCTGCCGCTGATCGCGGAGGCCTTCGCCTCCGGCGAGCTCTCGCCCGACAAGGTCCGGGAGCTCTGCCGGGTGGCGACCGCCGAGGACGAGGACGTCTGGCTCGAGCTCGCCCGCCAGGCGTCGGGCTCCCAGCTCACCCGGATCGTCCGTGCCTGCCGCCGCTGCATGAAGCAGAGCGACCCCGACCAGGCGGCGGCGCAGAGGATGGGCCGCGGGCTGTGGACGCACTGGGACGACGACGGCACGCTCCATCTGCGCGGGACCCTGTCGGCCGAGGACGGCGCCAGAGTCCACGCCGCTCTGGAGCATGTGCGTGGCACCCTGCCCGAGCCCTCGAACGAGAGCGGTGATCCCGCCGACGACAGCCATGCCGCGCATCGTGCCGACGCCCTCGTGGCCCTCTGCGACCGAGGGCTCGCAGGTGAGGAGAACGGGTCCGAGCGTCCGGTGGTGGTGCCGCAGCTGGTCGTCCACGTCGACGCCGGGGTGCTGACCGGGGCCGATCCCGGCGGACGATGCCACCTCGACGGTGGTCCCTGGCTCTCCCCCGAGGTGGCGCGGCGGATCGGCTGCGACACCGAGGTGGTGGCGATCACCGAGCGCGACGGCGTGCCGATCGACGTGGGCCGGGCGCGGCGAACCGTGTCAGTTCCGCTGCGACGCGCGCTCCACGTGCGCGACGGCTTCTGCCGCGTTCCCGGCTGCCCGGTGCCGGCGCGATGCACCCACGCCCATCACATCCAGGACTGGCTCGACGACGGCCCGACCGACCTCGACAACCTGGCATGCCTCTGCGGGGCCCACCACCGGAAGGTCCACGGCGGCATGGTGCGGATCGTGCGCCAGGCGAACGGCGAGCTGCGGTTCGAGACCGCGGACGGCCGGCTGATGGAGGTGCGGGCGCGGACCCTCGACGAGAGTGAGCGTGACCCGGTGATGCAGCGCTGCCGCCTGCTCGGCGAGGAGGCCGTGTACGCGGTCACCGCCTCGACGCCGTGCGCCGGCGACGCGGGTGCCTCGTACGACCTCGACCACGCCGTCGGCGTCATCGTCGACGAGTGCGACCGCCGGCGCGAGCGGGACGGCCCGGACGGCTGAACCCCAGCTCGTCAGGTCTGCGCGCAATCGGTCCCTTATCCTGTGTCGAAGGAGCGTGAACCAACCGACACCGCCGGTCACCGAGCCGGCGACGGAAGACGGGAACGTGAAGCTCAATCTCTCCACCCTGAAGGCGGCATTCCTCATCCCCTGGCGGGGATCGCGCTCTCCGGCTGCTCCGTGGGGAGCGGCGTCAGCGCAGCGGGCGGCGGCACCACCGCCTCGTGGCCGGGTGGGCAGAGCGCGAACGCGACGCCGGTGACCATCACCGTCGAGCGCGAGTGCATCCAGTGAGGTAGCCGCGACCGCCTCCACCACACTGCGAGCCGGGACGGAGCGATCCGTCCCGGCTCGGCGTGTCTACGAGGCCGCGGCGAGCGCAGCGGCGCCGGCGAGCTCGATCGGTTCGAGGTCCTCGACCCCGCGGACGACCATGGTCAGGCCGTCGGCGCCGGCGTCGAGGGAGGCGCGCATTCGCTCGGCGAGCTGGTCGGGCGTTCCCGCGACCAGCCGGCTGGAGAGCTCGTCGAAGTCGAGGCCACGCAGCATCGGCGGCGGCGAGGCCGCGATCCTCTCGAGCCGGCGGCGCACCCCCGCCTCGGTCTCGTCGACGACGACGGCGCCCACGTGGGCGGTCTTGACGATCGAGGCGAAGTCGCGACCCTCGGCGTCGCAGTGCTCGCGGAGCACATCGAACTTGTGCCGGATCGTGGACGGATCGCCGATCACGTTGCACATGTCGGCGTGACGGGCGACGAGTCGCAGGGTGCGCCGCTCACCGCCGCCGCCGATGAGGATCGGCACCCGCGCACGCACCGGCTGCGGGATGTTGTGGGCGCCCTCGATCCGGTAGTGGCGTCCCTCGTACGACGCGGTCGGCTGATCGAGCATCGCGCGACAGATGTGCAGCGCCTCGTCGAGGCGGTCCATCCGCTCACCGATCGGTGGGAAGTCGAAGCCGAAGGCGCGGCTCTCCTCGTCGTTCCACGCGGCGCCGATGCCGAGGATGGCGCGTCCCCTCGAGATGACGTCGAGGGTCGTCACCTTCTTCGCCAGGTGAGCGGGGTTGTGGTAGATGACCCCGGTCACGAGGGTGAGCAGCTCGAGGCGCTCGGTCCGCGCGGCGAGTGCGCCCAGGGTGGTGTACGACTCGAGCATCGGCTCGTCGGGGTCGCCATGGGGCGCGATCTGGTGGAAGTGGTCCATCAGCGAGAGCGCGGTGAACCCGCTGCGCTCGGCGGTGGCGGCGATCTCGACGA
>VBHE01000303.1:0-1733 GCA_005889515.1 Chloroflexota bacterium | reverse complement strand
CCCAGCGAAGCCGGCATCGTCCGTGGGCGCGGCGCACAAGAGACTCCGTGCGCGAGCGCGCGCGTGGTAGCGTCCCGTTCCGAGAGACGATCGGTGCGTCCCGGCAGGCGATGCACAGAGACGGAGAACCGCGATCACACCGCCCCTGTGCGGCCCCTGCGGCCGGCAGCACGACCCTGCGCAGGCCTGCGACCCGGATGCCGCGCTCGGCGTCTACACGCCGTCCCGCTCGGCGCGCCAGGACGAGGCCGACCACCTCGAGGCGCTCAGCGTCACCAGGTACACCTTCCACCGCCCCCTCCACCTGAGCGCGCGGCACCAGCGCACCGCTGTGGTCGTGGAGCGGCCCGAGGGGGCGGAGCAGGCCGAGCAGGCGTGCCCCTCCCCGGCCGGCTCGCTCCACTCGCTGCCGCTGGCGATCGCGGTGGTGATCGCCTTCCTCGCCGCCGACCTCGTCCTCACCGTCCTGATCGCGACCGGCCTGCACTGACCCCGTCAGACTCCGGTCCATGGAGATCACCGAGCACATCGAGGCGCTCCGGCGCGATGGCGAGCTGCTCGCCACCGCGGCGGCGGCGGCGGGGCCCGACGCCCCGGTTCCCCCCNNNCGTCACGACCGCCGCCCCAGACCTCTCGCGGATCGGCGGCCTGACCCCGGCGTATCCCGACGACGCCGAGCTCGTGGACTGGTTCCGCGAGGGCCATGCCGGCATGATCTCGGCGCTCGAGACCGCGCCCGACGATCTGGAGTGCTTCACCTTCATCCCCGGCTCGCCGGCGCGCGCCTTCTGGGCGCGCCGGCAGGCGCACGAGACCGCGATCCACCGTGCCGACGCGGAGAGCCCGGCAGGGAGGATCACCCCGGTGGCGCCCGCCATCGCCGCCGACGGCATCGACGAGCTGGTGGTGGGCTTCCTCAGCCGCCGCGGCGGACGGCTGCGCTCCGACACCCCACGCAGCCTGGCGATCGAGCCCACCGATGCGACCGGGGGCTGGCGGGTCGAGATCGGTGACGAGGGGTCGACCTCGACCCGAGGCACCGGCGCCGCCGGCACCACCGTGCGCGGGCCCGCGTCCGACCTCTTCCTGTTGCTCTGGAACCGCCGCGGCACCGAGGGGCTCGACGTGATCGGCGACGCCTCGACCCTGCAGCTCTGGCGCAGCCTGGCGAAGATCTGATTCGATCTAGGGGACGCCGAGCCCGAGGATGTCGGCGTCGAGGCCCTGGCCGCCGAGGTAGGTCGAGTAGAGCAGGCCGGAGACCGCGGGGTCGAGCCGGGTCACGAAGGCGTCGTCCCCGCCACCCCCGCTCGTCGGCTGGACCGCGCCCTTGGTGGTGGGGAAGTCCACCGAGCCGGTGATCCCGGTGACGTAGGCGTTCTCGGCGGGATCGAGGGCGACGCCCGCCCCGCGGTCGGTGGCGCCGCCGCCGAGGAAGGTGGAGGAGAGCAGGGTGCGCCCGGCGGCGTCGAGCCGGGTCACGAAGGCGTGGTCGCCGCCGCCGCGATAGGTGGGCTGGACCGAGCCGGGGGTGGTCGGGAAGTCCTTCGAGCTCGTGGTGCCGGTCACGTACACGCCGCCCGACGGCTCCACCGCGATCCCGAGGCCGAGGTCGAAGCCGCCACCGCCCAGGTACGTGGAGTAGACGAGGGCCCTCCCGGCGGAGTCGAGCCGGGTGATGAAGGCGTCGTGGCCGCCCCCGTGGAACGCGGTCTGGACGGCGCCCCGGGTGA
>VBHE01000302.1:2918-6164 GCA_005889515.1 Chloroflexota bacterium | reverse complement strand
GCCCGCGTGCGGCCTCGACGTTGCACTCGAGGTCGTCGACGAACAGGCACTCGGCCGGCTCGAGCCCGAGCTGCCGGCAGGTGAGCCGGTAGATCGCGGGGTCGGGCTTGCGCAGCCCGACCTCCGAGGAGTCGAGGACGACGTCGAAGAGCTCGGCGAGGGGGATGAGCGGGCGCCAGGTCACCGCCCACTCGCGGGCGTTGTTGGTGAGCAGCGCGGTGCGATGCCCGGCGGCGCGCACCCGGCGCACCGCCTCGACCATCACCTCGGAGGCGACCATCGGCCGCCCGAAGAGGATGCCGCGGGCGTCGGCGGGGTCCATGCGCTCGTGACCGGCGGCGGCGTGACGGTCGCAGAGGCGGACGAAGAACTCGGCCTCGGTGAGCCGGCCGGTCTCGAGGAGGTGGAGGTCATGGTCGCCGGTGGGCAGGCCGTAGACCTCGCGCACCTCCTGCAGGAACCAGCCGAGCAGGCTCAGCTGTCGCTCGTCGGCGCCGGGTGGCCGGCGGAAGAGCGGGAGCGTCATCACCCCGCCGAGGTCGAAGACGGCGCCGCGCAGGGCCAGCTCAGAGCTCCAGCAGCTGGGCGACCCGCTCGCGGTGGTGGGACGCGTCGCCGAGGGTCGCCTCCCCCCACTTCGCCCGCTTGAGGTAGAGGTGGATGTCGTGCTCCCAGGTGAAGCCGATCCCGCCGTGCACCTGGAGGCCGTGCGAGGCGACGGTGCGGGCGGCGTCGCTCGCGTACGCCTTCGCCATCGCGGCGGCGAGCGAGGCCTCGGGGACGTCGTTGTCGAGCGCCCAGGCGGCGTGGTACGCGAGCGACCGTGCGGACTCGGTCATGACCAGCATGTCCGCGCACCTGTGCGAGACCGCCTGGTAGGCGCCGATCGGCCGGCCGAACTGCTGGCGCACCTTGGCGTAGTCGACGGACATCTCGAGCACCCGCTGCGCGGTGCCGGTGAGCTCGCCGGCGAGGCACACCATCGCCCGGTCGAGGCCGCGGCGCAGCGTCGCCCAGCCGCGGCCGGGCTCGCCGAGCACGGCGTCGCCGGGCACCTCGACGCCGTCGAAGCCGACCGCGGCCATCCGCCGGGTGGCGTCCATCGAGCGCAGCGGCCGCACCGCGACCCCCGGCGCCGTGGTGTCGACGACCAGGAGCGTGAGCCCGTCCGCGGGATCGTCGGCGGTCCGCGCCGCCACGATCATCCAGGTCGCCACCTGCGCGTAGGGGACGAAGAGCTTCTCGCCCTGCAGCAGCCAGGCGTCGCCGGAGCGCCGCGCCGCCATCCGCACCCCGCCAGCGTCCCAGCGCCCGGTCTCCTCGACCAGGGCCACGGTCGCGTGCGCCGAGCCGTTCACGATCGACGGCAGCAGCCGGGCCGCCTGGGCCGCGTCGCCGCTGGCGGCGACGGTCATGCCGGCGAGGCCGACGGTCGACTGGAAGGGCGACGGCAGGAGGTGGCGCCCCATCTCCTCGAGGACCACGGTGAGGTCGACGAGGCCGAGCCCGAGGCCGCCGTGCGCCTCGGCGAAGGGGATCGCCGTCCAGCCGAGCTCGGCGATACGCGCGTACATCCGTGGGTCGTGGCCCAGCTCGTCCTCCATGAGCTGCCGCACCCGCGCCGTCGGGCACTCGCGATCGAGGAGGTCGCGCGCCTGGCGGCGGAGCAGCTCCTGCTCGTCGCTGAAGCCGAAGTTCACCTCAGCGGCTCCGGGGGAGGCCGAGCACGCGCTCGGCGAGGATGTTGCGGAGCACCTCGCTCGTCCCGCCCTCGATGCTGTTCGCCCGCGAGCGCAGGTAGCCGTGCGCCCACCGGCCGCCGAGCGGCGCCCGCTCGTCGCCCTCGGCGAGGGTGGCGTAGGGGCCGAGCAGGTCGAGCGCGGTCTCGGCGATGCGCTGGTTGAGCTCGCTCCACATGAGCTTGTTCACCGAGCCCTCGGGCCCGGGCTGCTCGCCGTGGAGCACCTTGGTGAGCCCGCGCAGCCCGTTGAGCCGCATCGCCTCGACCTCGATCGAGAGCTGGGCGATCTGCTGGCGCACCAGCGGGTCGGCGGAGCGTGGCACCCCGTCGACGACGGTCTCGCGGGCGAGGGCGCGGAGCGCGTCCAGGGCGATCCGCGCGCGCACCTGGAGGCCGACGCCGAGGGTGGCGCGCTCGTGCATCAGCGTGGTCATCGCCACCCGCCAGCCGCCGCCCACCTCACCGAGGAGGTTGGCGCGAGGCACGCGCACGTCGGTGAAGTACATCTCGTTGAACTCGGCATCGCCGGTGATCTGGCGCAGCGGGCGCACCTCGATGCCCGGGCTGTGCATGTCGACGATGAGGTAGGTGAGCCCGGCATGGGCGGTCTCCGAGGCGTCGGTACGGGTCAGGAGGATGCACCAGCGCGCGACGTGCGCGAAGCTGGTCCACACCTTCTGTCCGCTGACCACGAAGTCGTCGCCGTCGATCGCCGCGCGGGTGCGCAGCGAGGCGAGGTCGCTGCCGCTGTTCGGCTCGCTGAAGCCCTGGCACCAGATCTCGTCGGCGCGGAGCAGCGTGCCGTGGGCGAGGATGGTCGGCCCCGCCATGTACAGACCGATGATGTTCACCAGGTCGGGCGCGCGTGCCGCCGCCATCTCCTGGTTGACGATCACCTCCTGCATCAGGGTCCCGCCCTGGCCGCCGAGCTCGCGCGGCCAGCTCACCCCGGCGAACCCCGCCTCGTGCACCCGTCGCTGCCAGGCGCGGCGCTGCTCGATGTCGTCGCCGGTGACGTGCTCGCGAATGCGGTCGTCGAGGTTGTCCCGCAGCCAGTCGCGCACCTCGTCGCGGAAGCGTGTCTCCTCCGGGGAGAGCGAGAAGTCCATGAGCGTCCCATTGTGCGCGAGGCCGCCCGCGCCTTGACGTGGGCGAACATATGTTCTAGGGTGCTGCGGTGACCGGTCCGCGGCGTCCCGCCACCGACCTCGTCGAGACCCCCTGCCGCAGCGCCCTGCAGCGGGTGCGGGGGATGTGGTTCGACTGGTCGCTCAACCCCTACGGCGGCTGCGTCCACCGCTGCACCTTCTGCTACGTGCGCGCGTTCGAGCGCCGCGCCGACCGCCCGTCGGACGACCGCTACGGGCGCGCGGTGCGGGTGAAGACCAACGTCGTCACCGTGCTCCGCGAGGAGCTGCGGCGCCCCTCCCACTCCGAGGGGCTCGTCTGCCTCGGCACCGCCACCGATCCCTACCAGCCCGCCGAGGGTCGGTACCGGCTGACCC
>VBHE01000302.1:0-2871 GCA_005889515.1 Chloroflexota bacterium | reverse complement strand
CCTGCTCGCCGAGGCCGCCGCCGGCGGCGGGGTGAGCGTCTCCATCAGCCTGCCGAGCGTCGACGTCGAGGTGGTGCGGCGCACCGAGCCGGGCACGGCCCCGCCCCGCCAGCGGCTGCGGGCGCTCGAGCGGCTCACCGCCGCCGGGGTGCTGATGGCGCCGGTGCTGCCCGGGATCAGCGACGGCGAGGCCTCGCTCGCCGCCACCGTCCGGGCGGCGCGCGAGGCCGGCGCCGCCTTCCTGCTCGCCGGGGTGCTCCACCTCACCCCCGGCACCCGCGAGCACTTCCTCGAGGCGCTGGCGCAGGACTGGCCCGAGCTCCTCCCCCGCTACCTCGAGCTCTATCGCGGCCGCAGCCACCTCCCGACCGCGCTCACCGCCGGGGTCGGCACCCGGGTCGCGGCCCTGCGGGGGGCGGTGGGGATCTCCGACGAGCGCCCGCCGCGGCCGGTGGCGCCACAGCGACCGCGACAGCTGAGCCTCGCTCTCTAGGCGACCCCGCCGCCGGTCGCCGTCTGCGCCGACCGCCGCCGCGTCCGCGCGGCGCGGCGGCCCTGGAGCACGAGCGCCGGCACCCGCGCCGGCGGCCGCCCCGGGGCCCAGTGGGGGCCGGCCGCGACCGAGATCCGCGCGGCCGGATCGGCGGCGAGGGTGCGCACCGCGACGGGCACGCGCCCGGCGACCGATCTCTCCGCCACGAAGGTGCGCCGCACCCGGCCCGCGGTGAGCAGCACGGCGGCGCTGCGCTCCCCCGCCTCCACCACCATGGTCCCGTCGACGGAGACCTCGCCGAGGTACTCGAGCAGGGCCTCGAGATCGGCGAAGCGGCCGCGCAGGCCGCCGACGAGGGCGAGCCCGGTGAGCAGCTCGGTGGCGGCCTCGGCGCGGTCGCTGTCGAGCCCGACCACGGTCACCCTCCCGTCGCCACGCTGGGCGCGCCACTCGAGGCAGCGGAGCGCATCGCCGATCGCACGGATGCCGCCCATCCGGCCGTCGCTGAAGCGGGCGGCGACGACCCGGCCCGCGACCAGCAGGACGAGGCCGGTGAAGCCCGGTCCCTCGACCCGGACGTGACCGGTGAGGGCGTCACCCTCGAGGGTCCGGACCAGGCGGTCGATGTCGATGAACGCCGTCGGCCCCTCATAGATGGTCGGGCCGACGAGCACGGCGTCGAGCGCGCGGCCGCCGACGCCGGTCTCCACCGGCGCCGGTCCCACCTCCCTCTCTCGCTCCATCGTGTCCTCCCGGTCAGGGGAGGATACGCCACACGCGCCAGGTCGGTCAGTCGGGCTAGAGAAGCCGCTCCTGCCCCATCGCCTCCGCATGGCGGCTGCGCCGCCGGGCACCGCTCTCCGCCTCGCCCGGATCCCCGGCGTCGGAGGCGGGGTGCTCGACGAGGGCGACGACTCGCGACTGCATGAAGCGGCCGGTGCGGACCGGCTTGCCGGTGCGGGTCACCTCGGCGACCTCGACCACCCCGCGGACGGTGCTGACCTCCACCTTGCGCCCGGCGCGGGTGGCGTCGATCTCGTATGTCCGCACCCCGTCGCCGGTGTCGATCACCACCTCGACCCGGTCGCCCTTCACCTCTTCTCCTCCATGCCGCGGCACGCAGCGGGATGGATCCTACCGGGACGTCACGCCGTCGGTCCCGGCCTCACCGGCAGGTGACACCGGGCTCACCGCGCGGGGGTGGAACTGTCCGCGGCCGGGGGCTTCCGGCGAGGCGGCCCGGGCTCGGAGAATGGCGCCACGGCCCATCCCGTGGCGGAGGTGGAAGGTGAGCGCGACGACGAGGCACCGCTGGGTGGCGACCCTTCGTGGGGGCGCCCTGCTCATCGCCCTCGCGGCGGTGATGATCGTCCTGACCGCGGCGGGCTCGCTGGCCCTGTCCGGCCACTGACCAGCCCCTACTCCTCCGCGCCGGCGCCCGTCTCGGAGTAGGACGGGAATCTCCAGGCCATCTGCGGCGCGAGCAGGCCGCCGTGGCCCAGGCCCGCGAGATAGCGGGGATCGAGCTCCTCGCCCGCGAAGAGGCGGGTGAGCAACAGGTCGAGAGCGGTGCGGCGGCTGAACATCCCGCAGGAGGCGACGCCGATCACCGGCCGTCGCTCGAGGGTCGCGATCCAGTAGCTGCTCCCCGGGTGGACCGGGAGGCCGCGGCGGACCTCGACGGCGCCGGCGTCGAGCGCGGCCCGCCAGGTCACGTCGAGGGGATCGGTGGACGCGACCCCGACCGCGAGCACGATGTCCGACCCGACGGCGGCCTCGAGGAGGGCGTCGCGAGTGGCGGCGGGGTCACCGGCGGCGTAGAGGACGTCGCCGGCGCGGCCCCCGAACCAGGCGAGCTTGCCCCGCAGCGAGCTCTCGAAGCGCGCCCGCGCCGAGGCGTCGAGCCGCTCGCACACCACCGCGGTGACGGTGAGGGGGAGGAAGCGGCGCACGGTCATCACCCGCCCCGCGTGGGCGCCGGCCGCTGCGCGCTCCTCGGCGACGGCGAGCTCTGTCTCGGGGATGGCGAGCGGCGTGATCTTCACCCCGGCGATGGCGCGGCCTGCGTCGATGGGAATGCCGTCGGGGAGGGCGAAGACGGTGACGTCGCCGAGGGCGTTCATCGCGTCGAGGACGGGGGCGTCGACCCGGAGGAGGCCGCGGTGGGCCGCGGAGAGTCGCACCTGGGACTCCACCGGGCGCCCCACGGTCACCCCCTCGCCGGCGACCGCGGCCGCCAGCCGGCTCGCCGCCACGTCCTCGTCGACGTCGCCGGGGTCGAGCCAGAGCAGGTGCAGCTCCTCCTCCCGTGAGGCCTCCAGGACCAGGGCGTCGGCGCGCTCCAGCCGGTGGCCCTTGAGCCGTGCGGGGCGCCCGTC
>VBHE01000301.1:7906-8498 GCA_005889515.1 Chloroflexota bacterium | reverse complement strand
AGTTGTCGACGGGGCCGCTGGTGACCGGATCACCGATGCGGTCGTGGGCCCGAGATCCCGGCTCCGACGCGCGATCGGGCTCTCGCGGCGAGCCGGTGCCTCAGGAGACAGCGACCGATCGAGACGATTGCGGCAAACCATTCATTCCGCCACCGCCTCCGGGTGGCCGACCTCTGAGGACCACGGAATCCGTGGGACCGGCGTTCACACGACCACGGACACCCGTGTCGCCAGGCGACTTCGGTGGCCGTAGGATGGGCCGTCATCAGACAGGGAGTGACAGGGTCGAAGATGCGCTATCTCATCGAGCTCGCGCGAACCGATGACGACCGTGTCCAGGGGACGGTCAGTCGGGAGGGTGTCGAGGAGGCCGTCACCTTCAGTGGCTGGGCAGAGCTGCTGAGCCTCCTCGAGCCGGAGTCGCGCGAGACCGCCACGTCGCGATGGCCTGCGGCCGGAGACACGCGCACATGGGCGGAGTGATCGAGAGCGCACGCCCGGCACCGCCTCCACCAGAGACGGGCATGCCTAAAGTGATCTGGGCCCATCGATCTGTGAGGACGTGAGATGCCGCCACGGTTGACCACCGACT
>VBHE01000301.1:4767-7874 GCA_005889515.1 Chloroflexota bacterium | reverse complement strand
CTCGAGAGGATGACCAGGTCGAACGCCTTTCTGGACGCCGTCGCCGTCGCGAACGGGATGTCCCGGCTGACCAGCCGCACCGTGCGCGACGTCGGAAGCGGCGTCCGGGAGCGTCTGGGCCTGCCGTCGAGCCGCCAGGTGCAGCGGCTGCAGCGCTCGGTCGACGTCCTCGCCGCCCGTCTCTCCGCCGGTGGGGACGCCTCATGACCGTGGACTCCCGTCCCGAACACAGCGGGTCGCTGTCGTTTCCCAACCCGGTCGCCTGGGTGCGTCCGTCGGTGAGCCGCAACACCAGGCGGGCAGTGAACGGGTTGCGTCTCCTCGGCGGGCTCGACCGGCCGCGGACCGGCTGCACCGCGCATCTCGTGGTGTGGAGGCGTGACCGTGCGACGCTGCGCCGCTACCGGGCCGGGGCGACTGGCGGCCGGCCACCCCTGCTGCTCGTGCCCAGCCTCATCAACCGCAGCCACATCTGGGACCTGCGCCCCGGCGACAGCTTCGTCGAGGGCCTGCTCGAGCGCGGCTACGACGTCTTCCTCATCGACTGGGGCGTCGCCGACCAGCGCGACGCGGGCAACACGATGTCCACCTACGTCGATGGCCACCTGCCCGCCGCGTACGCGGTGGTCGAGGAGCTCGCCGGTGCGCGGCCGGCCGTGCTCGGCCACTGCTTCGGCGGAGTGATCGCGATCCTCTGGGCGGCGACGGTGGCACATCAACCGCCGGCCCTCGTCGCCCTGGGCGTCCCGACCAACTGGGCGGAGCTGGGACCGCTCTCGAAGATCACCCAGCAGGGCCGGATCGAGCCCGAAGACGTTCTCGACGACACCGGCAACGTCCCTCCGCGGACGCTGCTGCGCGCTTTTCAGATGCTGCGTCCGCTGGGCGACCTCGCCGGCTATGTCACCCTCTGGGACCGGCTCGACGACCGCCGCAGCGCCCAGGCCATCTGGGCTCTCACCGATTGGGCGCACGACCACGTGCCCTTCCCCGGCGCGGCGTTCGTCGAGATGATCAACCGGCTGAGCCGCGAGAACGGACTGTTCACCGGCGAGGTCGTGCTGGACGGCCAGGTCCGCGAGCTCGCCGCGATCCGCTGCCCGTTCCTCAACGTGTACGGCACCCACGACCACGTCACGCCACCGGCGTCGGTGATGCCCCTGGCGGGGCTCGCCGGCTCCGAGCGCGCCGACACCGTGGCCCTCCAGGCCGGCCACATCGGACTGCTGGTGGGCGGGACGGCGCGCAAACGCACGTTGCCCACCGTCACCCAGTGGCTGGCCGAGGTCCTCGCCGCTCCGCAGCTCGCCGCCCATGCGGCCGGCGCCGTCGACCGGGTCGCCGCACGACCCCAGAAGAAGGAGGCACTGCGATGACGACCACGCCGCTGCGCCGCGTCTACGACCTCGTCGAGCGCCGAGCGGCCGCCACACCCGACCGCGAGGCGCTCTCGGCGGGCGACATCAGGCGGACATGGGCGGAGCTCGACGAGCGCGTGCGACGACTGGCCGGCGCCCTGCGCGCCGCCGGTGTGGGTCCCGGCGACCGCATCGCCACCCTCGACAAGAACCATCCCGCCTGCCTGGAGCTCACCCTTGCCGCCTCACTCGTCGGCGCGGCCAACGCGGTCGTCAACGTCCGGCTGTCGCCGAGCGAGATCACCTACGTGGTCAACGACGCGCAGGCCCGGCTGCTGGTGGCCGGCGCCGAGTTCGCCGCCATCGTCGACGGCATCCGCGGCGACCTCGCCACGGTTCGGCAGGTGGTGGTGCTCGGCGGGGCCGACGACGGGTACGAGGCCTGGCTGTCGGCCTCGGAGCCGGTGCGTGACCCGTATGCCGCCGAGCCCGGCGACTGCTTCCTACAGCTCTACACGTCCGGGACGACGGGCTTCCCGAAGGGAGCGATGCTCACCCACCGCAGCATGATCGCCCACACCGAACGGGTCGGCCCCGCGTATGCCATGGACGAGAGCACCGTCAACGTCGTGGTCATGCCCCTGTTCCACGTCGGCGGCACCAGCTGGGCGCTGGGGTCGATGCACGCCGGAGGCCGCACCATCGTGGTGCGCGAGCTGGCGCCCGACGACCTGCTGTCGCTCGTCGAGGAGCGGGCCGCCACGCACCTGTTCCTCGTGCCCGCGGCTATCAGGATGCTGATCGCGAATCCGGACCGCGCGGCGAGGGCGCTGGCATCACTGCGCGTCCTGGGCTACGGCGGAGAGCCGATGCCGGTCCCCCTGGTCCGGCGGGTGCTCGAGGTGCTGCACACTGACCTGTACTCGGTGTACGGGATGACCGAGATGTCTGGCGTCTTCTGCGTGCTGCCCCCCCAGGACCATCGCGACCCCGCGCGCGAGCACCTGCTGGCGTCCGCCGGGCGCCCCCTGCCGGGCAACGAGGTCCGCGTCGTCGATCCCGAGACGATGCGCGACGTCCCAGCGGGTCGGGTCGGCGAGTTCTGGGTGCGCTCGGAGCAGCAGATGGGCGGCTACTGGCAGAGGCCGGAGGCCACCGCCGAGACCCTGGTGGCGGACGGCTGGCTGCGCACCGGCGACGCCGGGCGGATCGACGCCGAGGGATATGTGTTCCTCGAGGATCGGGTCAAGGACATGATCATCTCCGGCGGAGAGAACGTCTATCCGGCCGAGGTGGAGCGCGTGCTCCTGGAGCATCCGTCCATCGCCGAGGCCGCCGTCATCGGTATGGCGCACGAGAAGTGGGGGGAGACGCCGCTCGCCGCCGTCGTCGCAAGGCCTGGAGCCCGGGTGGACTCGGCGGACGTCATCGCCTTCTGCCGCGCCCGCCTCGCCCACTACAAGTGCCCCACGTCGGTCGTCACGATCGATGCGCTGCCCCGCAACGCGACCGGCAAGGTGCTGAAGCGTGAGCTGCGCGGGATCGTCGGCGCGGCGGTCTGAGCACGGCGGTGAGCGCCGGCCGCGGGCTGCTTCCACCCCGAACGAGTTCCCGGCGTCCGAAGGGTGGCCTATGAGCGAGCGCTCCACCGGCACCGTCGTCGATCCGGGCGTCCGCATCTTCCTGGGACTGCTCGCCGCGGTGCGCTGGCCGCCGATGCACCGCCGCACGGTCGCGCAGGCGCGGGAC
>VBHE01000301.1:0-4653 GCA_005889515.1 Chloroflexota bacterium | reverse complement strand
TCCGCTCGTGGTGTGGTACCACGGTGGCGGCTTCGTCGTCGGTGATCTCTTCACCGCGGACGGCGTTTGCCGGCGGCTCGCCAGAGCGGCGTGCGCCACGGTCATCTCCGTGCACTACCGGCGGGCCCCGGAGCACCCGCTGCCGGCGGCGCACCGCGACGCGTGCGCGGCCGCGCGCTGGGCGCTCGCCCACGCCGGGCAGCTCGGCGCCGACCCCGCCCGACTGGTGCTCGCCGGCGACTCCGCCGGCGGGGGGCTCGCCGCCCACGTGGCCCAACGGCTGCGCGACGAGGGGCCGGCACCGGCGGCGCTGCAGGTGCTGTGCTACCCGGCGAGCGACTTCAGCCTGGCTCGGGCCGACCGTGAGGCGGCGCACGCCCGGCTGCTCGACTGGGAGACCATCGAATGGTTCGCCGCCCATTCGATGCCGGGCTGGTCCGACTCCCAACGGCGCGATCCGAGCATCTCTCCGCTGTACGCCGACCGCCTCGGCGGCCTGCCGCCGGCGCTGGTGATCACGGCGGGAGTCGATCCCTTCCGATCCGACGGGATCGCCTACTGCAGAGCCTTGTCCGAAGCCGGTGTCTCGGCCACCCACCGCGATTTCCCCGGCCAGATCCATGGTTTCGCCGGGATGGACCTGATCTTCCCGGCTGCCGGCGATGCGCTCCGCCAGGCCGCGGACGCCATCGCGCGGGTGAGGCCGGTCGATGCCCGCACCGCGGTCTCGGCCGTGCCCGAACCGATCCTCTGGGACCGCGTCGTCACCGACCGCCTCCGGCGGATGGGGGACACCGCCCAGCGCCTCCCGCAGGTGAACGGCGCCCGTGTGCTGGCGACGCTGGCCGACCACCACGCCCGCGCCGCGCTCGCCACGCTGGTCTCACTCTCCCGCCACGGCTCCCCGCGGGCCCCGGACTCACAGAGGACCATCCCATGACCACGTCCTCGGGCACGGTGATCGACCTGGCCCACCCCGATCACTACGCCAACGGGATCCCGTACGACGTCCTCGCCGAGTTGCGTCGCACCAGCCCGGTGGTGTGGATCGACGAGCCCGCCACCGGCGCCTTCGCCGGCGGCCCGGGGTACTGGGCGGTGCTGCGGCACGCGGACGTCTCTCACGTCTCCCGCCACCCCGAGGACTTCTCCTCGTGGCGCGGTACCAGCTTCCTGCGGGATCCACGCCCGGCCGACGTCGCCGTGCTGCGCCGCATGATGCTGAACATGGATCCACCGGAGCACAGCAAGCTTCGGAAGATCGTCAACCGGGCGTTCACGCCGCAGGCCATCCGGCGGCAGCTCGCCGACGCGATCGACCGGCACGCGCGCGAGGCGGTGGACGCGGTGTGCGAGCGGGGGGAGATCGACTTCCTGACCGCGGTCGCGGCTGAGATGCCCCTGCTGGTCCTCGCCGACGTCCTCGGCGTGCCCGGAGAGGATCGCGGCCTGCTGTACAGCTGGACCAACCGGCTGGTCGGGCTCGACGACCCCGAGTACGGGGCCGATCCCCGGGCGTTCGTCGCGGCGTTCACCGAGATGTTCGCGTACGCACGCGCCCGGACCCGGGAGAAGCGGGCCAACCCTGCGGACGACATCTGGAGCACCATCGCGAACGCGGAGGTCGACGGCGACCGCCTGTCCGACGACGACCTGGATCGGTTCTTCCAGCTCCTGGTCATCGCGGGCAATGACACCACCCGCAACCTCATCGCCAACACCCTGCTGACGCTCTCGCAGCACTCCGACCAGCTCGCCCGTCTGCGGGCGGACCTCTCGCTCCTGCCCGGCACGATCGAGGAGGTGCTGCGCTTCAGCCCGTCGGTCGTCCAGTTCCGGCGCACCGCAACCCGAGAGCTGGAGCTGGGCGGCCAGAGGATCACCGAGAACGACAAGGTGCTGATCAACTACGCCTCGGCGAACCGCGACGAGGACGTGTTCGACGAGCCGGACCGCTTCGACATCACGCGCGACCCGAACCCCCACATCTCCTTTGGAGACGGCACCCACTTCTGCCTCGGCGCCAACCTGGCACGGACCCAGACGCGCGCCCTGCTCACCGAGTTGTTCACCCGGCTTCCGGACATCGAGGTCAGTGGGCCGCCGGAGCGCATGCGGTCGAGCTTCATGAACGCGATCAAGCACCTGCCCGCCCGCTTCACCCCGGTCCGCCGCGCCGACGCGCCGATCGCGATCCCCGTCCGCGGACCGGCGCCGGCCCCGGCCGCCGCGAGCGAGGCCGGGGCCCCGGCGGCGGGGAGCGCGGCGCCCGCCCACGGCATGCCGCTGCTCGTCCTCTTCGGGTCCAACTTCGGAACCTCTGAGGACGTGGCCCGGCAGATCGCCGATGCGGGGTCGCGTCACGGCTTCGACAGCAGGGTCGCCCCGCTCGACGCGCACGTCGGCGACCTGCCGCGCGAGGGAGTGGTGGCGATCGCCACCGCCACGTACAACGGCACTCCACCGGATAACGCGGTCGCCTTCGCCCGCTGGCTCAGCGAGGACGCGCCCGACCTGACCGGCGTGGCGTACAGCGTCTTCGGCTGCGGCAACCGCGAGTGGGCCCCGACGTTTCAGGACTTCCCCCGCTTCGTCGACGGGCGCATGGCCGAGCTCGGCGCTCGCCGTCTCCACGCCCGGGGCGAGGGTGACGCAGCCGGTGACTTCGACGGCGAGTTCGAGAGTTGGGACAACAGTCTGTGGCCGGCGCTCGGCGCGGCGCTCGGCATCGACGTAAGCGCACTCGCGCCATCGCCGACTCCGCGGTATCGGATCGAGTTCGTTCCCGGCAGCCGGCAGAGCCCGTTCGTCACCTCGCTTGCCGCTGTCGACCGCGTCGGTGTCAATCAAGTGCGCCACATCGAGCTCGCGCTGCCCGACGGTCTGCACTACGATGCGGGCGACCACCTGGGGGTCATCCCCCACAACAGCGAGGCGCTCGTGGCGCGGGTCGTCCGCCGCTTCGGCCTCGACCCCGACGCCCACATCCGGCTACACAGCGACACCGGGACAGCCGACGCGTTCCTCCCCGTCGGTGAGCGCCTCTCCGTCCGCCGCCTGCTCAGCGACTACGTCGAGCTGCAGGACGTCGCCAGCCGCCGCGACATCGCCACCCTCCTCCAGTACACCGAATACCCGTGGACCCGCGAGCGGCTCGAGGCCCTGCTCGATCCGGCGGATGAGGGGCGCGCCTATCGCGACCAGGTGCTCGCCTGCCACCGCTCGGTGCTCGACCTTCTCGAGGAGCACCCCACCTGCCGGCTGCCCCTGCCGATCTTCCTCCAGCTCCTCGCGCCGCTGGCGCCGCGGTACTACTCGATCTCGTCCTCCTCGCGCGTCAACTCGCGGGTGTGTTCCATCACCGTCGGGGCGCTGCACGGCCCGGCACGGTCGGGGCGTGGCGACTACCACGGCGTCTGCTCGAATTACCTGTTCGGCCAGGAGGCCGAGGAGGTGGTCTACGCCTTCGTCCGGGACACCGCCTCATCCTTCCGACTGCCCGCCGACCCGGCCCGGCCCGTCATAATGATCGGCTCCGGCACCGGGATTGCGCCCTTCCGAGGGTTCCTCGCCGAGCGTGCCGCTCTGTGCGCCGACGGTGTCCGGCTCGGCCCTGGGCTGATGCTATTCGGCTGCCGGCATCCGCAGGCCGACCTGCTCTACGCCGGTGAGATCGAGGACCTCGCCCACGCTGCCAACGTGCAGCTGGCCTGCGCCTTCTCCCGAGTGCCCGGCTTGCCGCGGGTGTACGTGCAGGATCGGCTGCTGCAGATGGGCGAGATGGTGTGGTCGCTCCTCGACCAGGGGGGCACGGTGCTGGTGTGCGGCTCTACGCACATGGCGGACGGCGTGCGCAGGTGCCTGGCCGAGCTCCATCGCGAGCGTACCGGCTCCGACGCCGCCACCGCGGAGGGCTGGTTGCGGTCGCTCAGCGCCGCGAGCCGGTACCTGGTCGATGTCTGGGCCAGTGGCTGAACCTTGGAGCCTGCGACGCTGGAGCGGGGGGAAGTGCGCGTTCAGCGCGGCGATCGAGGACAGCTCGTACGAATCCCAGCATTCGATGGGCAGGACACTCGTGGGCGCGCCTTCGTGGAGGATGTCGAAGAAGTGGCGTCTCCAGCACCTCGCTGCCCGCGGCGGACGCCGATTGGCTGCCAGGCGAGCGCTCTGTCTCAACGAGGCGGGCGCACCCGCGATTCGCGCATGGCGGTGGTGCCCGCCTCAACAATGCGAATCTGCGCGGAGAGCCGATTCGAATACGACCTTTTTGCGTCATCCTCCCGGGATGGCGCTAGCAACGGCGGCGCGAGGCGGATGCGTGGCTACCGCTGACGTGGACAATATTCCTGTGAGCTACGCGTAAATCAATTTACGTCGGAACCTTGTTTCCAAGGAGAGCAATCGTCGGAGACGACCACCATGGATCAGGCCACGGAGCATGGATGTACCTCGACAGACCGATGCCGGCCCGCCATGAGCAAGTGGCTCTAGCCACCACGCACGGCCTGCTGTGCTAGAGGCTGATCACCTCGCCGCGGGCGGGCGCCGATGAGGTCACCACCGGGCATATGGTGGTGGGTCTCCTTCTCGAGGGTGACGGCACCGCCGCGCAGATCCTCAAGGCGCGAGGCGCAACCCTCGACGAGGTACGCG
>VBHE01000281.1:4929-22986 GCA_005889515.1 Chloroflexota bacterium | reverse complement strand
TGCATAGCCCCGTCGAGGTTCGGGAAACGCAGATCGCCGATCGATCGCGCCGAAGCGGCCAGCCTCTACGGGGCCGGCCGGGACCCGTTGGGGGGCGGCTCGGGTGGCGCGAGCCGCTCGACCTCGGTGGGCTCGAGGGGCAGGCAGATCGCGCAGAAGTCGGTGCCGAAGGTGGTGAGGTGGATGCTCCGGCGGACCGTCCGCCCGTGGCCGGCGCGCTTGCGGGCCTCCATCACGTCCGGCTGCACCTCGAGCACCTGGTAGCGGAGCGCGTCGGGGAGGGGCTCGACGGAGACCCGGAGCAGGCCGAGGCGGGCGAGGTTGTCGAGGTAGGCCGGGACCCGGTCGAGGTGGGCGCAGCCGGCCTCGGTTCCGATCATCGTCAATCCGCGCTCGACCAGCTGCGAGCCGATCGGCCGCCCGGTGCGCACGTCGACGATCGGCTGCGGACCGTCGAGCGCGAGCTTGCGGAGGATGCGCGCCTCGTCGGGGGCGAGCTCCTCGAGGATCCGGGCGTACGCCGGGTGCACCTGGGCGGCGAAGTTGACGTCGGCGGAGAGCCGCAGCAGCTCGGCGCCCCGGGCGCGCAGCGACGCCGGGGTCGCCGCCGCGGTGCGCGCCGCGGCACGGGTCGAGGCCGACCCGGAGGCCGAGGCGCCGGCCGCCTGGACCGAGCTCTCGTTCTCGGCGATGCCGAGCAGCCGGCGGCCGCGGTCGCGGAGCTCCTCGACGGTCGCCTCCAGGACCTGCGCCGGGGTCTCGCCGATCGCCGCCGCCCTGGCGACCCGCAGCGCCGCGTTGAGCGAGCTCTCCAGCCCCCACTGGGTCAGGTTGCGGGCGGTGAGGACTCCGAAGCGGGCCACCGCCGGCGCCGCCCGGAGCAGGGTGAGCGCCGCCGGTTGGCCGCCCTGGTCCGGGGATGCGCCGTTCCTGCCGGGGGTCCGCGGCTCGCTCATCCGAAGATCGCCAGGTGGACGAGGCCGGCGCCGAAGCCGAGCGCCGCGCCGTGGAGCAGCAGCAGCCACTCGTCCTGCTCGGTGGCGGTGCGAAGCATCCCGGAGAAGTCCTTCGGCGGCAGCTCCGCGACCCGGTCGGCGATGAGCCGGTGGATCCGGGCGTTCTGCCTGCGGTTGAACTCCGGGTTGGCGAGCGGGCTCATCGCGAAGTCGACCGCCTCGCTGGCCACCGACTTGCGGATCGCCTCGTACTCGCGGGTGCCGACCGCGGCCCGCACAAGGGTGCGCGTCCGGCCCACCGCCTGGTCGATCGCCGGCCGGAGCGCGGTCTCGATCATCTGCCGGGTGCGGTCGGCGCGCGGCCCGGTGAGCAGCTCGGTGCCGATGTTCTGGAGGGTGATGATGTCCTCGGCGATGATCTTCGCGTACTCGTCGGCCACCTCCGGCTGCCGTTTGATGAACAGCCCCTGCCAGCGGATGGGTCCGATCCTCCGGGGCTCGACCGGCTCGTAGATCATGTAGAGCGCGACCCAGTTGGTGATGTAGCCGATGATCACCCCGCCGATCGGCAGCACCCACCACTGGGGGAACGCCCTGGTGATCCAGATCATCGGCACCCCGAGGAGGAGGCCGACGACGAACCCGAGGTTCTGGATCAGCCGCAGCTCCTTCTTGCCGACGTCGAGGAAGATCCGGTTGGCGAGCTGAGGGTCGGCCTCGATGTGCTTGATCACCATGAGCTTGACGTCGATGAGCTGGTCGATGTTCTCGCCGATGTCGTTGGTGATCGAGCGGACGATGTCGGGCAGCTGCTGCTGGACCCGCAGGTGCACCGCCTCGCGGACGAGCTGGGGCAGGTTGCTCCAGAGCTGCGGCTGCTCCCGCTCCATGATCCGCTCGACCAGGTCGCGGATGTCCCGCTGCGAGGTGGCGACGATGTGCTCGGCGATCTTGTCGGGCTCGAGCTGCCGGTAGAAGTCCGCCGGCCGGCCCACCTTGGCGATCCCGGTGTCGACGGCGATGCTCCCCATCTTCGCCGCCCGCGAGGGGACGATCCCCTGCCAGCCGAGGCCCCCGTGCATCAACCCCGGGATCTCCTGGATCTTCCGGGGCATCAGGCTGACGAACGAGGCCAGCCCCGGGACCCGCCATCCCCTGAAGTGGACGGGGTAGAACAGCATGATCACCCCGCTCCAGTTGGTGATGTAGCCGATCACCCCCGTGAACAGCGGGATGGAGATCATCCGGAGCGTTTCATGGCTCACGGCGAACTCGCCCTCCGACCCCAAACCCGGCCGCCATCATAAGCGAGACCGGAGCACCCCTCCCGATCGCATCCCCCGGAGCGGCGGAAGCCTACATCAGCTCCCGCATGAGGGAGGCGAACTGCTCGCGGGCGGGCCGCAGGTCGGCCTCGCCGAGGTCACGCAGGGGCTGCTCGGCGAGGCGCTCGCGGGTGGCGAAGTCCTCGGCGTGCTCGTCGACGTAGAGCAGGCCGGTGAGCAGCTGGCCCCGGGTGCGGCTCTCCTCGAGGAGGCGCATGGCGGCGAGCCGATCGGTCGGGTCGTGGTCCTCGGAGAGCTTGCGGAGCACCAGGGTGGAGCCGTCGTAGAGGTCGACCTCCTTGACCTCCCCGGCCTCGTACTCGACCCGGATCTCCTCGAAGTACGGGATGAAGGAGAGGTCGTGGATCCCCTCGTCGTTGTCCTTGACCCAGCTGTAGCTCCGCGTCGACCCGTCGTGGTCGTTGAAGGTGACGCAGGGCGAGATGATGTCGAGCACCGCGGTGCCGCGGTGGGCGACCGCCGCCTTGAGCAGCGGCACCAGCTGCTTGCCGTCGCCGGAGAACGAGCGGGCCACGAAGGTGCTGCCCACCGAGAGGGCGACGGCGCAGGGGTCGATGGGCTGGTAGTGGTTGACCGCGCCCTTCTTGTGCACCGAGTCGACGTCCGCGGTCGCCGAGAACTGACCCTTGGTGAGACCGTAGGTGCCGTTGTCCTCGATGATGTAGGTGCAGTCGACGTTCCGGCGCATCAGGTGCATGAACTGCCCGAGCCCGATGCTCGCACTGTCGCCGTCGCCGGAGACGCCGAGCACGACCAGCTCGCGGTTGGCGAGGCCGGCCCCGGTGGCGAGCGCGGGCATCCGCCCGTGGAGGCCGTTGAATCCGTGGGCCTGCTCGACGAAGTACGCGGGCGTCTTCGAGGAGCAGCCGATGCCACTGAGCTTGGCGAGACGGTGCGGCTCGACCCCGAGGTCGTAGAGCGCCTTGATGATGTGGTTGGTGATCGAGTTGTGGCCACACCCGGCGCACAGTGTCGAGGGACCACCTTTGTACGCCTCGCGGGCGAGCCCGATCCGGTTGACGGCGAGAGCTGACATCTAGACGCAGACGGCCTCCAGGGCGAGAAGCGGTGCGGCGACGGCGGCGGCGGCGATGGGCTGGCCGTCGTAGTGGCGGATGGAGCGGAGCCGGGCGACGAGCTCGGCGGGGAGCTCCTCGGAGAGGATCTCGAGGAGCTGGCCGTCGCGGTTCTGCTCGACGACGTAGACCCGCTCGTGGGCGGCGACGAAGTCCGCGACCTCGGGGGCGATCGGCAGCGCCCGCAGCCGCAGGTAGTCGACCGGCAGGCCCCGGGCGGCGAGCTCGTCGCGGGCCTCGACGACGGCGTGGTGGGTGCTGCCGAAGGCGATCAGGCCGAGCGCCGACCCGCCGGAGACGGTCACCGGACCGGGCACCGCGGTGCGCGCGCCCCGGTGCTTGCGCGCGAGCCGGTCCATGTTCGCCTGGTAGGCCTCGGGGCTCTCGGTGTAGCGCGCCCGGTCGTCGTGCCCCGAGCCCCGGGTGAAGTAGCCCGCGTTGGGATGAGGGGTGCCGGGCCAGGTGCGGTAGGGGATGCCGTCGCCATCGACGTCGCGGTAGCGGGCCCAGTCTCCCTCGAGGCGCTCGAGGTCGTCGACGGTCAGCACCTTGCCGCGGTCGAACGGCGCCTCGGGGTAGTCGAAGGGACGCGACATCCAGAGGTTCATCCCGAGGTCGAGGTCGCTGAGCACCAGGACCGGGGTCTGGAAGCGGTCGGCGAGGTCGAAGGCCCGCTGGGCGAACTCGTAGCACTCCTCGGCGGTTCCGGGGAGGAGGACGAGGTGGCGCGTATCGCCGTGGCCGAGCCGGTAGGCGAAGCCGAGGTCGCCCTGGGAGGTGCGGGTCGGCAGCCCGGTCGACGGGCCCAGCCGCTGGATGTCGAAGACGACGACCGGCACCTCGGCGTAGTAGGCGAGGCCGGCGAACTCGGCCATCAGCGAGATCCCCGGGCCGCTCGTCGCGGTCATCGCCCGCGCCCCCGCCCAGCCCGCGCCGATGGCCATGCCGGCGGCGGCGAGCTCGTCCTCCGCCTGGACGATGGCGATGCGGCGCTCGCCGGTCTCGGGGTCGGTGCGGAAGCGGTCGGCGTAGCCGGTCAGGCTCTCGCAGAGGCTCGACGAGGGGGTGATCGGGTACCAGGCCGCGACCGTGCACCCGCCCATCACGCAGCCGAGCGCGGCCGCCTGGTTGCCGTCGACGAGGATCAGCCCGTCGGTGCCTCCCACGACCGGTCGGAGGACGTGGCTGATCGGCCGGTCGGAGAAGTTCTCCTCCCAGTACCCGTACCCGACCCTGACCGCATCGATGTTCACCGGCCAGGCCTTCGGCTTGGTCGCGAGGGTGCGCTCGATGCCGGTGACCAGGTTGTCGAAGGGGATCCCCAGCAGGCCTGCGACCACCCCGACGTAGATCATGTTGGTGAGCTGCTTGCGCAGCGAGTCGCTCGCGATCCGGGTCTTGCCGAGGCGGCCGAAGGGCACCGGGAAGTACTCGACGTCCTCGCGGACCCCGCTGGCGAGGAAGACGTCGTCGTGGACCACGGCGCCGCCCGCCACCACCGCGGCGAGGTCGTGGGTCCAGGTCTGCGGGTTGCGGGCGATCAGCAGGTCGTGCTGCGCGCGGCGCGCCTGGTAGCCCCGGGCGCTGACCCGGAGGTCGTACCAGGTGGGCAGCCCCTCGATGTTCGACGGGAAGACGTTCTTCGGCGCCACCGGGATGCCCATCGAGAAGATCGCGCGGGTGAGCACGAGGTTCGCGGACTGGCTGCCCGACCCGTTGACGGTGGCTGCCAGGATGGTGAGGTCGTTGACGATGGGGTCCACGGGCTTCCAGGGTGGTGCGGTGGGGGACGGCAGGTCACCCCTCTGGGGGAGCACTTTACCCCTCTCCAGGCCGAGCCCGTCCTGGGTGTGTCAGTGGTTGCTCGCCAGGTACTCACCGAACGCACTGAGCGTGTCACCGTACCTGCTCCTGTCGGCGGAGCGGATGGCGAGCCCGTTGGTGTCGTTCATCGGCGCGGGGGCGGTCCAGCAGAGGCCGCTGGCCTCGTCGCGGCTGCGCGCCTCCTCGAAGGCGGCGCCGAGGTCGGCCGGCGGGTGCTTGACGCCGAGGAACTCCTGCAGCTCGGTCCCGGTGTACTGCCAGAGCATGTCGATGGTCCCGTCGCGCAGCGCCCGGTCGATCGCGGGGTCGGCCGCGTGGACGCTGTCGTCGACCTGGTAGCCGTGCCGCTCGAGCACGAGCTTCGCGATGGCGGCGAGCAGCTCCTCCTCGGCGAAGGCCTTGCTCCCGATCTTCAGCTGGGCGCCGCCCCCCTCGACCGGGGCCGCGCCCGCCGGGCATCGCGCCGTCCCCGCTCCCCCAGCCGACGGGGCGGCGTCGAGAAGGGCGTTGTTGGTGAGCCACTGCCGGGCGACGTCGGCCACGGCGCGCTTGTCGACCTCGACGGCGCGGTTCATCCGGGTGATCTCGTCGGTGGTGATCCGGGCGGCGACCGGCGCCAGGATGGCGGCGATCCCCGGGTGCTGCTGGAGCACCGCGGACCGGACCACCAGCCCCACGTTGTCCGGAGGGAAGAGCCCCTTGTCGTCCCGGAGCACGTGCAGGTCGTGGGCCGCGATGGCGGAGTCCGTGGTGAACACCTCGCCCGCGGCGCACTGGCCGGAGGCGATGCCCGCCTCCGCGGTGCTGCCGATGTCCTTGTAGCTCGCGGTGCCGTAGGCGGAGTTGTAGGTCTTCGCCAGTCCGGGCACGCCGTCGGCCCGGGTGCGGAACTCGGACATGATGCAGACGACGGGACCGGCGCTGCCGCCGCCGCCGCAGCCGGGGAGGAGCAGCGAGACGGCGGTGAGCACGGCGAGCGCGAGGGGGCCTCTCATCTCATCGCTCCTCCCAGGTGGCGGGGACCACGGCGCGCTCGACCAGCCCGAGCATCCAGTCGGCGGTGAGCGCCAGCGCCGCCACCAGGACGGCGCCGACGACGACGATACGCGAGGCCGGCTCCAGCCCGGAGGCGGTCAACCCGGACTCGATGACGTCGCCGAGCCCGCCGCCGCCGACGAAGTTGCCGAGGGTCGCGGTCCCGACGACGAGGACGAGCGCGGTCCGCAGCCCGGCGAGGATCACCGGCGAGGCGAGCGGCACCTCCACCCGGGCGAGCACCTGGACCGGCGACATCCCCATCCCCCGCGCCGCCTCGACCGCGTCGGGATCGACTCCCTGGAGCCCTGCCAGGGTGTTCCGCAGGATCGGCAGCACCGCGTAGACGACCAGGGCGATCACCGTGGTGCGGAAGGTGAAGCCGGTCACGGTGAAGACGAGGGCGAGCAGGGCGATGCTCGGCACCGCCTGGCCGAGGTTGGCGGCGAGCAGGAGGGGGACCCGGAGCGCCCGCCCGGATCGCGCCGCGGCGACGCCGAGTGGGAGGGCGATCGCGGCGGCGATGAGGAACGAGGTGACGGTGAGCTCGACGTGCTGCGCGACCCGGGTGCCGAGGAAGCCCGCGGAGAGCACCGAGGCCTCCTCCGGGGGCACGTCCGCGGTGTGGACCCAGAGATAGAGGACGAGCAGGCCGGTGCCCACCGCGAACGGGGTGAGCGCGAGGCGGAGCGTGCCCGGACGGCGTCCGCCGCTCATCCGGTGGCCGCAGCCCGGCGGATCACCTCGGCATCGGCCACCCCGAGCACCCGGTCGCCGTCGACGACCGCGGCGCGTCCGTCGGGCGAGCGGAGCACCGCCTCGAGGGCGTCGCGGAGGCTGGCCGCGGCCTCGACCCGCTCGACCGCGGCGGCGCCGTCCGCGGGCCGGAGCTCGGCGGAGCGGAGCGGCACGAGCGCGAGCCGGCGCAGGGTCCGGTCGCCGCCGAGAAAGCCGGCGACGAAGTCGGAGGCGGGGTGGGCGAGGAGCGTCCCCGGGGTCGCCACCTGGGCGATGCGCCCGCCCGTCCGCATGAGCACGACCCGGTCGCCGAGCCGCAGCGCCTCGTCGATGTCGTGGGTGACGACGACGATGGTCTTGCGCACCAGCGACTGCACCCGCAGCAGCTCTCCCTGGAGCCGCAGCCGGGTGATCGGGTCCAGGGCGCTGAAGGGCTCGTCCATGAGCAGCACCGGGGGATCGGCGCCGAGCGCGCGGGCGACCCCGACGCGCTGGCGCTCGCCCCCGGAGAGGGCCCGGGGCAGCCGTGAGGCGTACTCGGCGGGGGGGAGCCCCACCAGCTCGAGCAGCTCCTCCACCCGGGCGCGGGTCCGGGCGCGGTCCCAGCGGAGCAGCCGGGGGACGGTGGCGACGTTCTCGGCGACGGTGAGGTGGGGGAGGAGACCGCCCTGCTGGATGACGTAGCCGATCGAGCGGCGGAGCTCGGTGACCGGCAGCTCACGGGTGTCGCGTCCGCCGACCCGGATGGTCCCCGAGGTCGGCTCGACGAGCCGGTTGATCATCCGCAGGGTGGTGGTCTTCCCGCACCCCGAGGGGCCGACGAGCACGGCGAGCTCGCCGGCGGCGATCTCGACCGACAGGTCGTCGACGGCGACCCGGTCCCCGTAGTGCCGGGTGACGTGCTCGAGGCTGATCACCCGCGGCTCCGGGAGAGGCCGCGCTCGAGCGCGGCGAGGGTGGCGTCGGCGCCGACCCCGAGCAGCCCGACGAGGAGCGCGCCGGCGAAGATCGCGTCGCGGTCGTCGCCGCGGATGCCCTCGAGCAGGGGCTGGCCCAGGTCGTTGGCGCCGACGGTCGCGCCGACGGTGGCGATCGCGACGACCATCACGGTGGCCTGGCGCAGCCCGGCGACGATGACCGGGAGCGCCAGCGGAAGCTCCACCCGCCAGAGCACCTGGGCCGGACCCATCCCCATCGCCCGGGCGGCGTCGACGACCGCGGGGTCGACCGACCCCAGGCCGGCCCGGGTGTTGCGGATGACGGGGAGCAGGGCGTAGAGGGCGAGGCCGAGCTCGACCGCCGGATTGCCGATGCCCAGCAGGATGGTGAGCAGCCCGAAGAGGGCGAAGCTCGGGATGGTGAGGATCACCCCGGTGACCCCGAGCGCGACCGCGGCGAGCTGCGGATCGCCAGCCCCACCACGCCGGCCGCCGCCATCGCCACTGCGACGATCTGGAGGTGGGTGAGGAGCTGCGGGCGCAGCGTGTCCCAGTGGTCGCCGAGGTAGCGCAGGGTGCTCAGCGCGGGTCCGCCGGCGCGGCCGCGCCCCTCAGCGCGAGAACCAGAGCCCGAAGCCCGAGGTGTAGTAGAGGAGCCCGACCAGGGCCACGGCGCCCAGGCAGAGGCCGATGAAGATCCACATCAGCACCTGGGAGCGGCGCGAGGGCTCGCTCAGGGGGATGGAGCTGACGAAGCGCCGCCGCTCGGTCGGGCGCGCCGGGCCGGATTCCTGCTCACCGTCCATGGCGCCTTCGAATGTAGCGCGTCCGCACCCGCGGTGCGGTTGCGCGGTTCAGGCGCCGCGGGCGCGCTGCAGCTTGCGGTCCTGGGAGGTGCGGATCGAGGCGACCGAGACCTCGCCGTCCTCGAGCGAGTCCTCGGTGCCGGTGGCGAGGGCCCGGACCAGCCGCCGGACGTCCGTCCAGGCGCGCACCGCGACTCGGTGCTGCGCGGTGTCCGGCTCCAGCTGATCGAGGATGTCCACCACGACGTCGAGGTCACGGCGCGCCGCGCGCAGGGCGCGCAGGGCCGGGTGCGCCGTGCCGAGCGGGGTCGGCTCCGGGCTGCTCATCGCGGCTCCTCCGGGGGCCCGGTCGGGCCCCGCCACCTCCGCCTCCCCCACCCCCGGGGGAGGGACGCCGTCCGCGTCTCTGTTTCGACGCGCGACCCCCCGGATTTCCTACGCGTTCATCGCCGCGTCCCCCGCTGCCACTCTCGACGGGGCATCATGCCCGGGGGCATCGGGGCCCGTACATGTGTGGAGGGCGTGAGATGGTCGGACCGAGGGCGTGCGCAGGGGTCGCCGCGCTGGGCGTGGCGGCTCTGATCACCGGGTGCGGGGAGACGACCGGGACCCCGGTCAACGCGCCGACGAGCGCCCCGTCGTCCTCGGGCCCGTCGACGCTCACCGTGAACGTCGGCGGGGCGGACTCCGCCCATCCCCTCTATGACTTCCTCGCCTTCTACCCGTCGACGATCAGCGCCCACCCGGGCGACACCCTGCGGCTCGTCAATCCCACCAAGGAGACCCCGCACACGGTCACCTTCGGCGTCCTCCCCGACCACTCCAACCAGCCGGCGCTCCTCACCCCGGGGGTGGGCTTCACCGCGATCGCCGGCGGCCCCTGCGTCAGCACCCAGCCGGTGACGGCGACGACCACGACCTGCCCGGGCGCGCCCGCCGCCCCGCCGCCCGCGGCGCCGGCGGGGACCCCGCCGGCGGAGGTGGCCCTCCCCGCCCCGTTCTCCGGCCAGCCCTTCTACAACAGCGGCATCTTCCTCGGCGGCCAGACCGCGGTCCTCCCGCTCTCCGCGGACATCAAGCCCGGCGCCTACCGCTTCATCTGCCTCCTCCATCCCACGATGGCGGCGACCCTCACCGTCGTCCCGGCGGGGAGCCCGATCCAGGCGGCGGACGCGCTGACCAGCGCGGCGGACCGCCAGCTCGCGGCCGACAGGACCGACGCGGCCACCGTCGCCGCCGGGGTGGCGACGCCGGCGGACGGGACCGTCCAGGCGGGGGCGGTCGGCAAGGAGCTGACCGTCAACATGTTCTTCCCCTCCACCCTGACCGTCTCCGCCGGCCAGACGGTGACCTGGAAGAACGACGGCTACGAGCCTCACGTCCTCGTCTTCGGCCGCACGATCACCCCGGAGGACCCACTCGTCTTCGGGGCACCGACGCTGGGGCCGGGGAGCGCATACGCGGGCGGCCTGGCGGTCTCGGGGCTGTTCGCCGGCAAGCCGTTCCCGTCGAGCACCTACGCGCTCAAGTTCACCACCGCGGGGAGCTATCCGTATACGTCCGCGATCCATCCGGGGATGGCGGGTGTTATCACGGTGCAGTGATCTCCCCGGTCGACTCGCTGAAGCGCATCGCCTTCCTGCTCGAGCGCGCGCTCGAGCCCTCGTACCGGGTGCGCGCCTTCCGCCGTGCCGCGGCGACGGTGGAGGGGCTCCCCGAGGGCGAGCTCGAGCGGAGGGTGGGCGACGGCACCCTCCAGCAGCTCCCCGGAATCGGCGAGGTGATCGCCCGGGTCATCACCGAGGCGTCCGCCGGCGAGGTCCCCGTCTACCTGCGGCGGCTCGAGTCCACCGAGGGGCGGCCGGTCGCCGAGGCGGGCGCCCAGCTGCGCGCCCGGCTGCGCGGCGACTGCCACGTCCACTCCGACTGGTCCGACGGAGGCAGCCCCATCGACGAGATGGCCGAGGCGGCGCGGGCGCTCGGCCACGAGTACATGGTCCTCACCGACCACTCGCCGCGGCTCAAGGTGGCCCGCGGGCTCAGCGCCGAGCGGCTGCGTCAGCAGCTCGAGGTCGTCGCCACGCTGAACCGGCGGCTCGCCCCGTTCCGCATCCTCACCGGCATCGAGGTCGACATCAACGAGGACGGCTCGCTCGACCAGAAGCCCGCGCTCCTCGCCGAGCTCGACCTCGTCGTCGCCAGCGTCCACTCCGTGCTGCGCATGCCCGCCGCGGAGATGACCCCGCGGCTGCTCGCCGCGGTCGCCAACCCCCACACCGACGTCCTCGGCCACTGCACCGGGCGGATGGTGAAGGGGAAGGGCCGGCCGGAGTCCGAGTTCGACCACGGGGCGGTCTTCGCCGCCTGCGCCGAGAACGACGTGGCGGTCGAGATCAACTGCCGCCCCGAGCGGCTCGACCCGCCGAAGCGGCTGCTGCGGCTCGCCGTCGAGGCGGGCTGCCGCTTCGCCGTCGACACCGACGCCCACGCGCCGGGGCAGCTCGACTGGCAGATCACCGGCTGCGAGCGCGCCGCCGCCTGTGGGGTTGATGTCGCATCCGTCATCAACACCCTGGACGCCGGCGCGCTCACCGCCTGGACGGGACGCAAGGGGGGACCTGGCTAGGCGGGGACGACGTCGAGGATGCGGTCGACCGATCCGTCCGCCACCACACACGTCTGGAACTGCGCGACGACGCCGGGCCCCTGGGCGGGAGGCACGCCGTTGGCGGCGGTCCAGTTCGGGATCACATAGGCGACGCGCCACACGTGGGCGGTGCCGTTGCCGTCGTAGTAGGTGATGATCGCGCCCACGCCCAGGTGCATGAGCGGGGTGAAGACGCCGACGTTGTGGCCGACGAAGTACGTCGGTCCGGGGATGCAGGTGTCGATCGCCGCCTCGGCGTGGGTGAGCTCGGTGCGGCCGCTGCAGTCGCTGTAGACGCCGACCGCGGTGTTGAGGCTGCCGTCACCGCTGGTGAGATGGTTGAAGAGCTGCACCGGGGCGGGCGGCGGCGCCGCGGTCACCGGATGCCGCACCGGCGCGGGCGCCGACGCGGCCTGCTGGACGACCGGGACCGGGACCGGGGTGGGCACCGGGGTCGGCGCCGGGGTGGGGGCCGGGGTCGGCGCCGGGGTGGCCACGGCGGTGTTGTGGTCGGCGTTGGGGACCTTGGCCGAGGCGACGCTCGCGGCGGCGGGGGCGCCGGCGATCGGGGAGGTGATCTGGGCGTGGACCGCGGCGAAGGCGCCGGCGAACGACGCGATGGCGGCGGCGGCCGTGAACAGTCTGCGGAGGGGCACAACAGCGCTCCGTGCTGTCGGCCCCGGTTGGCGACCCTTGGTAACCCGGCGGTCTGCGAGAGATCCGTGGCTTTGCGTCCCCTCCTCGCGGAGGGTTTGCCTTTGTCAGTGGTGCCGACGGGGGCAGTGTGCCCCTGCGACGGCCTCCACGGAGCCCCCGGAACCCGCCTTCCACCGTCTTCCCGGCCGCTGTGACCTCCCCGTAGAGAACGCAACAATCGTTAGAAAAGCGTCACACGCTGCGTGAGGCGGCCTCTCAGTGGGCCGCGAGGCGGCGAAGTGCCTCCTCGACCCGGGCCGCGTCGGGGAGGATCGCGGTCTCCTCGGGGCCGTTGTAGGGGAGGTGGCAGTCGGCGGCGCCGATCCGCAGGATCGGGCCGTCGAGGTCGGTGAAGAGCTCCTCGGCGATGAAGGCGGCGATCTCGGCGGCCGGCCCCATGGTGCGGTTCGCCTCGTGGACGAGCAGCACCTTGCCGGTGCGGGCGACGGTCCGCGCCACCGCCTCGCGGTCGAAGGGCGAGAGCGTGCGCAGGTCGAGGATCTCGGTGGCGATCCCGTCGGCGGCGCAGCGGTCGGCGGCCTCGCGGGCGAGGTGGACACCCATGCCGTAGGTGATCACCGAGACGTCGCCCCCCTCGCGGTCGAGGCGGGCGACGCCGAGGGGGACGACCTCGGCATCGTCGGCCACGATCTCGCGATGGCGCCGGTAGAGCGCCTTGTGCTCGAAGAAGACCACCGGGTCGTCGTCCCGGATCGCCGCCCGGAGCAGCCCGCCGGCGTCGCGCGGGGTCGCCGGGACCACGACCCGCAGCCCGGGGATGTGCCCGTAGAGCGCCTCGATGCTCTGCGAGTGGTACACGCCGCCGTGCACCCCCCCGCCGCTGGGGGCGCGGAAGACGACCGGGACCGACCAGGCTCCGACGCTGCGCCAGCGCATCGTCGCCGCCTGGTTGACGATCTGGTCGTAGGCGGCATGCATGTAGTCGGCGAACTGGAACTCCGCCACCGGCCGCAGCCCCATCATCGCGGCGCCGATCGCCGCGCCGGCGATGACGATCTCCGAGATCGGGGTGTCGAGCACCCGCATCGGGCCGAACTCGGCGTGCAGCCCGTCGGTCACCTTGAACACCCCGCCCTTGATCCCCACGTCCTGGCCCATCACCACCACCGCCGGGTCGCGCAGCATCTCCGCGCGCAGGGTGTCGTGGAGCACCTGGACCATGGTGCGCCCCGCCTGCGGGTCAGCCATCGAACACGCCCGTCCAGTTCGCATAGCGCGCGGGGAGGGTCACCCCGCCGTGCGGAGGGTCGCCGGCATACAGCCAGCGCCGCGCCCGCTCCGGCAGGGGCTCGGGCATGGCGAGGGCGAGGTCCTCGTCGGCGACGACCTGCTCGCGCGCCTCGCGCACCATCCGCTCGTCCTCGTCGACGGCGAGCATGCCGCGCTCGATCAGGGTCTCGCGCAGTCGCGGCAGGGGGTCGGCGGCCGCCGCTGCGGCGCGCTGCTCGGCGCTGCGGTAGGCGTCGTCGTCCTGGGACGAGTGCGGAGTGATCCGTGGGACGCGCAGCTCGAGGAGGCTCGGCCCACCCCCGCCGCGCGCCCGTTCGACCGCCGCGCGCGTCGCCGTGAACACCGCCTCGGCGTCGGTGCCGTCGACGCTCTCCCCGGGCATCGCATACGCGGAGGCGCGGTCGCTCACCCGCTCGACCGGCATCTGCAGTGCCAGGGGCACGCTGATGGCGAGGCGGTTGTTCTCGCAGAGGAACACCACCGGCAACCGGTGCACGCCGGCGAGGTTCATCGCCTCGTGGGTCGCGCCCTCGCTCGCGGCGCCGTCGCCGAACCAGCACATCGCCACGCTGTCCTCGCCGCGCACCCGGGCGGCGTAGGCGGCGCCGACGGCGTGGGGGATGTGGGCGGCGATCGCGCTCGAGATGCTGCCGATCCGCAGCGATGGGCTGGAGAGGTGCATGGTGAGCTGGCGAGCGCCGGAGTGTGGGTCGGCGCCGCGGGCGAGGCCGCCGAGGAGGATCTCGTACGGGGTGACGCCGAGCGCGATCCCGACTCCCATGTCGCGGTAGTAGCACCACGCGGAGTCGTGGCCACGGCGCATCGCCGCCGCGCTGGCGATCTGGGCGACCTCGTGGCCGCGGGCGGTGAGCACGAAGCCGGCGCGGCCCTGGCGGGAGAGCAGCCAGAGCTGGTGGTCGACGGCGCGGGTGAGCACCGCCACCCGGTAGATGCGCAGCAGCAGCCCGTCGGGGATCGGGGGCTCCGCGGGCTCGCTCACGAGCAGCGGATGATACGGGCGCTCCCCGGCGCCGGGCTCAGCCCGCCGCGGCCCGGGGACTGGTCCGCTGCGGGGCGGGTGGCACGGTTCCCTCGGGCTTGTAGGCGACCGCCCGGTCGCGCTGCTCCTTGGCGCGGTACAGCGCGATGTCGGCGCGCTGCACCACCTCCTCGGCGTTGCCGCCGTCGGTCGGGAAGACGGCGAGCCCGACGCTGACCGTGACCGGCACCGGCCCCCTGGGGAGGCGGATGGCGGTGGTCTCGCTGCGGATCGCCTCGCGGAGACGCTCGGCGACCTCGAGGGCGTCGTCGGCGCCGAGTCCGGGCAGCAGCACCAGGAACTCCTCGCCGCCGTAGCGGTAGGCGTGGTCCGAGCCCTGGCGCAGTCCCTGGGTCTGCAGCACCCTGCCGATCACCCTGAGGATCTCGTCGCCCACCCGGTGCCCATAGGTGTCGTTGTAGGTCTTGAAGTTGTCGACGTCGGCGAGCAGCACGGTGAGCGGGTAGCCGATGCGCTCGGCGCGGACGACCTCTTCGGCGAGCCGGGTGTCGAGCGCCCGCCGGTTACCGAGCCCGGTGAGCGCGTCGGTGACCGACCGCGCCTCGGCGAGCTCGCGCAGCTTCTCGCGCTCGCGGGTGATGACCATCGTCAGGCCGGTGACGATGGTGACGATGAACAGCCGGAACCCCAGCTCGTCCCAGTGGATCTGGAAGATCCCAGGGCTGGCGCCGATGCTCTCGCCGATCCGCCGTGAGGCGATGAGGACGCCGCCGTAGGCCGCGAGGAACGCCAACGCGACCCGGTTCTGTCGTGGATAGTTGACCGCGATCTCGATGGCGATGACGCAGAAGAGCGCGAACCCGGTGTTGTAGTGGTTGTTGCTGAGCAGCAGCACCCATCCCGCGCAGATCAGGAAGTCGCCGACGATGAAAGCACCGACCAACCGCTCGGCGAACCGCGCCGAGCGTTTGCGGATCGGCTTCAGACCGAAGAAGGCGATCGAGTTGTACGCGGCCAGGGCGATGGTCATGGCCACGAGGCCTGCGCGCGAGATCGGCGCCGGCTGCCAGTCCTTCGGACTGGCCTGGATCCCGAACGCGAGCCCGAATCCGACGACGACCGCGATCCAGCGCCCGACCGAGATCGCCCACTGAGTCTTCAGCCACTCGTCGGCTGCGCTCGTCGGCTCAACCGGGGAATCACCGCCGATGCTCACCCACGGCCCCCAATGCCTCTGACATACCGGACCCCCAACCGTCCGGCACGCGGCGCCACTCCGTATGTGATCGGCATCTTAAGGGAGAAACGGCCGCGGACGGCCATTGGGTGCGCAGTCGGGGTCCTCAGGCCTCACCACGGGTGGCGCCGGTCGTAGCCGGGAGGACGAGGAGGCCGATCAGCCAGCCCTCCGCGGCGGCGAGCAGGATCGCCCCCGTCCACACGTGGGTGGGCCACCACACCCCGCGGGTGGCGACCAGGGCGGCGAAGTAGGCGGTGTATGCCGTCGCCGGCCAGACGGTGGCGAACGCCAGGAACCGCCGCCGTCTCTCCGCCGACACCCGCAGTCCCCGCAGCAGGAGGTCGCCGAGCAGCCCCATCCCGGCAGCGAGGAGCGCGAGCGGGCCGATGTGGTCGACCGCCGTGACCAGGAAGCCGTTGACGCCCGCGATCACGGTGAGCGAGCCCACCGGCAGCCGCTGGTGGGCGAGGAGGAGCAGCGCCGTCCCGACCAGCAGCCCCGCCTGGACGAGGATGCCGAGCAGGCCGAGCTGCATCTCACGGTTGCGCAACCCGAGCACCGACGGCGGCGGCTGGCCGGCCGCCCAGAGGTTGCTCAGCGGGTGGTCGAACTGGGTCAGGTAGGTGAGCACGCTGAGGGTCAGCGCCGCCGAGAGCACCGCCGGCCAGGAGGCGGCGCCCCCCCGCGTGCTCCAGGCGACCCGGAGCGGGCCGCTCACGATCAGCCCGGTGCTCACCGTGAGCAGGACGTGGGGCGGGCTGATCAGGCCGTTCACCCCGGTCTCGATGCCGAAGATCGTGTGCCAGGCGGCGTCGAGGAGGCCGGAGGCGGCGAAGAGCGCGCAGCCGGTGAGCGAGAGGCCGTACCCGGACGTCCAGTCCCAGCCGGCCCCGCGGGAGAGGCGGCTGCGGCGCAGCAGGAGCAGGTAGCCGGTGGTCGCGACCATGCCCGAGTAGAGGAGGACGTGCCACGGGGTGACGAAGGACTCGACAAGACGGAGGTGGGAGTGCGCCCAGACGTCGAGGTAGCCGCCGCCGACGATCCAGGAGCAGAGGGCGACCAGCCCCCAGTCGGCGCGTCCGGCGGCCGCGCCCGCCGCGGCGGCACGGGTCGCCGCGGAGTGGAGAGAAGCGGACCTCTCCCCCGTGATCGTCGCCATGCTCCCTCCCGCGCGCCGGCCCGAGCCGGGGGTTCGCGCTCCGTCAGTGTAGGCGGGTGGCCTGCGCCGCGAGCCGCGGATCGGGCCGCTCTACCCGACGACCCCGTCGTCGCCGGCCGGCTCGGGGTCGACCGGGAGGGTGAGGGCCTGGACGGCGGCCTCGAGGAGCCCGCGAGCCCGCTCTCCCGGAGCCGGGTGGGCCCGCACCCGGGCCATCAGCACCGGGCCGCGCACCCCGCGCAGGTGCCGGGGGAGCGCCCGCGACCAGCGGAAGCTGGCGCCGGTGCCCGCGCGCACCTCGGGGGTGGCGACGACGTACCCGGGGCGGGCGGCGGCGGTCAGCCGGCTGGCGAGGTTGACGGCGTGCCCGTACCAGTCGGCGCCGACCTCGACAGCGGGACCACGGGCGACGCCGGCGCGGAGCTGGGGGAAGTCCTCGCCCTCGGCGTCGACGGCGTCCACGAGGCGGAGCAGGCAGTCGACCAGGGGCGTGGGCTCGGGGGAGACGAACATCACCGCGTCGCCGATGGTCTTGACGATCGCGACCGGAGGCTGGGCCAGCTCGTAGGCGAGGGTCACCAGGCGCCCCGCCACCCGTCCGATCTCGTCGGCGTGGACCCGGTTGCCGAGGCGGGTGAAGCCGACCAGGTCGGCGAAGGCGACGGAGACGTCGCGGGCGCCGCGCACCCCGCCGGTCTCGCGCTCCACGCGCCCGACCGCCTCCTGGCGCAGCGCCTCGCGGAGGTGGCCGCGGAACTGGTAGATGCCGAGCGCGGTGACCAGCGGGAAGAACTCGTCGGCGGCCCGGACGTAGCGGCGGCTCACGTCGAGCTCGGAGTCGCCGGCGCGGACCAGGACGCGGGAGGCGACCCGGGTGATCGCCCGGGCGATGCTCGAGACGCCCTGCCCGGCGACCCGGGAGACGTCGACGACCTCCTCGGACGGGATCCCTGCGGCGAGCAGCTGGGCGAGGGCGGACGCGGCGGTCAGGTCGGCGTTGGTGATCTCCTGCACCGGCGACAGCCCGGCTGCGCGGCGGAACTCGTCAAGCTGGGCGCGGGAGAGCCCGGTGCGGCGCTCCAGGGTCGCGTCGGAGTACTGACGGCCCCCCCGCAGGATCAGGTCGGTGAGCAGCAGCGAGAGCCGGTCAGTCTCGACGGCGTCGAGCAGGTCCTCGCGGGGGACGCCCTCGTCGAGGAGCTCGCGGATCAGACGCCGCCGCGCCCGTCGCTCCGCCTCGGTCTCGGCGCCGGCGAGCAGCGGGTCGTCGGCGGCGATCCGCGGCGTCCGCCCTCGCGACGGGCTCGCCTCGGCGTCGTCTCCATCCCCGTACGCGGTCATGGAC
>VBHE01000281.1:0-4822 GCA_005889515.1 Chloroflexota bacterium | reverse complement strand
CGATGGCGATCCGCCCCTCGAGACGGGCGAGCGGAGCCCCCAGGCAATAGTGGGGGCCGAGCCCGAAGGAGAGGTGGCGGTTCTCCGAGCGCCCGAGGTCGAGCCGCTCCGCGTCGCTGAACTGGGCGCTGTCGCTGTTCGCCGATGCCAGGCCGACGAGCACCAGCGATCCGCGCGGGATGGTGACGCCTCCGACCTCGACGTCCTCGCGCGCATACCGCTCGCTCGCGTGGTCGACCGGGCAGGCGAGCCGCAGCAGCTCCTCGACCGCGTGGCCGATGAGCCCCGGGTCCGACCGCAGACGCGCGAGCTGGTCGGGGTTGCGGAGCAGCAGCAGGGTGCCGGTGGCGATGAGGTTGACGGTGGTCTCGTAGCCGGCGATGAGCAGGACGAACACCATGGCGAGGAGCTCGTCGTCGTCGAGCCGGTCACCGGCGGCATCGGGTGCCGCCAGCCGGCTGATGAGGTCGTCACGGGGATCGGCCCGCCTCTCGGCGACGAGCCGGCGGAGGAGGCGCATCATCGCGAGCACGTCGGGCAGCTTCATCAGCATGCGCAGGGTCGGCCGGGTCGACGGCCGGGCGCCGAGCAGGGTGCCGACCCAGCGGCGGAAGCGCATCCGGTCGCGCTCGGAGACGCCCATGATCTCGGCGATGACGGTGAGCGGCAGGGGCAGCGCGAAGGCGGCGACGAGGTCGACGTCGGTCGCGCCGTCGAGGCGGTCGAGGAGCTCGGCCGTGAGCGACTCGATCCGTGGCTCGAGCTGGGCCATGTATCGCGGCGAGAAGGTCTCCTGGACGAGGCTGCGCAGCCGGCGGTGGTCGGCGCCATCGACGTCGAGCATGCTGTTCTGCAGGGGGCGCAGCGACCGCGGCGCCCAGGGGAGGCGGAGGTCGCCGGGGTCCCGGGCGGTGCGGACGTTCTTGACGAAGCGCTCGTCGCGGAGCACCGCCGCCGCCTCCGCGTAGCGGGTGACGACGAACGCGTGGCCCTCGGCGAAGGGCACGGCCATGCGCACCACCGCCTGTTCGGTGCGCAGCCGGGCGCACGCGGGGACCGGATCCGACTTGAAGGCGGCCGACGCGATGTCGGGAATCGGCGGTGCTGCGGTGGTCAGCATGGTGGTGGTCGTCGTGGTCATCCCCTCTCCCTCGGCAGTCCGTCGAACCAGAGCCTGGTCAGGAACTCCGGAAGCTCGTCCCAGCGCTCGGCGAGCACCGGCTCCTCGAGGATCGCGAGCACCAGCAGCCCCAGGCCGGTGGCGGCGGCGACCCGCGTCAGCAGCTGCGGATCGAGATCGCCGAGCTCACCGCGCCGTGCCCGGCGGGCGAGCTCGGCGTCGGCGGCCTCGTAGGCCTCGGTGACCCGCTCGGAGAAGCCCTCGCGGAGCTCGGCGTCGGCGAGGATCTCGGGAAGCACCGCGGTGAACAGGTGGCGGGTCTCGCGGACCTGCTCGAACCGCAGCGCCAGGTAGCTCCGGGAGAAGTCGCGCAGGTCCATCGCCCCGGCCTCGGCGAAGTCGGCGCGGCGCTCCGCGAACCGTCCGAGCTGGGCGATGAGGCCGAGCAGCAGCTCCTGCTTGCTCGAGAAGTAGAGGTAGATGGTGCCGTCGGCGATGCCCGCCTCGCGGGCGATGTCGCGCACCGTGGTGCGGTGGTAGCCACGCTCGGCGAACACCCGCGCGGCGGCGTCGAGGATCTGGGTGCGGCGGCGGTCGCCGCGCTCTTCGCCGCCCATCGCCCGCATGGCCCGCCCCTCTCCGCTGAATGAAGATTCATTCAGTCTACGCGGGCCGGGCCGGGCCGGCAAGGGACGGTCGCTGTACGCTCGGCGGCCGGACCCACGCCGTGGAGGGAGCGCCATGCGCGCTGAGGAGATCCTCGACCGGGTGCGCGACACCCTGACCATCCGCCAGGTCTTCGGCGAGCCCTACGAGCGCGACGGCACCGTGGTCGTCCCCGTCGCCCGGGTGGCCGGGGGCGGGGGAGGGGGCGGCGGCAGCAGCCCGAGCGAGGGCGGCGGCGGTGGCGGCGGGTTCGGATTCGAGGCGCGGCCGGTCGGCGCCTACGTGATCCGCGACGGCGAGGTGGCGTGGCGGCCCGCCGTCGACGTCACCCGCATCGCCCTCGGCGGTCAGATGATCGCGCTCGTCGCCCTGCTCGTCCTCCGCGGAGCGATCCGCAGGCTGGCCAGGCGCTGAGCCCTACGCGATGCCGTGGGGCTCGGGGACCAGGTCGGTCGCGGGCATCCACCCGAGCCGTCCGGCCGCCTCCAGCTCGCGCACCGCAGCCACCGGGTCGGGGTCGCTGAAGGCGCTGCGGTCGCCCTCCGCCTTCGCCGTGGCGTCCGAGAGCCAGAAGGACGCGGTGAAGTAGATCGAGTGGATGAACCCGTGGTCGATCTCCTCGGTCACCTCGACCTCGGCCTCCTGCAGCCGCGCCTGGAGGGCGACGAGCGACTCGTGGTCGGGCAGGTTGAAGGAGAGGTGGTCGAACTGCAGAGGCTGCTCGACCCGCCATCCCGCCGGCTTGCAGTAGGTGCCGCCACCCGTCCACTCGAAGAAGTAGTGGCGCATCGGCCCGGCGCTGATGCCGGCCACCACCCGCATGCCGAGGACGCCGTGATAGAAGCGGACGGTCGCGTCCATGTCCGGGGTGACCAGCGCGAGGTGGTTGACGCCCTGCCACGCGGGCCGCGGCATCTCCTGGATGGCGGGTGCTGCGGTGCGGGTGCTCACGTCGCGGACGGACATGGTCGTGCCTCCTGTGATCAGGCGATGCTGACCTTGCGGAGCAGCTCCACCAGGCTCTGGGCGATGCGCGCCGCCTTGGCGTCGTCGACGGTGGTGGGATCGAGATCCGGGATGAAACGCCCCACGTTGGCCGGGTCCTCGTCGACCAGGTAGCGCACCAGCGCGTGGCCGATCTCCGCTGCGGTGAAGTCGTCCAGCTCGTCCGCCATGTCTCTCCTCCGGTAGCCGGCCCCCCGCGATCCGGCGGGGGTGCGAGGACAGGGTACTACCGCGCCTCGAGCGGACCCTCACCCTCTTCAGCCCGCCGCTCCGCCAGCCGGCTAGCGGCGGAGATAGGCGAGCACCGAGAGCACGCGGCGATTGTCACCCGGGAGATCGTCGAGCCCGAGCTTCGAGAAGACGCTGCGGATGTGGGTCTCCACGGTCTTCGGGCTCAGGAACATCCGCTCGCTGATCGCCTGGTTCGAGCGTCCCTCCGCCATCAGGCCGAGCACCTCCCGCTCACGGTCGGTGAGCTCGTCGAGCGGGTTGCGCTCACGCCGCCGCCCGACCAGGCGGGACACGACGAGTGGGTCGATCACCCACCCGCCGGCCGCGATCCGGCGGATCGTCGCCGCGGCGACGAGCCCCTCGGTGGTTCTCGTCGGAGGCATGCGGATGTCCACGACCGCGATGTCCACGGCGGTGGCGTCGAGGGTCGCGAGCAGCGCCTCGGCGTCGCCGACCTGGGCGACGACGTCGATCCCCGCATCGGCGAGCACCCGCGCGAGGCCCTCGCGGAGGAGACGGAGTCGTCGGCGAGGACTACGCGCACGGGATCTCCGCGACCAGCCGCGTCCCCCCGAGCGGAGGGCTGAGGACGGCGAGACGTCCGTCGAGCGCTGCGATGCGGTCGGCAAGCCCGCAGAGGCCCGAGCCCCGCGCCGGGTCGGCGCCGCCGACTCCGTCGTCGACCACCTCCACACGCAGCCGTCCGTCGTCGCGGACGACGGTGGCGACGGCGCGCTTCGCGCGCGCGTGCTTGCTCACGTTGGCGACCGCCTCCGACACGACGAAGTACGCTGCGGCCTCGACCTCGCTCGGCAGCCGCTCGTCGCACGCGCAGCGCACCTCGAGCGGCACCGCGGACCTCTCCGCGATCGACTCCAGCGCGGGTCCGAGGCCGGCCTCGGTGAGGATGGTCGGATGGATTCCCGCGGCGAGCTCGCGCAGCTCGGCGAGCGCGAGGACCAGCTGGTCGCCGGTGCGCTCGAGGGTGGACGGATGCATCGGCGACGGCTCTCCTGATCGCGGCGGCGGCGCCGGGAGCGTCTGCCGTGCAACCGATCCTCGGGCCTGCCGTCTCGGCGTCATCGAGGAACTCCCGAGGATCCGGCGAGGGTTAACCCTGGGGTTCGGGTGAGGAGGCCGGGAGCAGCCGGTGCTACCGTCGAGTCGTGAGGGATCCGAGGAGCTGGCTCCTGCGCCGGGTGATCGTGCCGATCGCGGTCGT
The DNA here is from genome assembly GCA_005889515.1 of Chloroflexota bacterium. GTDB lineage: Bacteria > Chloroflexota > Dormibacteria > Aeolococcales > Aeolococcaceae > CF-96. Next base: position 578 of record VBHE01000281.1, on the reverse strand, counting down.
GCTCGCCGCCGACGTCGCGCTCTGTCTCTGGCTCGGCAGCCCCGGGCCGCACTTCGTGCTCGTCCCCGGCGGCCTCTGGCTGGCGCGGGTGCTGCCGTCGGAGCTGCGGGCCTATCGATCCTCACCGCCCGGCAGGCGGCCGGGTCCGCCCGACCCGTGACCCCGGACGAGCGGCTGCAGCCGCCCCTTGGAGGATCGCTGAAGTGAACGATCGCTTCGATGACATGGCGAGGGCCATCGCCACCGGGAGTCTGACTCGCCGCACAGCCCTCCGGAGGGTGGGCGTCACCGCGGGCGTCCTCACTCTTGGCCTCGTGACCGGTGGACGTGCGATCCGGGCGGCGACCACCTGCCACGGTGTCTGCAGCAGAGGAAGGGAAGGCAAGTTGCATTGCCTGTACACGGACGGCTTCGTCTGCGCCACCGACTGCCCACCCGCCGCCCGGGAGGGAGACAGTTGCACGGGGACGATCCGATAAGCCCTTTGTCCTTGTCCGGAGCGTGCAGCAGTAGACGATCCAGGTTCCTCCCATCTCCGGCTCCAAACCGCTAGCCGGTGGATGGGTGGTCCGTCGCCG
>VBHE01000280.1 GCA_005889515.1 Chloroflexota bacterium | reverse complement strand
GCGGCCCGACCTCAAGCCGATCCCGCTGCTCGCGACCGGATAGGCGCACCGGTGGCCACCGTGGTCACCCCGGCGGACCGCGACCACGCACGCTGGATGCGCCACGCGCTTCGCCTGGCCCGCGACGCCGGCCGCCGCGGTGAGGTGCCGGTCGGCGCCGTCGCCGTTCACGGCGGCCGGGTCGTCGCCGCCGCCTCCAACCGGATGGAGCGCGCCGGCGACGCGACCGCCCACGCCGAGATGCTGGCGCTCCGCGGTGCCGCCCGGGCGCTCGGCGGCTGGCGGCTCTCCGGGGTGACGCTGGTCGTCACCCTCGAGCCCTGCCCGATGTGCGCCGGGGCGATGGTCCAGGCGCGGGTCGACGCCTGCGTCTATGGCCCGACGGCAGCGTCTACGACGTGCTCCGCCACCCTGCCGGCAACCACCGGGTCGCGGTGGTCGAGGGGGTGCTCGCCGGCGAGTGCGGCGAGCTGCTCAGCGGCTTCTTCACCGCGCTCCGCCAGGCGCGGCGTTCGGGACGCTGAGCGCCGCGGCGGTGGCTCAGCGGCCGATGGCGGCGACCGACGCCGTGCCGGAGTTGGAGGCGACGGGGGCGCCGCAGCCGCTGAGGGCGGTGACGGCGCAGACGGCGGCGAGGAGGGTCAGGATGAGGCGTCGCACGATCTTTCCCTGTTGCTGGATCTCGAGGTGTGGCCCGCCGGGGTCACATCGAGGATACGTCCGGGTTGCGATCGATGACCGTGCCGTCGCGGGGGTGCCATCGGGGCGCGACACGTTGGTGACAACGCGCCGGTCCTCAACGCCGTCAGCGGACGAAGTTGACGGCGACCGTTCCGTCGATGAACCCGACGCCGTTGGCGACCCCCAGGGCCACGGCGAAGAGCGCCCAGAAGATCGAGATTCCGATGAGACGGCGCTTCGCGCTCCTGAGCATCGAGGTCACAGGTCCGGCTTCCATGGCTTCGAGTGTGGCTTCGATCCGTCGGATGCCCGGCCACATACCGGGGACGGCTCTGTAACGAACGTGGCACGGGCGAGAATGGCGGCTCCCGCCATGCCCGACCCCCCCGTCAGACCGCTCCCCGCCGACTTCCTCGCCGCTCTGGAGGGGGAGGAGGAGCTGCTGGTCAGCTCCCGCGACCGCCGCGGCACCGGCACGGTGCGCGCCTGGTTCGCGGTGGCGCCGCCGGGGGTGGTCCTGCTCCTCACCGAGGCGCAACCCGTGGGTCGGGCTGCGGGTCCCCGGGAGCGGCGCTCGGGCGGACGGCGCAGCCCGGTTCGTCGCCGGCGCCGAGGTCGACGAGCTCGCGCCCCTGGTCGTCGAGCGCTGGGACATGGCCGGCGCGCCGACCGTGGAGGGGCTGCACCGCATCCTCGACGCGGGCACCCACGTCCTCGTGGCGGTCGAGGCCCTGGCGGCGGGCTGACCGGCCGAGCGGGCCTCAGCTCGCGGTCGCGGTCAGCTCCGGGAGCTCGGGCGCGGTGTCGAGGCTGACCTTCCGGGCGGCGATGGCGTCGGCGAGGCGGCGGATGGCCTCCCCGAGGTCGAGGGTGTGCTTCTCCCAGGCCTCGACGACGTCGTGGGCGGCAAGGATGAGCTGGTCCATGGCGGCGGTCCTCGTGGGGAGGGGGCCCGGGCTCGGACGGTCCCGGTGTCCCCACCATCCGCCTCGCCGACCGCAGCGGGATCGCGTCGCGGTCACGATGCGGTCCCGGCGATGGGCGAGGTCTGGTGCACCGCATCCGAACCCGACCCCGACGGGATCGGCCACGGCGCACGGTGACGTACCGGCACGGTAGGGTTACCCTCGCCCAACGAGGTTTGGGGGGTCGACGATTTGAGGTGGCGCAGGGGCGGGCGGTGGCGTGATCCGCGTCCCTTCGCGCCCATGCACCTCTCGCCAGCGCCGTCGTCTGCGCCGTCCTCCCATTCCGCTCCGCGAGGCCCTCGCTGCCGCTGACCGGCTTCGCCCGGCCGATGGTGGTCTCGGGGGCGCCCTGCAGGCCGACCGCCGCCGCCGCCCCGGCCCCCGGCAGGGTCGACGGCTTCGCCGTCGACGGCCGCCGGGTCCTCGCCTACCTGCCCGCCGCCGCCCTCGCCGGCGAGCGGCTGCCGGTCGTCTACTTCCTCCACGGGTCGCCGGGCGCGGCGCCGGACTGGATCGCGGGTGGGCAGCTCCCCGACCTCCTCGACCACATGCAGGCGCTCGGCCGGCTGGCGCCGCTGATCGCCGTCTTCCCCGACGGCAACGACGTCAACGGCGCCTGGTGGGGCAACACCGTGAACGGCGCCGCCCTGGAGAGCTGGTTCGTCGACCGCCTGGTCCCCGCGGTGGACCGGCGCTTCCGCACCCTCGGCGGCGCCGAGCGGGGGATCGCCGGAGCGAGCGCCGGCGGCTTCGGTGCGGTCAACCTCGCCCTGCACCACCCCGGCCTCTTCACCTGGGTGGCGAGCTACTCGGGCGTCTTCACCGGGGGCGACGATGTCTTCGGCAGGGCCGCCCCGGCGAACAGCCCGGCGCTGACCATCGCCGCGGTCCCCGCGACGCGGCGCTTCCCCCTCTTCGTCGGCGCCGGTGCCGCCGACGACGAGTTCCGCCCGGACACCGAACGCTTCATCGGCACCGTGCGTGGCCTGGGCTGGTCACCGCTCCAGGCCGAGATCGTCCCCGGCGGCCACGGCTGGGACGCCTGGGCGGCCGAGGCCCGCGACAGCCTCGCCTGGCTCGGCCGGCTGTGGACCGCCGACCCGACGATGATGCTCTCGATGGCGCGCGCAACGGGGCAGCGCGGCTGCTGACCTCCGGCGGCGGGTGGTCCGAACTCTCTCACGATCCTTAACCGACTCTTGCTTGAGGAGTCCCGGGCCCCGGTCCACAGTCGGGCGGTTGCATCCGCTCAGGAGGCTCTGCCATGGCTGTGGGACTGGTGATGAACTTCAAGGGGCTCGGCGCCGCGCGCTACGACGCGGTCATGCGTGAGCTCGGGCTCACCGCCACGGGAGGCAACTGGCCGGACGGGATCATCAGCCACGCCGCCGGGGCCACCCCCGACGGGTGGTGCGTCGTCGACGTCTGGGAGTCCCAGGAGCAGTTCGACGCCTTCCTGAACAAGCGTCTCCGCCCCGCCTTCGACGTCACCGGAGGACAGCAGGAGCCGGAGGTGATCCCCTTCCAGGTCCACCTCCTCCACGAGCACGGGAGCGAGCTCGCACGCCCTCGGCGGTGACCGCCCCGACCATGTGACCGACACCGCGCCGTCCCGCCGGTCGAGCCTGTGACCGGCGTGGCGGCGCTCATCAGCACGACGGCGGTCCCGCCCGGGGGGGCCCGGCACCTGGCGGAGAGGGCGGGATTCGAACCCGCGGTGGCTCATCACCACACCGCTTTTCGAGAGCGGCACCATCAACCACTCGGACACCTCTCCGCGCGCGAGTATACCGGCCGTCCAGCGGCCGGTCGGAACCTCGGGAGGGCCGTCGACGCCCCGGTACAATGGCCCGCGGAGCGATCGCCTAGCCTGGTCGAGGGCGCCGCACTGGAAATGCGGTAGACGGGGTAACTCGTCTCGAGGGTTCGAATCCCTCTCGCTCCGCCAGCGCCTCACGAGGTCGCCGAGCGTCATCCCCCCTGATCACGAGCAGCGTCCCGCCGAGAAGGCACACGCCGAAGGCCACGGCCAGGGCCACGCGGACGTTGCGCAGGTGCGCCCCTTGTCCCACCTCACCACGGTATCGCCGGCGGCTCTTCACCGCTCGCACTCATCTGTTCACGACTCTTCGTTGCCAGCTTCATCCGCGCGGTCGATGCTCGGCTTCGAACTGTTCATTTCGAGGTCAGAGAGGTGTCCGGCATGGAACAGGCTCACAGGGATGGGTCGCGGGCCGCGACGTGGAGGCGGTGGGAGCCGCTGACCGGCATCGCCTTCATCGCCCTCTTCATCACCGGCTTCCTGATGAACAATTCCCCGAACCCTGACCAATCGAATGCGATCTGGACCTCGTACTTCGCGGACAAGGGCAACCGGGTCCTCATCACGATCTCCGGGTTCATCCTGGTCGCGTCGGGCGTGTGCCTGCTCGCGTTCCTCACCACCGTGTGGCAGCGCATCGCGGCGGCTCGCCGCCCGGCGGCCACCAGCCCCGTGGGCGTCGTCACCGCCGCGGTCGCCGCGGCCGCCATCATGATCGGCGGCGTGGGCATGGCGGTGGTCACCGGGTCGATGCTCTTCGGCAACCTGGCCGAGCCCGGTCCCGACACCCTGCGGCTCGCCAACGACATGGGATTCCCCTTCATCGCGGTCGCCGGGATGTTCGCGGCCTCCCTGAGCGTGGGGGCGCTGAGCGTCCAGGCGTACTCGGCGGGGATCCTCGGCCGGAGGCTGCTGACCCTCGGCCTGGTCGTCGCCGTCGGCCTGCTGGCGTCGGCCTTCTTCTTCCCGATGGTTCTCCTGCTCGTGTGGACGGCGGTCATCACGACGGTGCTGGTGCGCCGGGGTGCGGATGCGGACGAGGCCGCTGCGCTCGACGAGCGGTTGAGCACGCAGCTCAGCGGGTCGGCGACCCGCGCGCCGAACAGCGCCGCCACCCCCGCCGCTCGCTAGAACTGCAACTCCCAGGGAGGAGGCGGCGGCACCGCGCCGCCGCCTCCGTGGGGTCATGTCGCGGGACCGCCAGTGGGTCGCGGCGGCTACAGTGGCCGCCGATGTGGGTCGCGGTGCGCGAGGCCGACTTCACCGACGGGCGCCTCCCCTCGGTCTGTGTGAGGACGGGCGACCGCGCCGACCGGGTCCTCGGGATGACCCTCCGGAGCCTGCCGCGGTGGACCTACCTGCTCCTGCTCTTCGGCGTCCTCCCCCGCACCAGGGCGGCGGCGCTGGCGCTGTTCGCCGCCGGGGCCGTGCTGACCGTCGCCGGGTCGCGGGTCGGGGCGCTCGCCGTCGCCGGCCTCCTGGCCGTCGTCGCCTCCCTCGGCGTGCTCCTGGTCCGGGTGCCGCAGCTCGGGATCCGGGGCGCGATCGTCGTCGACGAGGTGCACCCCGGCCGGTGCATCGTCCTCTCAGGGGTGCATCCCGCCTTCCGGCGCGCGGTCGAGGACATGGGTCGGGCGCTCGGCTCCGGGGAGTAGCGCCGCCGCCCGCCCGATTCCGGGTTTGCCGATCTTCACAGCCGTACGCGGATCCCTCATGGGCCGCGGGGCACCATCGGCCGGTGACGAAGAGGAGGTCCGTCCTGCAGCGCCTCGCGCTCCTGGGAGCGATCGTGACGGGGCTCGCCGTCACCGGCGCGGTCCTGGGTGCGCTGGTCCGCGTCCCGGAGTCGTCGGGCACCGTGCGGCTGGGCCGGGTGGACGGCCCCCCCGCGCCGCTGACCGGGGGATCGGCGGCGCCGAGCCCCGTGGCGGTCACGCCCGTGCGGGCGCTCGCGGCGAGCACGCCCGTGGCCGCGCCGGCGCCTCCGCCGGTCACGTCGGCGTCACCCACCCCGCCCGCCGTCGCCGTGGTCCGGATCACCGCTCCGGTCGAGACGGTCAGCGTCCCGGCCGGCGCCGAGCTCGCCGTCGACCTCGCCGGGACGGCCGCGGCGCCCTGGAACCCGCCGTCCGACTCCACCCCGACCGTGCTCCGACCACTCAGCATCGACGCCGAGCCGCTCGCCCTCCACGCCCTCTACGTCGCGACGCGGCCCGGCACCGCCGTCCTCGAGCTCGACCGGCTCGCGGTCTGCATCTCCGCCGCGTCGGCGGGGGTCTGCCCGGCGCAGGCGTTCCGGGTCACGGTGACCGTCACCGCCCGCTGACCAGGCCCTCGGTGAGCTCGGCGACGATCGCCGCCGCGGGAGCGACGGCGCGCACCGCGCCGACGCCCTGGCCGGCGTACAGCGCCATCGCCTCGACGTGGCCCGTCGTGGAGCGGCCGGGCGGCGGCGGCGCCCACCGCGGCACCGGCATCGAGACGCCGCCGAGGACGGTCTCGCCGGCGATGTCGGCGTCGAGCGCGGTCGCGGCCTCGATGCAGGAGCGCAGCACGCGGTGCGGCGCGTCCGGCCAGCCCATCGAGAACGCCTCGGTGAGCACGGCGTCGTCGGCGCCGGCGGCGAGGATCGCGGCGACGTAGGCCGGGTGGGCGTCCGCCTCCTCCGCGGCGATGAACCCGGTCCCGACCCGCACCGCGTCCGCGCCGGCGGCGAGCGCCGCGGCGACGCCCCGGGCGGTGGCGATGCCGCCGGCGGCGACCACCGGGACGTCGACGGCCTCGCGCACCTCCGCCAGCAGCGGCAGCAGGCCGATGCGGCCGCGCACATGTCCTCCGGCCTCGACGCCCTGGGCGACGACGAGATCGCACCCCGCCTCGACGGCGGCCCGCGCCTCCGCCGCCGACCCGACCTGCCACCCGGCGAGCGCGCCGCCGCCGTGCACCAGCTCGACGAGCGACGGATCGGGGTCGCCGTAGAAGAAGTCGACGACCCGGACCCGCGCCGCGGCGAGGCGGACGAGGTCGCGGTCGACGAAGGGGATGAGGAAGTTCGCCCCCATCGGCGCGGAGGTGCGGGCGGCGACGGCGTCGAGGATCACGGCGAGCGCCTCCGGGGACGCCATCGCCGCCCCGACCATCCCGTGGCCTCCCGCCGCGCACACCGCGGCGGCGAGCTCCGGGCCGGAGGCGACCCCGCCCATCGGCGCCTGTTGGAGCGGGAGGCGGCAGCCCACGAGCTCGGTGAAGCGGGTGGAGGTCATCGCGACCGGGACCGGCCGTGGCGCTGGCTCGTGGAGAGATCGCGCACCCCGCGGGTCCGCCGCGGGCGCCTGGCGTCCATCGCCTTCACCGAGGCGATCGGCCAGAGCTCGTGCTCGACCTCGGCGAGCCCGGCGTGGGTCACCGCCTGCACCACCTCGCGGCTCGACTTGTACACGGCCGCGGACTCGTCGAGGGGCACGCGGCCGTCGGTGTTCACGAGGATCCCCGCGGCGCGGTACTCGCGGTCGACGGCATCCTGCGACAGCGCGCGCATCGCCTGCGCCCGCGCCATCCGGCGGCCGGCGCCGTGGTTGACGCTGAAGCCGCTCTCGACCGCCCCCGGCAGCGGGCGGAGGATGTACGACCAGTCCCGGTTCGACCCGGGGATGAGGACCGGGTGCCCGGTCTGCTCCCACACCGTCCCGGCGAGCTGCGGATGGCCGGCGGGCAGCGCGCGGGTCGCGCCCTTGCGGTGCACCCACACTTCGCCGAGCTCCGGATGCCACTCGCGCTGCACGAGGTTGTGGGAGATCTCGTAGACGAGCTCGAGGTCGGCCTTGAAGACGGTGCGGAAGGCGGCGGCGATCTCCTCGAAGATCGCGAGCCGGTTGACGATCGCGTAGTTGGCGCCCGCCGCGACCGCGTTCAGGTAGGAGCGGTGGTGGACGCTGTCCGGGGTGAAGTAGCCGAGGTCGAGGTGGGTGATCTCGGCGGGACGCTCGTCGCGCGCCATCTGGAAGTAGTTGGTCGCCATCCCGTGGCCGAAGCCGCGGCTGCCGGTGTGGACCTGGAGGAAGATCCGCCCCTCCTGGTTGCGCTGGAGCTCGATGAAGTGGTTGCCGCCGCCGAGGCTGCCGAGCTGGGTGACACCGCGCTCGGGCCTGCCCTCGCCATGCCAGGGGACGTCCCAGCCGTCGTCGACGGGCAGGACGTCGCGCTCGGCGCGCTGACGGTCGACGCGCTCGCCGTAGCGCGCGACGTAGTACTCGGCGCCGCCGCGGATGATGCGCTGGAACTCGTCGCGGTCGATGCCGCTCAGCCGCGCGGTGCGCCCCGCCTCTCCGGCGCCCATGCCGATGCGCGCGATCACCTCGCGGTTGAAGCGCAGGCAGGCGTCGGGCGTCGCCGCGCTCGCGGGCACGTCGCTGCACGCCGACACCATGCCGCAGCCGATGTCGTAGCCCACCGGTCCCATCGCGATCGAACCGTCGGTGATGATCACGCTCCCCACCGGCACGCCGTACCCGAAGTGCGCATCCGGGGTGATGCACACCATCCGCACGCCGGGGAAGCGGGTCGCGTTGACGATCTGCCGGTAGACACCGTCCTCGAGGTCCTCGAGGAGGCGGCGGGTCATGAAGATCCGCACCGGGACGTCGCCGAGGTCCTCGGTGCGCAGGTCGAACCAGCCGCGGGTGCTGTCGGCGGCGAGGGTCTTCCAGGCGGTGTCGGCGCGCATCCGACGCAGTCTACCCCCGGGATTCGCGCCGGAAGGACGCGGGTACGCTCGACGCGTCATGCCCGACTCCCCCCGGCTCGCGTGGCAGGCGTCGCTCTTCGAGGAGCCCGGCGCCCCCAGTGCGGACCACGGCTTCACCGGCCTGGTGCGGCATCACCTCGACGGCACCGCGTGGGTCGACCACGTCGCCGGCTGGCTGCGCCATGCCGACGACCTCTTCGGCCGGCTGCTCGAGTCCGCGCCGTGGGAGGAGACCGAGCAGGAGCTCTACGGGAGGGTCGTGGCGACACCGCGGCTGGTGGCGCGCTGGCCGTACGTCCCCGGCGAGGTGGCGCTGCCGCCCGCGCTCGAGGACATCCGCGCGGCGCTCGCGGCGCACTACGAGCGTGCCTTCGACTCGGTGAGCGCCAACCTCTACCGCGACGGCCGTGACAGTGTCGCCTGGCACGGCGACCGGGTCGCGCGCACCATCGCCGAGCCGCTCGTCGCCATCGTCTCGCTCGGCCATCCGCGCCGCTTCCTGCTCCGTCCCCGGAGCGGCGCCACCCGGCTCACCCTCGACCCGCGGCACGGGGACCTCGTGGTGATGGGCGGGACCAGCCAGCGGGGCTGGCAGCACGCCATCCCCAAGGTCGCCGTCGCCGGGCCGCGGATCAGCGTGACCCTGCGGCACTCGTATTAGGGCGCGGTCGCCGGCACCCAGCTGGCGAGCGCCCAGCCGCCGCCGTGGAGGTGCTCCCAGACGAGGTAGGAGCCGCAGCCGCAGAAGCCCTCAAGCCGGGCGCCGGCGCCGAGCCAGGCGGACGCGCGGATCACCTCGTCCTCCCAGGACGCGGCGCACTCGGGGCACACCTGGTCGCCTGTGGGGGTGACCACGGGGGATGGAGTGGGGACGCTCAACACATCACACCCTCCTCGATGCGAGGCCGCGAGAAGGCATGGGAGGCTGCGCCCAAGGAGCCGGTCTGCCCACCTCTCGTGGCTGAGAGCCTACACCAGGGGTATCAGGAAGTAAACCCCTCAATCGACAGGTTCGCTCCAGCCGCTACGAGGACGCCGCGGCCCGCCGCGGGTGCGGCGCGGCGCGGCGCCGGCAGGCGGGGCACTCGTTGAGGTGCTGGGCGACGACCCGCTCGCTCCGGGCTCCGAGGTGCGAGCGCCCGATCACCTCGAGGAGGTGGCGGGTCATCGCGCAGCGGCTCGGCTCCTCGCCCTCGAGGCGGAGGAACTCGTCGCGGAAGCGACGCCGTGCCCGGAAGAGCAGTGACTCGATCGAGCCGGCGCTCACCGAGAGGCGGTCGGCGATGTCCCGGTAGGAGAGGCCCTCGACCTCGCGGAGCACCAGGCAGATCCGCTGCTGCTCGGGCAGGCGGCGCACCACCCGGCCGAAGATCTCCCGCGCGAGGGTCATCTCGTAGGCGGCCTCGGGCTGCCCGGTGCGGCGGCCGTCCTCCTCGGCGCGCATCGGCTCGCTGTCGCTGTCGACGAGCTGCACCCGCCGCGCGGTGCGCAGCTGGGTGAGGCAGATGTTCGCGGCGACACGGTGCAGCCAGGCCATCACGTTGAAGCCATCGTCGACCGTATCTGCGATGCGCAGCAGCCGCAGGAAGGTCTCCTGGAGGACGTCGTCGGCCTCGACCGGGTCGCGCAGGTAGCGGACGGCGAGCGCGCGCAGGCGGTCGTGGTGCCGTGCGAAGAGGCGCTCGAAGCCGCGCACGTCGCCCCGGCGGTAGGCCTGGAGCAGCCCGACGTCGTCGTCGCGGAACAGCGCGCCGCCGGCGGCCGCCATCAGTGCGATCGACGCCGGAGAGTCACGCGAACGGCGGGCACGCGAAGGCCGCGCGATCCCGCGAGGTCGACGGTCATCCGCCCTCCTCCCATGGGCGCCGGGGTGAACCCACCCCCCCTCTCACAGGGCGCCGAGTACTGTGACGTTGCTCACCCGCCGAAACCTGCGCAGGGGTGGTAAGAGAGTTGTAAGCAGATGTGTCAGCCGGTCGCGGTGGCGACCGCCGTCAGGACGCGGTGAGCTCGACGTCGCAGCCCCGCCCGGGGAGGAGGGTGAGGGTGAGCCGGGCGCCCGCCGGATCCCACGACGACTGGGCGACGCAGCTCCCGGTCGCCACCGGCACGCCGAGGGTCTCCGCCGGCCAGCCGATCACCACCGGCCCGCCGGCGTGCCCCGGGTCGACCTGGACGGAGAGGTGTCCGCGGAGGCCGTCGCCACGGCCGGCGTGGACCCCGGACGGGGCCGCGACGGCGTAGGGCCGGGCGAGGTGGCGGAGGAAGTCACGGTCGACGAAGCCGCCGGCGGCGTCGCGGATCCCCCAGCTCGGGCTCTCCCGCCACTGCCACCAGGCCCACCCCACGCCGCGATCGTCGAGGGCGTCGAGGGCGGCGTCGGCCCAGCCGGCGGCCTTGGACTGGTGGTGGTCGATGCCGAGCTCGCCCGTCCACATCGGCGCCGGGACCGCCGCCGCCTCGCCCGCCTGCCCCGCGATCCGCCGCTCCACCGGCCCGGGGTCGCCGTCGAAGGCGGGGGGGACGAGGGCGCCGGTGTAGAGGTGGGGGGAGTAGACGAGGTCCCGGGCGTGGAGCGGGCGCACCGTCGTGCCGAGGTCGCCGAAGAGGGTGCCCTCGACGATGAAGAGGTGGAGGGGGTCGACGGCCGCGACCGCGGCGATGGTCCGGGCGTAGAGCGGCCAGAGGAAGTGGTCCTCGAAGATCCGCGGCGGGAGGGGGAGGGGATGGGGCTCGTTGACGAGGTCGTACCCGGCGATCCCGGGGTCGTCGCGGAAGCGGCGGGCGACCGCCCGCCAGGCGTCGGTGAAGTCGGCCTGCCAGTCGGGGGAGACCCAGAAGTAGGTGACGGCCGCGTTCACCGCGGGGGAGAGGTGCTTGCGCCAGGACTCCCACGGCCACCAGCGCAGGTCGGGGATCAGCGGCAGCGCCGCCCACTCGGGCGCCCCCGAGCCGCCGAAGCGCGGGCCCCAGTCGAGGAAGTGCATCTCGAGGACGACGTGGAGGTCGTGGCGCTCGAGCATGGCGACGGCCGCCGCCACCCGGTCGAGGTAGCCCTGGTCGATCGTTCCCCGGCGCGGCTCGAGCCGCGACCAGGCAAGGGGGAGGCGGACCACGTCGAACCCCGAGCGCTGGATGAGCGTGGCGTCCTCCTCGTCGAGGGTGGCGTGACGGACCCCGTCCTCGAGGAGCGCATCGCTGTTGAAGCCGCGGAGCAGCACCGTGCGCCCCACCTCGTCGACGATCCGGCCGCCCCGGGTCTGCAGCCACTCGAGGCCGGACGAGGGCGGGCGGTGAGCG
>VBHE01000279.1:11707-12011 GCA_005889515.1 Chloroflexota bacterium | reverse complement strand
GTTCCTGCAGGATTGCGATCCGGTGATCCAGCGACAGGCCATGGAGAAGACGGCCCGTCAGAGCCTGGTGGTCCTCGAGCAGCCGGTGCAATCAGCGGCCTGGCAGCACGTGCCCTCGACGTACCTCGTCTGCGCGCAGGACCAGGGCACCCCGGCCCACCTGCAACGCGAGTTCGCCGGTCGAGCAGCCAGCGTCTTGGAGCTCGACGCCGGCCACCACCCATTCCTCTCCCGGCCCGCCGCCGTCCGCGACCTCATCGTCGGGCTGTGACGGCGACCATCGCCGTAGCCGGCGGCCAGCGTA
>VBHE01000279.1:564-11581 GCA_005889515.1 Chloroflexota bacterium | reverse complement strand
GGACGAGCGCGGGCGGGTCGCTGCCCGGCTGGACGCGGTACTCGGCTTGGAGGCGAGCGATGTCGACCTCGTTGTGATCGATGTCAGGGGCCTCCACCTCGCTGATGCGCTGGTCGGCATCCAGCGGGCCGGCGAGCTCCGTTCCCGGCGGAGCATGGGAGAGGATCCTGCCCTCGGCGTCGTGGATCAGTCGAAGCCTCATCGTTGATCCTCCGCTTCCTTCCGGCGATGCGCCCTCGCCGCCGTGTTGGCGGAGTCGAACAGGCGCCGCACTCGGTCGCCGTCGTATGGCCGTTCCTCGAGCGTCGTCGCATCCCACTCACTGCGCGGCTGCCGTGTCAGGTCGCCGCCGAACACGTGCAGCGCGGCGGTCAGCTCGCCGACCGGGTTCACCACCGAATGGATGACATCCTCGTCGAGGACGGCCACGTCGCCGGCTCTCAGCTCCAGGGTGCCGACGTCGTCGAGGCCGCGCTCTGAACGCCGGTGGACGATGTTCCGCTCGGCGCCGCGGTAGACGCCGATCACCGTCCACAAGCCGTGGTTGTGCGGATACATCGCCATTCCCGGTGCCCACACCAGACGCGACACGGTCAGCTCGGGCGACGTGAACAGCGTCGTCTCCCCCGCCTCGACCGCCACGCCCACCGCCTCCTCGACGTCCTCGGGCGACACCACCAGCGCCCGCAGGACCGCGGCGACGGCCTTCGCGCCCTCCCGCTCACGGCGGCCCTCGCGGCAACGCCGGACAATGTGATCCAGGCTCGACATGACCCTAGATCCTCGCCGCTCGTCGTGACAGCCGGTCTCGCGCCCTGTCGAAGGCCTCTTTCGCGCCCCTCGGTAGGCCACCCGGGAAGCGACAGACCGCGACCGCCCCGCGGCGACCCTGTGCGGGACGGAGGTGACCGCAGCTGAACCCGGCGCCGGCAGGGATCTTCCTCGAGGAGAACCAGGGTAGGTGCAGTGGGCCCATCGGCACCCGCTCGAACCCCGGACAACTCTCGTAGGCACCGAGGTCCAGCAGCGCGAAGGGACACCTCGGCGACGGCGACGGCAGGCGGTCCACGTTCATCTGCGAGTCGGTACAAACAACCCAGGGGAGCCACGTCGATCAGATCTTGATATCAAGGCTATCACATTGACCCTGTCGATCGCTCGCCGAGACTGGACGCCCCATCTTCTCGATCCGACATCGAACGATGTCGAGGAATGTGCTCTGCACCTGCGCATCCGAGACCGGCGCATCGCGTCGAGGACGAGCGTGTCGCCGGCAGCGGACCGGCCCGACCCGCCCTCAGGAGGTGCCGGGCTCCCCTCGGTCCGGCCAGCTCAGGTTGTCCATCGCCCTCTGAACGCGGACCATGGAGTGCCGAAGCCGCTGCTGGAAGCTGGGCTCCCGACGCCGCTGGTCGATGAACTCCGCGATCGCCCGGCGGACGACCTCGACGACGGGAAGCTCGAGGATCTCGGCCATGGTGTCGAGGGCCTCCGACTGATCCTCCGGCAGGCGCAGGGTCATCGTCTTGTCAGCCACCCGGAACCCCTCTGAACGTCTCTTGCATCTGCGGGTACCAGCGTACATCAACGGCACCAAACATCCACGCCACCTGGCAGTATTGACATCTTGCCACCATGGTGGCAACGACGTAAGCTACCGCCGTCGCCATCGGCTCGCCTCCGGAGGGACTCGGGATGCGCCGCTGCCCTTTCGCCCCGTACGGGCTTGCGAGTGACCTCATGGCCGCCTGCCCGGGATTCGAGCGCTCCCGGGTAGACATGGGCGACGGTCCGGGCGCGGGTCTGAGCGGGCAGACCTGCTGCCACGTCGGCACGGGCACGACCACGCGCGGGTTCGCCGCCATCTGCCTGCATCCGGAAGCGGGGCGCGTGGTGACCGAGGCTCGTCGGATCGTCAGGACGCCGTGCGCATCGCCCGCGGTCCGTCCGAGCGGCCGCCGGCGATTGTCTGAGGGCGGGCGCGCCAGGTCTTCGCCGTCCCGGTCGCGGCGATGGCGAACATCCACCTGGGCGCCCTCTATCGCGCCCGTCGCGGAGAGGAGGCGCTGAGCACCCACCCCGATGGGGCGGTGGCGACGGACAGGCTGCCGCGGCTCAGTGAGGAGATCGGTGGTGTCGAGGAGGGCGACGTGTTCGGCGAGCCGGTTCCCCACCAGGCGTCGGTGGGACGATGACCGGCGTCCCGAATGGTCTGAACCGCACCTCTTGCGACGGCGCTCATCTGCGCGCTGCTGCAGCCCTTCGGACAGTGGGCGAGGGCGCCGAGGGGGCCCGCACCTGGCATGTTTAGGGTCGCCGCGAGGCTGGTATCTGAGGGGTGCTTGGATGACTGCTTCTCATGGAGGTGGTTGTGATGGCACTGATCCGGTGGAACCCGACGTCGGACCTGATGAACCTGCACTCGGAGATGGATCGGATCTTCAATGACGTGTGGCAGGGGTTCGGCCTGACGCCCCGCGGCGGGACCGATGGTGGGGCCACGGCCAGCTACCTGCCGCTCGACATCGAGCGGACGGACGGCGCCGTGGTGGTGTACGCCCCCGTCCCCGGCTTCACCCCCGACGAGGTCTCCGTCACCGTCGACAACGGCGTGCTCACCATCGAGGCTGAGCACCGGCAGGAGTCCGAGAAGAAGGAGCGCGCCTGGATCCGTCAGGAGCGCTTCGCCGGGCGCCTGTACCGGCAGATCGCCCTCGGCGAGGGGGTCAACGGCGACGAGGCTCAGGCGAGCTTCCAGAACGGGGTCCTGAGCGTGACCCTGCCCCTGGTGCAGCGTCCGGAGCCGAGGAAGATCCCGGTGATGCCCGATGAGCCGCAGAGGATCGTCGACGCCCCTGGCCAGGCCACCGCCCAGGAGAGGTGACGGCGGCCCATCGTCAGGTCGATCCCACGGTGCGGTCTATCGGGGTGACAGGCCCCCTCGGAGACGGGCGCCTACGCTAAGCCCGCCAGTCCGAGGCTCACATACGCCCTGGGCTTCGGAGGCGGTGACGCGGACACTTCCGACCTCTCGCCGGCAGCGATCGTGGAGGTATGCCTCGCCAGGAAGGCGATGCGTCACCGCCTCCTTTCCATGGAAGCGGAGGCATGGATGGCCCACCTGATAGATGACCCGACACATCCGCAGTCGCCCTGCTCGGCCACGCGTGGATCGCGGGCGGCAAGCCGAGCGCCAGCGCATGCTCCTGGGGAGCCGGAGCGTACGTATCGATGACGGGCCTGGCACCCCACACCCGGTCCGTTCGCGATGCGGAGTGGGAGTAGCGTGCCAGGAGGGAGGAGTGGACGACCAGGCCGGCGGCACCTCCGTCCCCCGGCCGACCAACGGCCCCCGCGACGCAGGCGCCCGGTCTGCCCGCCTCCGCACCCTCGTCTCCGACCTCGAGCGCTCGCTCGACGCCGCCCACCGCCCGCCGCGAAGGAGCTGGTGGGCGCGCTTGTCACCTGGTGGTCGCCGCCCGAGGTGGACGCACGGTGCCGCTCCTACCGCGCGGTGGCGCGGGCCGGTGCTGGTGGCCGGCCTGCTCCTCGCATGCGGCCTTTTCGGCACCGTCGTCGTCCACAGCTGGGGACCTGACGGCGCCGTCATCGAAGCGCCCTACACCACCCCGCACGCGACCACCGGCTGGGACGGCTTGGATGGCGCCCAGCCGGCCGGTGGGCCGGGCCCATTCCCGTCGGACGTTCAGCCCGGCGCTCCCTGGACGGTGCCCCTGTACGCGCAGCGCGTGGTCGCAGTCGGCCCGGTCGCCTCCCGGGCGCCGCATCCCGATCGGTCACCACCGTCACCGCACCGCACCCATACGCCCGCACCGGTTCCCGCCGCTCCCGCGGTGTTCCTCACGCCCCCGCCCACCGGGCCGCCGACCCCGACAACCGCCGCCTCTCCGCCCGCCTCGCCCACCCCGTCGGCGCCGCTGCAGCGGATGCCCGCCGCCTCGCCGTCGGTGCCGGTGACGACGCCGACGCCGCACTGAACCGCGGCCTCCCCGGACCAGGCGCGCTTGACAGATCATGATAGTAAGACTATCATGTAAACTATCTGTACGAGATCCTCGAAGGGAGGTGAACGACATGGTCGAGAGCCAGGACGTTCGGCACCCGGGCGAGGGAGGCACGCCCGAGCAGGGCATGCACGCCGGCAAGACCGCGACCGGAAAGGATCGCGGCAAGGACCGTCCCAGCCCCGACCGGGAGCGGTCGGGCGAGGGCGGGACGACCGGCCAGGGCACCCGGGCCGGCAAGACCGCCACCGGGGACGAGCGAGGCCGGGACCGCTTCTAGGCGGCCCGCTCAGCCGGACCAGACATCCCGGATCCGGGCGGCCTTCGAGGCCGCCTGGGGTCCGTCCGGTAGGACCGCGGCGGGCCGCCGGGCGGGATCGAGCACAGTGTGTCCGATCACGCGCGGCGTCGCCGCGTCGGAGAGACGAGCGGCCCGCCGGCCTGTGGCCGGCGGGCCGTCTCTGTTTCTCAGCGGCGGAACGCCGCCGTCGCTCCCGTGCCTCCCCGCGCGCCCCGTCCGAGGGCCCGGAGGATGACGAGAAGGAGGCAGGCGCCGAGAAAGGCGACGATCACCCCCCCGACCAAGCTCGCCGCGGCGTCGCTGCCGGTGATCGCGTGCAGGATGATGCCGCCGACAAAGGCGCCGACGATGCCGACGACGACGTCGCCGACGAAGCCGAACCCGCCGCCGGCGACGACCTTGCCTGCGACCGCGCCGGCGATGAGACCGACGAGGATCCAGGCGATGAGGTGGCCGACTGTACCTCCGAGGTAGCCCGAACGGCGACGCCGTTCGGCTGGCGTGGGTAGGAGCATTGGGCGCGTGGAGACCCTGATCGGTCAGCGGGCGGTCGAGGTGTCGCCCGGCTCGTCCGGGCGCTCGGGGTCGTATCCGGGATCCTGACCGCGGCCCTCCTCGGCCTGGACCCGCCGCTCCTCACGACGACGGTGCCCGTGGGATTCGCGGTCCCGCTCATCCCGTCGCCGGTCCTCGGTGGCATCGACGTTCTCCACGAGACTGCCTCCTGAGTCTTGTCATCCGGAGCGCTGGTGCGATGCGTACATGATAGTCATCATGTACGATGATGGTTGATCGGGAATCGGGTACAGGCTCCCGCTCGCTCCGGCCGCTCGAGCTCCTCCGGCGGTGGCCGGTGCTGCGCCAGCTCACCGAGGGCGACCCGCTGGGCCTGGGACGGGCGGTGCGCTCCCCGCACACCGCCGCGCTGAGGCCTCGCACCGAGAACGCCGACCGGGTCGTCGGGTCGATCTGCCCCTACTGCGCGGTCGGGTGCGCCCAGAGCGTCTATGTCAAGGACGGCGAGATCGTCCACATCGAGGGCGACCCCGACAGCCCGATCTCGCGCGGTCGGCTCTGTCCCAAGGGCTCGGCGACGAAGAGCCTGGTCACCGGCCCGGCGCGGCTGCGCACCGTCAGGTACCGCCGGCCCCACGGGACCTGCTGGGAGGACCTCCCGCTCGACCGGGCCATGGACATGATCGCCGACCGGGTGATCGCCACCCGCGCGGCGACCTGGCAAAGCCGTGAGGGTGAGGGCGACGACGAGCGCATCCACAACCGCACCCTCGGTATCGCCTCGCTTGGCGGCGCCACCCTCGACAACGAGGAGAACTACCTCATCAAGAAGCTCCTCACCGGGCTCGGGGTGGTGCAGGTCGAGAACCAGGCACGGATATGACACAGCTCCACGGTCCCCAGTTTGGGGACGAGCTTCGGTCGCGGCGGGGCCACGACGTTCCAGCAGGATCTGCAGAACGCCGACTGCATCGTCATCCAGGGCTCGAATATGGCGGAATGCCACCCGGTCGGCTTCCAGTGGGTGATGGAGGCGCATGAGCGCGGGGCGACCGTCATCCACGTCGACCCGCGGTTCACCCGCACCAGCGCGGTCTGCGATCTCCACGTGCCGCTGCGCGCCGGCTCGGACATCGCCTTCCTCGGCGGCATCATCAACCACATCCTGACCAACGAGCGGTACTTCCGCGAGTACGTCGTCGAGTACACCAACGCCGCGACCATCGTCGGCGAGGACTTCCGCGACACCGAGGACCTCGACGGCGTCTTCAGCGGCTTCGACGCGGAGAAGGGCGCGTACTCTCCCGCGTCCTGGGCGTACGAGGGGATGCAGGTGGCCTCGGCGGCCGGTCAGCGTGAGCACGACGGCCACGCCTCCGGCGAGCGGACCGGCTCGGGAGGCGTCGAGCTCGAGGGTGCGGAGCCTCCCCAGGACCGGAGCCTCCAGCATCCGCGCTGTGTCCTCCAGCTGCTGCGCAGGCACTACCGGCGCTACACGCCCGAGTTCGTGGAGGAGACCTGCGGGGTCTCCCGCGACCTCTTCCTCCGCGTCGCCGAGGCGCTCTGCGAGAGCTCCGGGCCGGAGCGCACCGGGGCGTTCGTCTACGCCGTCGGCTGGACCCAGCACACCGTCGGGGTGCAGTACATCCGCACGGCCGCGATCATCCAGGCCCTCCTCGGCAACATCGGGCGTCCCGGCGGCGGGATCATGGCGCTGCGCGGTCACGCCAGCATCCAGGGATCGACCGACATCCCGACGCTCTACAACCTCCTCCCCGGCTACGTGCCGATGCCGCACACCGAGCACTACGGCGACTACCACGAGTACGTGCGCCGGAACTCCCCTCGCACCGGGTTCTGGGGTCACATGGAGGAGTACTTCGTCAGCCTGATGAAGGCGTACTACGGGGGCGCGGCCACCGCGGAGAACCAGTGGTGCTTCGACCACCTCCCCCGGATCGACGGCGACCACTCCGTCTACGTCTTCACCAAGGGGATGCTCGACGGGACGGTCAAGGGACTCCTCGTCCTCGGCGAGAACCCGTCGGTGGGGTCGGCGAACGGGCGCTTCAACCGGCTCGCCATCGCGAAGCTCGACTGGCTGGTCGTCCGGGACCTCGTCGAGATCGAGACCGCGTCCTTCTGGTACCGCTCCCCGGAGATCGAGACCGGCGAGCTCCGCACCGAGGACATCGCCACCGAGGTGTTCCTCATGCCCGCGGCGGCGCACACCGAGAAGAGCGGCTCCTTCACCAACACCCAGCGGCTGCTGCAGTGGCACCACGCCGCGGTCGAGCCGCCGGGCGACTGCCGCAGCGAGCTGTGGTTCATGTACCACCTCGGCCGCATCATCCGCGAGAAGCTGCGGGGGTCGACCGACCCGCGCGACCGTGCGATCCTCGACCTGGCCTGGGACTACCCGGTCGAGGGGACGATCGCCGAGCCGAGCGCGGACGCCGTCCTCCGGGAGATCAGCGGCCGCGGCCCGGACGGGGAGCAGCTCGGCTCCTACACCGAGCTGAAAAAGGATGGGAGCACGACCTGCGGCTGCTGGATCTACTGCGGCAGCTACGCGGACGGGGTCAACCAGACGGCGCGGCGCACACCGCACGACCGGCAGAGCTACGTCGCCCCGGAATGGGGGTGGGCGTGGCCCGCGAACCGCCGCATCCTCTACAACCGCGCCTCCGCGACCCCGGGTGGCGAGCCCTGGTCGGAGCGGAGGCGGTACGTGTGGTGGGACGCGGCGCAGGGGCGCTGGACCGGGGAGGACGTCCCCGACTTCGTCGCCACCCGGCCGCCCGACTACACGCCGCCCGAGGGCGCCACCGCCGAGGACGCCCTGCGCGGGACCGAGCCCTTCATCATGCAGGCGGACGGGAAGGCCTGGATCTACGTGCCCGATGGGCTCAAGGACGGCCCGTTCCCCACCCACTACGAGCCGGCGGAGTCGCCGTTCACCAGCACCCTACATCCCGCGCACCCGACCAATCCTGCGCGCCAGGTGATCCGCCACCGGCTCAACCCGATCGCCAACGGCCGCCATCCGGCACTCTCGCGGGAGGTCTTCCCCTATGTCGTCACCAGCTACCGGCTCACCGAGCACCACACCGCCGGAGGGATGAGCCGCTTCGTCGATTACCTCGCCGAGCTGCAGCCAGCGTTCTTCTGCGAGGTGTCGCCCGCGCTCGCCGCCGAGCGCGGCCTCGAGCACGGGGGATGGGCGACGATCGTGAGCGCCCGCGCCGTCATCGAGGCGCGGGTGCTCGTCACCGAGCGGATGCGGCCGCTGCGGGTCCAGGGACGGACGACCCACACCGTCGGCCTCCCGTACCACTGGGGAACGAACGGGCCGTCGGCGGGCGACTCCGCGAACGACCTCTACCACCTCGTCCTCGACCCGAACGTCCACATCCAGGAGGTCAAGGCGGCGACCTGCGACATCCGTCCCGGGCGGCGTCCGCGCGGGCCGGCGCTGCTCGCCCTCCTCGACGACTACCGCGTCCGCGCCGGGATCCGGAGGGCTGCGCGGTGATCGCCGGGCCGCCCACGATCGTCAGCCACCTCGTCGACACGCGCTCCCACGATGCGACCGGGGCTCCGCGATCGATGGGCTTCTTCACCGACACCTCGATCTGCATCGGCTGCAAGGCCTGTGAGGTGGCGTGCAAGGAGTGGAACCACGTCCCCCAGGACGGGCTCGACTGGACCGGGGAGTCCTACGACAACACCGGGTGCATCGGCGCCAACTCCTGGCGCCACGTCGCCTTCATCGAGCAGGCCCGGCCGGTGCGGCAGGACGACGGCGCGCATGGGGACCTGCGCTGGCTGATGGCGAGCGACGTCTGCAAGCACTGTGCGAAGGCGGGATGCCTCGACGTCTGCCCAACCGGCGCACTGATGCGCACCGAGTTCGGCACCGTGGTGGTCCAGTCGGACGTGTGCAACGGCTGCGGCTACTGCGTCTCGGCCTGCCCCTTCGGGGTCATCGACCGCCGCGAGGAGGACGGCCGGGTCTGGAAGTGCACCCTCTGCTACGACCGGCTCCGCGGTGACATGGAACCGGCATGCGCCCAGGCGTGTCCCACCAAGTCGATCCAGTTCGGTCCCGTCGACGAGCTGCGAAGGATCGCGGACGACCGGGTGCGGACGCTCCACCGCCGGGGCGTGTCCGAGGCGCGGCTCTACGGCGCCGACCGCGACGACGGTGTCGGCGGCTTCGGCGCCTTCTTCCTCCTCCTCGACGATCCCGAGGTCTACGGCCTGCCCCCCACGCCGGTGGTGCCGACACGCGACCTGGGCAGGATGTGGGGCGCGGCAGCCGCCGCGGCCGTCTCCATGGTGGCGGGCGTCGTCGTCGCCGCGTTGAGGAGCCGCGCATGAGCCGCGAGATGTCGATGGTGCCGGCCGCGAAGCCGAGGACGTACTACGGCCACCCGGTGCTCAAGCCGCCGGTGTGGAGCCCGGAGGTGGGCGTCTACCTCTTCACCGGCGGCCTCGCCGGAGGTTCCGCGGTGCTCGCCGCGACGGCGCGCGCGCAGGGCAACGACGTGCTCGCCCGTCGCGCCCTCGGCACCGCCCTCGCGGGGGTTGCGATGAGCCCGGCACTGCTGATCAAGGACCTTGGCGTCCCGCGCCGCTTCCATCACATGCTGCGCGTCGTCAAGGTGACCTCCCCGATGAACCTCGGGACCTGGATCCTCAGCGGCGTGGGCGCGGCGCTGGGGATCGCCGCCGCCTGCGACGTCCTCGGGATCATGCCCCGCGTGCGCCGCGTCGCCGAGACCGGGGCCGCGGTGCTCGGTCCGGTGCTGTCGACGTATACTCTCCGACACCGCGGTCCCCGCCTGGCACGGGGCCCAGCTCGAGCTCCCCTTTGTCTTCGCGGCGAGCTCCGCGGCCACCGCCGGGGCCGCCGCGACCATTCTCACCCCGCAGAGCCACGCGCGACCGGCGTGCGCCGTGGCGCTCGGCGGCGTGGTCGCCGAGATCGCCGCCGCCGAGGCCATGAAACGTCGCCTTGGGGACGCCGGCGATCCCTACCACGGCGGCGAGTCGGGACGCTTCGGCCGTGTGGCCACGGCGCTCGGGGCGCTGGGCGCGGGAGCGCTCGTGCTCGGCCGCCGACGCCGCCCCCTCGCCGTCGCCGGCGCTGCCGCGGTGCTGGCGGCGTCCTTCTGCGAGCGCTGGTCGATCTTCCGCGCGGGCACCGCGTCCGCGTCCGACCCTCGGTACACCGTCGACCTCCAGCGAGGGCGCCTGACAGCCTGACACCACCTGACACCAGTGGAGGACATCCTCGATGGCATCGGAGAAGCAGCGGCAGGCCGCACGAGAGAACATCAAGAAGGCGGCGGGCGCCGCGAAACAGAAGCGGAGCATCGCGAACATGCCGAAGCGGACCAGGACCGCGCTGGGCAAGCAGGCGGCGGCCGTGGCCCAACGCCGGCGCACCGGCGCCGGCGAGCCGCTCACCCGCCAGGAGCTCTACGAGATCGCCAAGCGCAGAGGGCTTCCCGGACGCTCGCGCATGGGCAGGGACGAGCTGGCGCGCGCGCTGGGCAGGTCCTGACGGCCTCAGGGAGACGGCAGGCCGCGGTCGGGCGACCGGTCGTGGTCGTGGTCGATCCCCTCCACGCGGGCGAGGAATGCCGCGAGGTCGTCGACCACCTCCCGACTGTCGGGATGGCGGTCCATGTAGTCGACGAGATGGTCGGCGACGTCACCGAAGGTCACGTCCTCGTCGCCGCGCCGTGAGCGCAGCAGCTCGAGACCGGGACATCTCTCGGTCCGGCTCATCGAATCACACCTCCACGTGTCGACTCGGTGGCGGCGGACCTGCACAACTCCCGGGCGGTGTGCCGCCGCTGCTACATCCATCCCGGGCTCATCGAGACCTGTCTCGGGCGCTCGGCGGTGCCCCTTCTCGAGCTGCGTTAGGCCGCTCGCGGGCTGCGCTCGGAGGAGGCTGCGGTGCTCAGACTCCTCCGCCGCGCCGCCCCCACCGCCGGGAGGGGGAGCTCCCCCTCCCGGCGCCGCGCCGCCCGACACGACGTCCGACGTCAGTGTTCGCCGCGCCCGGCAACCGCGTCGCGCATCCGGTCGACGACCGCCGCGGCCTTGGCCACGGTCGCGTGGACGGCGGGGTGCGCCGGCATGTTCGGGTGCGGCCGGG
>VBHE01000279.1:0-534 GCA_005889515.1 Chloroflexota bacterium | reverse complement strand
GATCGTTCAGCGCGGTCTTGGTGAACGCCTCCTGGACGCTCGGGAAGAGCTTGCCCTCCTCCTCCTCGACGTGCTCGCTCACCGACCGCTCGAGCCGCTCCATCTTGTCGGCGAAGGCCTTGGTGTGCGCCTTGTCGATCATCCCGTCGAGCGCGGCGAGGATCTCCTTGACCTCCTGGTGCTCGTCGATGCCGTGGTTCACGAGGCCGTCGCAGTCGGGGATCTGCTTGCGCACGGCGGGGTAGAAGAGCTCCTCCTCGATGGCGGCGTGGATCGAGAGCTCGCGGACGATGCTCTCCGAGGACGACCTCCTGGCGTCGTCGTCGCCGCTGCGGAACTGGCCGAAGAGCTCCTCGACGGCGCGGTGGTCGCGGGTGAGCAGGTCGATCGCGTCCATGGTTGTGTCTCCCGGGGGTCAGTGCAAGAATGATAGAGATGCTATCAGACAATGACCCTACGACGGTCAGGCAACCGGCCCCAGGAGAGCTGCCATGAGTGACGATCAGACCGGCATCCCCGCGCAGCGCCAGGACT
>VBHE01000300.1:4961-8081 GCA_005889515.1 Chloroflexota bacterium | reverse complement strand
CCGTGGAGGTCGGTGCTCAGCGACTGGTTGAGCGCGCGCTTGATCAGCCCGATCGAGAACGGCCCTTTCGCCAGGCGATCGGCGAGCTCGGCGGTCGCGGTGGCGAGCTCGGCGTCGGGGACGACACGATTGACCAGGCCGATCCGGAGCGCCTCGGCGGCGGGGATCTGCTCGGCGAGCATTGCCAGCTCCGCGGCCTTGCCGAGGCCGACGAGGCGGGGGAGCATGAAGGTCGCGCCGGCGTCGGGGACGAGGCCGATGCGGGCGAAGGCGAGCAGGAAGCTCGCGCTCTCCGCGGCGATCCGCAGGTCGGCGGCGAGGGTGAGGGACATCCCCGCGCCCGCGGCGACGCCGTTCACCGCGGCGATCACCGGCTTCTCCATCTCCCGCATCGCGGTGATGATCGGCGTGTAGCGCAGGGAGAGCCGGCGGCGGACGCTCTCGCGGCCGCCCTCGGTGAGGTCGGCGCCGGCGCTGAAGCCGCGGCCGCTGCCGGTGATCACCACCGCCCGGACGGACTCGTCCTCGCGGGCCTCCTTCATCGCCTCGGCGAGCGACGTCAGCAGCGTGATGTCGAGGCTGTTGAGCTTCTCGGGGCGGTTGAGGGTCAGGGTGAGGACGGCGCCCTCGCGGGCGACGAGCAGCGGGTCGGTGATGGTGGTGGACATGAGCGCCGACTCTACGCCGCGTCGCGGCGATCACTGCTCGGCGGCGTCACCCAGGGCGCGAAGGTACTCGAAGGTGTAGATGCCGGTGTCGTGGCCGTCGCCCCAGCGCACCCCGAGGCCGTAGTTGCCGATGAGGTTGATGTCGGCGAGCTCGTCCTCTCCCGGGGAGAGCTCGGGGCGGAGGTCGAACCGGCCGGGGCGCCCCATCTCGCCCTTGCACACCGCGCACGGACAGGCCTTGCGCAGCGCCGCGAAGGGGATGCGCTGGACCGCGCCGTCGCCCCACTCGACCAGCATGGCGCGGGCGGGCTCGTCGTACTCGAAGCGGAGCGCGCGGACGCGCTCGTCGTCACTGATCACCGGGGCGAGGATAGCTGGTCGGGGCGCTATCCTCGGGCGCGCCGTGAAGGTCCTCATCCTCGCCCCCTTCGACGCCGCCGAGCTCGGGCGGCTGCGCGGCGTCGCCGAGGCCGTCCACGAGTCCTGGGTCGACGAGCGCCGGATGCACTCCCCCGACGAGCTCGCCGAGCGGGTCGTCGCCGGCGGCTTCGACGCCGTCGTCGTCGAGGCGGAGTTCGTCACCCGCGACGTCCTCGAGGCCGCCCCGGGTCTTCGGGTGGTCGCCTCGGCGCGGGGCAAGCCGGTGAACGTCGACCTCGCCGCCGCCACCGAGCTCGGACGGGTCGTGCTCGGCACCCCGGGACGCAACGCGGAGTCGGTCGCCGACCTCTGCATGGCGATGCTCCTCGACCGGGTCCGCCACATCTCCGCCGCCGCCCGGCTGGTGCGCGAGGGCGGGTGGGTGGTCGGGCTCGACGACGACTCCCTCGTGCCCTACGTCCGCTTTCGCGGGGTGGAGCTCGCCGCGCTCCGGCTCGGGCTCCTCGGCTTCGGCGCCGTCGCGCGGGCGCTCGCCCGCCGCGCTCTCGCCTTCGGGATGGCGGTGCAGGCGCACGACCCCTTCGTCGACGCCGCGGTGCTCGAGGAGCACGGGGTGACCCCGCGCTCCCTCGATGAGCTGCTCGCCAGCTCCGACGTGCTCAGCGTCCACGTCGAGCGCACCCCCCAGACCGTGGGGATGCTGGGTGCCGACCGGCTGCGGTCCCTGCCCCGCGGCGCGATCCTGCTCAACACCGCGCGTCCCCAGGTCGTCGACCAGGACGCGATCGTCGCGCTCGTCGCCGAGGGCCACCTCGCCGCGGCGGCCCTCGACGTCGTCGCCCCCGAGCCCCTGCCCGCGGGGCATCCGCTTCTCGGCGACGACCGCATCCTCGTCCTTCCCCACATCGGCGGGGCCACCCACGACGTGGTGCGTCGCCACTCGGAGATGATCCGCGAGGATCTCGAGCGCCTCCTCCGTGGCGAGCGTCCGCTGCGCTGCGCCAATCCCGAGGTGCTCGACGCCGTGCTCCCGCTGCGGTGAGCGACCTCCTCCTCGCCGTCGACCTCGGTGGCAGCGGGCTGCGCGCCACCGCCGTCGACGCGAGCGGCCGGGTGGTCGCCCGCACCACCCGCACCGTCGCGCAGCACGTCGACCTCCCTCCGCTCGGGCGCAGGTGGGACCCCATCGAGCTCCGCGCCGCAGCCCACGACGCCATCGCCGCCGTGGTCGGCGCCGTGGCACCCCGGACCCTCGACGCCGTCGCCTGCACCGGCCAGCGCATCGCCTGCGCCGCCCTCGACGGCGGCGGCGCCACCCTCTACGCGGGACCGAACACCGACGCTCGCGGCCTCACCCACGGCTGGCGGGTCGATGAGGCCGCCGGGGGAGCGTTCTACGAGCGCAGCGGCCGCGGCCTCGCCCTCCTCTACGCCCCCGCCCGCCTGCTCCGCCTGCAGGAGGACGACGCGGGGCTCGTCGAGAGGGTGCGCCACGTCGTCGGGATGGGGGAATGGCTGGCGCACCTTCTCACCGGCGAGCTCGCCACCGACGCCTGCGGCGCCGCCGAGCTTCTCGGCCTCGACGTCCACAGCGGCGAGCCGTGGCTGGACACCTGGCGGAACACCGGGCTCGACCCCGGGTGGCTGCCCTCGCGCAGGACCCCGGGCAGCGCCCTCGGCGAGGTGACCGGCGTCGCCGCCGCGGCGACCGGGCTCCGACCCGGCATCCCCGTCGCCGTCTGCCCGCCGGACTCGATGGCGGCGCTGCTCGGCGCCGGCGCCGGGCAGGGCGACTCGCTCGTGCTCGCGGGGTCGTCGATGCCCGTTCTCGCCCCCGCGCCGGAGCCCCGCCGCGATCCCGGCCGGCGCACCTGGGGCACACCGCACCCGCTCACCGGCTTCGTCTGCGAGAGCAACGCCGGACCCACCGGCCTGGGCTGGGCCTGGCTCGCCGAGCGCCTGGTGGGCGGCATCGCGGCCGTCGGCGCCGACGGCGCCCACGCCCTCGCCGAGCGGCTGGCGGCGACCGCCGCCCCCGGCGCCGCGGGGGCGCTCGGGTTCGCCGGGGGGG
>VBHE01000300.1:2905-4940 GCA_005889515.1 Chloroflexota bacterium | reverse complement strand
TGCGCGTGGTCGCCTGGCCGTCCGAGATCCTCGGCGCCGGCGTGGGGGCGGCGGAGCTCCTCCGCGCCGGGCTCGAGGAGGTGGCGCACTCCGCCCGGGCCAACCTCGAGCAGGCCGAGGCGGTACGGGGCGGCGCGGGCCGGCTTCTTCTCGCCGGCGGGATGGCGCGCAGCCGGCTCTTCGCCGAGATCCTCGCCGGGGTCTGCGGCCGTCCGGTCGGGGTCCTCGACGAGACCGACGCCACCGCCCTCGGCGCCGCGGCCTGTGCCTCGGTCGCCGCCGGGGACCATCCCGAGCTCGGCGCGGCGGTCGAGGCGCTCCGCCGTCCGCCCGTCGAGATCGGCCCCGGCGATGGCACGATGGCGTACGAGGAGAGCCACCGCGGCTGGCGTGCCCTCTACGCGCAGCTGGAGTCGCTCTAGGCAGGAGGAGGAGTCGGGTGGCACACGACGAGCAGCGCCAGCAGGTGGTGTGGGCGTGCAACGAGCTGGTCCGGCTCGGGCTGGTCGCCGGCACCGCGGGCAACGTCACCGTCCGCATCCCCGGCACCGAGCTCGTCGCCGCCTCGCCGAGCAGCGTGCGCTACGACCTGCTCACCGCCGCCGACGTGTGCGTCGTCGACCTCGGCGCCGGTGATGTGGTCGAGGGCTTCCGCAACCCCACCAGCGAGCTGCTCATGCACGCCGCGGTCCATCGCGCCCGCGGCGAGAGCGTGGGCGCGGTCGTCCACGCCCACAGCGTCGCGGTCACCGCGCTCTCGGTGGTCGGCCGCGGGGTGCCGCCGATCGTCGACGAGCAGGTGGCGATCCTCGGTGGCGAGATCCCCCTCTGCCCCCACGAGCTGCCGGGGAGCGCCGCCCTCGCCGAGCGCGTCGTCGAGCACCTCGGCGACCTGCGGGCGATCATCCTCGCCCACCACGGAATGCTCGGCGTCGGCCGCGACGTCCACCAGGCCGTCGCCGTCTGCCACCTCGCCGAGCGGCTCGCCGAGGTGATGCTGAAGGTGCTCCCCCTCGGCGAGCCGCGCCTGCTCCCCGAGGAGGCGCAGCGGCTCGAGCGCGCGTACTACGAGATGAGCAGCAGGCCGCCGCGACCGCTGTTCTCGGCGTAGCGCCCGGCTCCCGCCCCTCTCCGGATCGGGCGACGAGCTAGGCGGTCAGGACCGTCTGGAGCTTCATGGCGAGGCCCATGTCGCCCTTGATCTTGATCTTCCCGCTCATGAACGCCATGGTCGGGTCGAGCTTGCCCTCGCGCAGGGCCACGAAGTCGGTCGCGGCCATGCTGATGGTGATGTTCGGGCTCTCGGGGGCGCCGGCTCCGGCCTCGGCGCTCCCGTCCTTGATGACGATGTGGTACTGGCCGCCGTCGTCGCCCGCCAGGTCGAACTGGTAGACGGCGTTCATGTTGGCGGTCCGGGACGGGTTCGCCTTGAGCCCGCTGTCGATCTCGGTGAAGACGTCGGCCGGGGTGGTCACCAGCTCGTTCCTCCGCTCGGGGCGGTCGCGCCCGTCGTTCCGCTGAGGCCGACTACTGTACAGAACGGGTCGTACCGGACGGCGTCGGCCCGCCGCGGTGCCGGTCAGTCGACGGCCAGGACGAGCTTGCCGACGTTCTCACCGGCCTCCATCGCGCGGTGGGCGGCGGGCGCCTCGGCGAGGGGCAGGACCCGGTCGACGACCGTCCGCAGCGAGCCGTCCGCGAAGCCGGGCAGGGCGTCCGCGGCGAAGCGGCGGACGATCTCCGCCTTCTGCTCGAGGGGACGTCCCCGCAGCGTGGTGGAGATCAGCGAGAGTCGCCGGCGCATCATCGCGTTGAGGTCGATGTCCGAGATCGTCCCGCCCTGGAGACCGATGATCACGAGCCGTCCCTCGACGGCCAGGGCGTCGAGGTTGCGCGCGAGGTACGACGCCCCCATCACGTCGAGGATGACGTCGGCGCCCCGGCCGCCGGAGAGCTCGCGGACGCGGACGACGAAGTCCTCCTCGCGGTGGTTGATCCCGGCGTCGGCGCCGAGCTCCCGGCAGCGCTCGAGCTT
>VBHE01000300.1:0-2835 GCA_005889515.1 Chloroflexota bacterium | reverse complement strand
GGAACACCTCGGGGATCGCCGCCGCGTCGGTCCAGGACATCCCCGGCGGGACTCGGATGAGCTGGCCGGCGGGAACCGCGACCAGCTCCGCGTAGCCGCCGCCGGCGAGCAGGGCCATGACCCGGTCGCCTGCACTCCAGCCCTCGACGCCCTCGCCCACCCCGACCACCTCGCCGGCGACCTCCATGCCGATGATCTCCGAGACGCCGGGCGGCGGCGGGTAGAAGCCGCGTCGCTGGAGGGTGTCGGCACGGTTCACCGCGGTGGCGCGCGCGCGCACCAGCACCTCGCCCGGACCGGCGACCGGGTCGGGCACGTCGGCGAGGTGCATGACCTCGGGGTCTCCGGGTTCGTCGACGACGATCGCCTTCACGGCCGCTCATGATGGCGCGCCCGACCGCTGCCGCGCGACCGCAGCCGCGGTGGCGGCGAACCAGGCCTCGAGCTCGCGGCGCAGAGCCTCGGCGGCGGCGACGTCGACGAGCTCGAAGCGCAGGGTGGCGCCGGGGCGCAGCCGTCCCAGGGCGCCGGTGTCGGCGGAGGCCACGGTCGCGATCTTGGGGTAGCCGCCGGTGGTGCCGCCGTCGACGAGGAGCACGATCGGCCGCCGGCTGCCCGGGACCTGGACCGACCCCGGGACGCAGCCGTCGGAGACGATCTCCGCCGCACCGCGGTGCTCGAGCTCCGGACCGTCGAGGCGCAGCCCGGTGCGGTCGGAGGCCGGGGTGACCGTCCAGGTCGCGGCGGCGAGGCGCTCGAGGGCGGCCGTGGTGAAGTGGTCGTCCTGGGGGCCGGGGACGGCGCGCACGGT
This sequence comes from Chloroflexota bacterium, assembly GCA_005889515.1. Taxonomy (GTDB): domain Bacteria; phylum Chloroflexota; class Dormibacteria; order Aeolococcales; family Aeolococcaceae; genus CF-96. The sequence continues at coordinate 2,024 of VBHE01000300.1, read as the reverse complement.
CGCGCCCGGCCGCCACCACGGCGGCGGATCGACCGCCACCTCGCCGCCGCCGCCGGGGCGGGCGGGGGAGAGCGGGAGGAGGTCACCCGCCCGCAGCGCGCGCCCGGCGAGGCCGCCCCAGCCGCCGCGCAGCTCGGTGGCGGCGCTGCCGAGCACCCGTGGGACGTCGAACCCTCCGGCGACGGCGAGGTAGCAGCGCAGGCCGGCGATCACCCGGCCGAGGCGCAGCTGGTCGCCGTGGTGGAGGGTGAGGGACGCCCACGGCGGGGCGGGGCGGAGACGCCCGGCCGCGTCCTCGACCTCGACCGCGCAGTCGCCGCCGATCGCGACCCGCACCTCGTCCGCCGCCACCTCGAGCCGCGGGCCCGCGTGGGTGACCTCGAGCGCGGCCGCGTCCCCGGGGTTGCCCGCGAGCAGGTTCGCGAGGCGGAGCGCCGGCGGGTCGGCGGCGCCGCCGTCGGGGATGCCGAGGCGGCGAAGACCGGCGCGGCCGCCGTCCTGGACGGTGGTGAGCAGACCGGGCGCGAGGACCCGCAGCGCGTCGCTTGGTGGCGTCGACGGCGACGAAGCGCAGGCGGTCGCCGGGGGCGAGCACAGCCGGCGGCGATGCGTTGGGATCGAAGAGGAGCGCCGGGGTGCGGCCCAGGATCCGCCAGCCGCCGGGTGCGGCGACCGGGTAGACGCAGGTGAGGCCGCCGGCAATGGCCACCGACCCGGCGGCGACCCGCGTCCGGGGCCGGGGGTGACGTTCGGAGTGCAGCGCCGCCGGGAGGCCGGTGCAGTAGGGGAGGCCGGGGAGGTGGCCGAGCATCGCGACCCGGTGCAAGGCGCCGGTGTGGGCGGCGACGGCGGCGGCAGGGGACAGCCCGGCGGCGGCGGCGACCGCCTCGAGGTCGGACCCGGCGTCGCCGCCGTAGACGACCGGGAGGGTCCACTCCTGTCCCCGTAGCGCGTGCGTGAGCGCGCGCGAGCCTGCGACGGCGAGCGGAGTGAGCGCGGCGACGAGCGCGTCGTGGCCGGTCAGCAGGGGGTCGTAGAGCACCAGGAGGGAACGCAGGGTCGGCACCGTCTCGGTCACACCCGGGGGCGGATCGCGACGGATCGCCTCGTCGAGGGCGAGCACCCGGGCGTTCACCGCCTCGTCCACGGTGTCGCCGAGCTCGACCACCACGGCGGCGTCGGCGGCGGGCAGGAAGCGGGGGGTCGATTGCATCGTTGGTGAACTCAACGACTTCCCTGCCGCGGCGTGAAGGAGGGGCGCAAGACTGCTCCATGTGGCGCGTTCTCTACCAGTGACGGTGTAAGGCTGGACCGGCAGCGCCACGGGTGCCACGGTCCCCATGTTCTTCGGAAGGGAGTGCCTCTGATGGCGCAGTTCGGACAGATCTCGGCGCGAGGGCGGGCGATGCTGCTCATCCTCGCTGTTGGCGCGGGCGCGATGGGCGCCGGCGTCGCCCGCTCGCTCGCCCCGGCCTCGGCTGCGGGCGCGCTCTCGGTGCAGCTCACCACCAACACCCCGACGGTGGTGACCGGCCACGTTGCCAATCTCACCGCCCGCGTCCTGAACGGCGGGACCGCGCCGACGGGGTCGGTGACCTTCAGCCTCGACGGCGCGGCGATCACCCCGGCCTCGGCGGGCACCAAGAACCTGACCGGGGGGAAGAACAGCGTCGCCGCCAACTTCACCATGAACAGCGCGGGCGCCCACCAGTTCACCGCGAGGTACACCGGCTCCGCCGGCACCGCGACCTCGGCGCCCCTCACCGTGAACGTGGTCCAGGCGGGCACCGGGACGGCGAGCGTGACCATCGCCTCCAGCCTCGGGACGACCGTCCCGAGTGCGACGCCGCTCATCCTCACCGCGCACGTCAGCGGCACCCCGATGCCGACCGGCTCGGTGAGCTTCTCCGACAGCCTCACCGCGCTGCCCTCGAACCGCGCCCTCACCAACGGGGCGGTGAGCATCAACGTCAACAGCCTGCCCCTCGGGACCAACACCATCACCGCCAGCTACAGCGGCGATC
>VBHE01000299.1 GCA_005889515.1 Chloroflexota bacterium | reverse complement strand
TGCATCGCCTCCTGGAGCGCCTCGTGGAGCAGGTAGGGGTTCTCCCCCTTCGCCTCGGGATCGAGGTAGGCGAGCAGCGCCCGCTGCTCGGCCTCGACCTGGCCGTCGTCGATCGGCGCGTGGCTGAGGCTCCTCGCCTGCGCCGCGGCGGCCTCACCGGCGCGCTTGCCGAAGACGAGGATGTCGCCGAGCGAGTTGCCGCCCAGGCGGTTGGCGCCGTGCAGCCCGCCGCTCACCTCGCCGGCGGCGTAGAGCCCGGGCACCGTCGTCGCGGCGGTGTCCGGCGCCACCCGCACTCCGCCCATCGTGTAGTGGATCGTCGGCCCGACCTCGAAGGGCTCCTTGGTGATGTCGACCGACGCGAGGGCGTGGAACTGCTCGTACATCGAGGGAAGCCGCTTCTTGATGTACTCGGCGCCCCGGTGGCGGACGTCGAGGAAGGCGCCGCCGTGGGGTGACCCGCGTCCCGCCTGGGCCTCCTTGTAGATGGAGCGGGCGACGACGTCGCGCGAGGAGAGCTCCATCTTCTTGGGGTCGTACTTCTCCATGAAGCGCTCGCCGAGCGAGTTGTAGAGCCGGCCGCCCTCGCCGCGCACCGCCTCGGTGACGAGGATGCCGCGCGCTCCCGGCGGCCAGATCATCCCGGTGGGATGGAACTGCACGAACTCCATGTCGAGGAGCTCGGCGCCGGCGCGGTAGGCGAGCGCGGCGCCGTCGCCGGTGCCCTCCCAGGAGTTGCTCGTGTGCTTGTACATCCGCCCCCACCCGCCGCTGGCGAGGACCGTCGACTTGGCGCGGAAGACGACGAAGCCGCCGTCGTTGCGCCGGTACCCGATCGCGCCGACGACCCGGTCACCCTGCTTGAGGAGGTTGGTGAGGGTGTACTCCATGTAGGAGCGGACGTTCTCGGTGTGCACCGCGCGGTCCTGGCAGGTGCGGATCAGCTCGAGGCCGGTGCGGTCGCCGACGTGGGCGAGCCGCCAGAAGGTGTGGGCGCCGAAGGACCGCTGGTTGATCCGGCCGTCGGGGGTGCGGTCGAAGAGCCCACCCCAGCGCTCGAGCTCGTAGACCCGGTCGATCACCTCCTGGGCGTAGATCTCGACCATCCGCCAGTCGTTGATCAGCTGGCCGCCGAGCATCGTGTCGGCGAAGTGGACCCCCCAGTTGTCGCGGGGATCGACATTGCCGAGCGCGGCGCCGATGCCGCCCTCGGCCATCACGGTGTGGGCCTTGCCGAGCAGCGACTTGGTGACCACCGCGGTGCTGCAGCCCGCCTCCCCGGCGGCGACGGCGGCGCGCAGGCCGGCCCCGCCGGCGCCGACGACGAGGACGTCGCAGTCGATGGTGTCGTAGCTCTCGAGGGTCATTTCACGAGGAGGTGCGGGTCGGTGAACCAGCCCGCGTTCAGCATCCGGATGTAGCCGTCGACGGCCCAGACGCTGAAGAGGCTGACCCACGCCCAGGTTGGATGGAAGATGTTGAGCCGGGTCACCGACTGCCACAGGCTGTACCGCTGGCGCCCGAAGCGCACGCACGAGTAGCAGTCGATGTTGCCGCCGACGAGGTGGCGGAAGGAGTGACAGGAGAAGGTGTAGCCGGCGAGCAGCAGCACGTTCACCACCATGATCAGCGTGCCCAGCCCGAGGTAGAGGTGGCCCCCGAGGCTGAAGGCGTTCACCGCGTCGAAGCCGAGGATCGGCATGTAGATGATCGCCCCGTAGAGGGCGAAGCGGTGGAGGTTGTTGAGGATGAAGGGGAACGAGGTCTCACCGCGGTAGGTGCGATGTCGCAGCTCGGGGACGGCGCAGGCGGGCGGATCCCAGAGGAAGGAGCGGTGGTAGGCCTTGCGGTAGTAGTAGCAGGTGCCCCGGAAGGCGATCGGGACGAGGATGCAGAGCAGTCCGGGGAACGCCGGGATGTGGTTGGCGAGCCATCCGGGGGAGTACAGCGGCGAGAGGTAGGGTGCGTCGTGCGCCGCGCCGTTGCCGGCGGTCGAGGCCCAGATCGAGTAGACGATGAAGCCGCCGAGGACAACCGTCACAGTGAGCGGCAGCGCCCACCAGGGGGCGTCCCGCCGCATCCGGGCGAGGATGCTCGTGGTGACGCCGGCCTCACCGACGCCGGCCCCCTTTCCCGACCCGGCGACCTCCGAGCTGACCGTCATCCGCGCACGTCCTCCAGCGTCACACGCCCACCCGGGCCCCGCCGAGATCGACCGTCATGCTACCGATTCGAGCCGGAGGGTCGGCCTCCCGTTGACGCTGGCCGGGAGCGATGCGACGATCGGACGCCGTGCCCCCGGTCTCCCGCCTGGCCGCTCCCCTTCTCGCCGGCCTCCTGCTGGCGGCCGCCGGCGGGACCGCCCGCGCGGCGCCTCCGCCCGGCCATGCCGTGGCGCCGCCGCAGACCTGGACGGCGACCCAGAGCATGTCGAGCGGCCGCGACCACGCCACCGCCACCCTCCTCGAGGACGGCCGGGTGCTCGTCGCCGGAGGGGTGAGCAACGGTACCGTGCTCCCGACCGCCGAGCTCTACGACCCCGGCTCCGGCCGCTGGCGGCCGACCGGGGTGATGGCCTCGGCCCGCTACGCGGCGACCGCGACCCGGCTCCGGGACGGGCGGGTGCTCATCGCCGGGGGCATCCGCTACGGCGTCCACCTCGCGTCCGCCGAGCTCTACGACCCCGCCTCGGGGTCCTGGACGCCGACCGGAGGCATGATGTCCGCCCGGGCGCTCCACACCGCCACCCTCCTCGGCGACGGCCAGGTCCTGGTCGCGGGCGGCTTCGACGGCCACCAGGAGCTCGCCTCGACCGAGCTCTTCGACCCCGACGTCGGCCGCTGGCGCCCCGGGATGCCCATGACCTCGCCGCGGATCGGGCACACCGCCACCCGGCTGCCCGACGGCCGGGTCCTGGTCGTCGGGGGCATCGCCCAGCGCAACGTCCCGCTGCCGATCACTCCGAAGCTGCCGATCGTCGGCGTCTACACCCGCGGCCCCTCGGCGGAGATCTACACCCCGGTCCCGGGGAGCTGGCTCGCCACTCAGAACACCACCGTGGACCGGGTCGTCCACGCCGCTCGACACCGGCCGCCCGCTCGCCTCCACCGAGATCTACAGCCCGGGCACCGACACCTGGACCGAGGCCGCGGCGATGGGCTCGACCCATGCGGTCCACACCGCCACCCTGCTCCACGACGGCAGCGTCCTCGTCACCGGGGGAGGCGACCTCGACGGCTACGGGACGAGCAGCGCCGCCGAGCGCTACCGGCCCTGGACCGGCGCCTGGACGCCGGCGGGGAGCATGGCCTGGGCCCGCGCCCTCCACACCGCCACCCTGCTCCTCGACGGCCGGGTGCTGGTCGCGGGCGGGCGCAGCGCGGGGACCGGCACCCTCGCCGTGGCCGAGCTCTTCGCGGGCTGATCCGCGGGTTCGGCGCCCCCGGAAGCCTCGACCGCCGTGGCGCGGCGGGGCCGACTGCTGTATCGTCTAGGGTTCAGCGAAGGCACGGCGACCACCCATATCCCCGGCCAGCTCGAACGGCGTCCCTGGAGCCACCATCCCCGGCTCGGCCGGCGCGCGTCGCGCACTGAGAGTTCCCAACCTGCCGTACCACCGCATACCCAGGACCAGCCCCATGTCGAGACTGATCCCCCAGGGCCTCTACGACCCGGCTCACGAGCACGACGCCTGTGGCGTGGCCTTCGTGGCCAGCATCGCCGGCGAGCGGTCGAACGCGATCGTCGGACGGGGGATCGAGGCGCTGGTCAACCTCGGACACCGCGGCGCCTGCGGCTGCGACCCCGAGACCGGGGACGGCGCCGGCATCCTCCTCCAGATCCCCGACGCCTTCCTCCGCCGCGAGGCGAACGTCGACCTCCCCGCGCCCGACGCCTACGGGGTGGGCATGGTCTTCCTCCCCACCGAGCCCTAGGAGCGGCGGCGCTGCGAGACGATCGTCGAGCGCTGCTGCGAGGACGAGGGACTGCGGCTCCTCGGCTGGCGCGACGTCCCCCACGACCCGGCGGCGATCGGCCACGTGTCGCGCGCGGGGATGCCCGCGATCCGCCAGTTCTTCGTCGCCGCCGTCGGCGTCCACGGCGACGTCCTCGAGCGGCGCCTCTACGTCCTCCGGCGGGTGATCGAGCGGCGGCACGACGAGGCCCCGCCTCCCGGTGACCAGCTCTTCTACATCTGCAGCCTGAGCTGCCGGACGGTGGTCTACAAGGGGATGCTGATGGCGCGGCAGATCGCGCCCTTCTTCCCCGACCTCGTCGACCCCAGCGTGGTCTCGGCGCTGGCGCTGGTGCACTCGCGCTTCTCCACCAACGTGCTCCCCCGCTGGGACATTGCCCAGCCCTTCCGCTACAGCGCCCACAACGGCGAGATCAACACCCTGCGCGGCAACGTCAACTGGATGCGCGCGCGCCAGTCGAAGTTCAAGAGCGCCCTCTACGGCGCCGACATCGAGAAGCTGCGGCCGGTGATCGACGAGACCGGTTCCGACTCCGCGCAGTTCGACAACGCCCTCGAGATGCTGTCGCTGACCGGGCGACCGGCGCATCACGCGATCATGATGATGATCCCCGAGGCGTGGCATCAGAACCACGAGATGGACGAGGAGCGGCGCGCCTTCTACGAGTTCCACGCCGCGCTCCTCGAGCCCTGGGACGGTCCCGCGGCGATCGCCTTCACCGACGGGCGGGTGATCGGCGCGACCCTCGACCGCAACGGCCTGCGGCCGGCGCGCTACGTCGTCACCGACGACGGCCTGGTGGTGATGGCCTCCGAGACCGGGGTGCTCGACCTCCCCGAGGAGCGGATCATCCGCAAGTGGCGGCTCGAGCCGGGCAAGCTCCTGCTCGTCGACACCGAGGCGCAGCGCATCGTCGACGACGACGCCGCCAAGATCGAGCTGGCCCGCGCCCATCCCTATCGCGACTGGATCCGGCAGGGGACGGTCTACCTCCACGAGCTCGAGGACACCGAGCATGCCTCCGAGCCCGACTCCGGCACCCTGCTCATCCGCCAGCAGGCCTTCGGCTACACCCAGGAGGACCTCAAGTTCCTGCTGGCGCCGATGATGGTCACCGGCGAGGAGCCGGTCGGATCGATGGGCAACGACACCCCGCCGGCGGTGCTGTCCGACCGGGCCCAGCCGCTCTTCAACTACTTCAAGCAGCTCTTCGCCCAGGTCACCAACCCGCCCATCGACCCCATCCGCGAGCAGATGGTGATGTCGCTGGTGACCAGCCTCGGCGCCGGCGGCAACATCCTCGAGCAGGCGCCGAGCCAGGCCTGCCGGCTGGAGATCCCCCATCCCGTCCTCACCAACGCGGACCTCGGCAAGATCCGCCACGTCACCCAGCGCGCCTTCCCCGCGGCGACGATCTCCGCGGTCTTCCACCTCAACGAGGAGCGGGGGCGCATCGCCGAGGGCTACACCATCCTCGTCCTCAGCGACCGCAACATCGACGCCGCCCACGCGCCGATCCCGAGCCTGCTCGCCACCGGCGCGGTCCACCACCACCTCATCCGCGAGCAGACCCGCACCGGGGTCGGGCTGGTGGTCGAGACCGGCGAGGCCCGCGAGGTCCAGCACTTCGCGCTGCTCATGGGCTACGGGGCGGAGGCCGTCAACCCCTACCTCGCCTTCGAGACCCTCCACGACCTCGCCCGCCGCGGCGTGCTGCCGAAGGGGATGGACCCGCACAAGGCCGAGGCCACCTTCGTCAAGGCGATCTGCAAGGGCCTGCTGAAGACCATCTCGAAGATGGGCATCTCCACCATCCAGTCCTACTGCGGCGCGCAGATCTTCGAGGCCATCGGCGTCGGTCGCGAGGTGATCGACCGCCACTTCACCGGCACCGCCTCGCGGATCGGCGGCGTCGGTCTCGACGTCATCGCCGAGGAGGCGCTCGCCCGCCACTCCGACGCCTTCCCCGAGGTGCGCGTCGGCGCGCCGATGCTCCAGGAGGGCGGCCAGTACCAGTGGCGGCGCAACGGCGAGTTCCACCAGTGGAACCCCGAGACGATCGCCAAGCTCCAGCACGCGGTGAAGGCCAACGACGAGTCCTGGTACCGCGACTACGCCGCCATTGTCGACGACCAGAGCCGGCAGCTGAAGACCCTGCGCGGCCTCTTCAGCTTCCGCAGCGACCGCGAGCCGGTGCCGATCGACGAGGTCGAGCCGGCGAGCGAGATCGTCCGGCGCTTCGCCACCGGGGCGATGTCGCTGGGCTCGATCAGCACCGAGGCGCACGAGACCCTCGCGATCGCGATGAACCGCCTCGGCGGCAAGTCGAACACCGGCGAGGGCGGCGAGGACCCGCGCCGCTACCTGCGCGACCCCAACGGCGACTGGCGGCGGAGCGCGATCAAGCAGGTGGCCTCGGCCCGCTTCGGGGTCAACGCCAACTACCTGGTCAACGCCGCCGACCTGCAGATCAAGATCGCCCAGGGGGCCAAGCCCGGCGAGGGCGGCCAGCTCCCCGGCCACAAGGTCGACGAGTACATCGCCCAGCTTCGCTACTCCACCCCCGGGGTGGGGCTGATCTCCCCTCCCCCGCACCACGACATCTACTCGATCGAGGACCTCGCCCAGCTCATCCACGACCTCAAGAACGTCAACCCCCAGGCGCGGGTGAGCGTGAAGCTCGTCGCCGAGGTCGGGGTGGGCACGGTCGCCGCCGGGGTGAGCAAGGCCCACGCCGACCACATCGTCATCGCCGGCTACGAGGGGGGCACCGGCGCCTCGCCGCTCTCCTCGATCAAGCACGCCGGCATCCCCTGGGAGATCGGCCTCGCCGAGACCCAGCAGGTGATGGTGCTCAACGACCTGCGCAGCCGGGTCACCCTCCAGGCCGACGGCCAGATGAAGACCGGACGCGACGTCGTCGTCGGCGCCCTGCTCGGCGCCGAGGAGTTCGGCTTCGCCACCTCGGCGCTGATCGCCACCGGCTGCATCATGATGCGGGTCTGCCACCTCAACACCTGCCCGGTCGGCATCGCCCGGAGTACGTGGTCAACTTCATGACCTTCCTCGCCGAGGACGTGCGCCGTCACATGGCGCGACTCGGCTTCCGCCGCTTCGACGAGATGATCGGCCGCACCGACGTCCTCGACGTCCGCGAGGCGGTCGATCACTGGAAGGCGCGTGGGCTCGACTTCTCGCTCGTCCTCCACCGCCCCGAGGTCGCGCCGACCGTCGACGTCCGGCGGATGATCGAGCAGGACCACGGCCTCGACAAGGCCCTCGACCACGAGATCATCGCCCTCGCCCAGCCGGCGCTCGAGCACGGCCACCCGGTGCAGATCGAGCTGCCGATCCGCAACGGCAACCGCACCGTCGGGGGCATGCTGAGCGGCGAGATCGCCCGCCGGCACGGCGAGGCGGGACTGCCCAACGACACCATCCGCATCGCGCTGC
>VBHE01000298.1 GCA_005889515.1 Chloroflexota bacterium | reverse complement strand
GCCGCCGCCGGGCCGCCCCCGAAGGCGCCGAAGAGGATGTTGGTGAGCGGGCGGTTCATCGCCTTGCTCATCAGCTGGGTGAGCACCGTTCCCGAGGCGCCGACGAGCGCGCCGCTGACCACCAGCACCTGGTTGTCGAGGACGAAGCCGGTGATCGCCGCCGCCACCCCGGTGAAGCTGTTGAGCAGGGAGATCACCACCGGCATGTCGGCGCCGCCGATGGGGAGCACGAAGAGCGGGCCGAGGATGAAGCTCAGCGCCGCGAAGGCGATGAACAGCTCGATGCCACCCCCCTTCGCCACGATGATCACGCCGAGGACGATGATGGTCGCGAGGATGGCGGCGTTGATCGGCTTCTGCAGCGGATAGACGAGTGGTCGACCGCTGATCAGCTCCTGCAGCTTGCCGAAGGCGACCATGCTGCCGGCGAAGCCGATGGCGCCGATCATGCAGCTGAGCAGGATGGTGACTGCGTCGATTCGCGGCACCCCGCCCAGGGAGTCGAGGCGGCGGAAGTCGTCGGCGGCGATGAGCGCGGCGGCGCCCGCACCCATGCCGTTGAAGACCGCGACCATCTGCGGCATCGCGGTCATCCGCACCCGTCGCGCGGCGACGGCGCCGATCACGGCGCCCAGCGCCATCGGCGGGAAGATCAGGTACCAGTTGTCGAACCCGGCCTGCTGCAGGATCACGATCAGCGCCACCGCCATGCCGACCATCGCCAGCCGGTTGCCGGTGCGCGCACCGCCGACGGTGCGCAGCCGCTTGATCGCGATGACGAAGAGCATCGCCGTGACGATGTAGGTGAAGATCACCCAGGCGGGCGGGTTGCCCGTCATGCCCCGGTCGGTGACCACGAAGCCGCCGACGACGTTGAGGGTGCCGAGGAAGACGGCGAGCACCGCGATGGTGTTGGAGATGGTGTCGTGCACGAACGCGGCGACGGTGATCGCGCCGACCAGGACGATGCCGTGGATGGCGTTGGTAGCCGACATCAGCGGGGTGTGGAGGATGGCGGGGACCTTGGTGATCAGCTCGAAGCCGACGAACACCGCCAGGGCGAAGACGAAGCAGTCGATGGCGAGCGCCTGGCTGCTGATCCCGTGCATCCCATCCCACCTGTGAGCGCGCGAAGGAGTAGGCGGCCACATGGTACCCATCACCACAGTCGCCGCAGCGTCGAGCGGCCGGTTCCGAACGCACGTTCCAGGTGGCGGGTTTGATCGCCGTCCGCCCCCGGTACCCTGGCTTACGAACGATCAGCCCCACACGGGAGCGTGCCCCCCATGACCCAGCCCATCCGCTTCCACCTCGACCCGCTCTGCCCCTGGTGCTATCAGACCTCCCGCTGGGTGCGCCGGCTCGAGGAGCTGGGCGAGGTCTCGGTCGAGTGGGCGGTCTTCTCCCTCGCAATCGGCAACAGGGGCGACGAGGGCCGCGCCGCCGCGGACCGCGGATCCGCCCCCGGCCTGCGCACCCTGGTGCTGGTCCGCGCCGAGCACGGCGCCCGGGCCGCCGGCCGCTTCTACGCCGCCCTCGGCGCCGCCGTCCACGAGCGTGGCGCCGACGTCGACGACCACGAGGTGCTCGCCGGGGCGCTCCGTGAGGCCGGGCTCGACCCGGGACTGCTCGAGCGGGCGCTGGCCGATCCCGCCACCTGGCAGCAGGTGCAGGACGAGCACGACGCCACGGTGGCGCGCCACAAGGGCTTCGGCGTCCCCACCATCGTCCTCGACGGCGGCGAGGGTGGCGCGATCTTCGGCCCGGTCATCTCCGAGGTCCCCGACGACGCCGAGGCGGTGGAGCTCTGGCGCCACGTGAGCTGGCTCGCCGGCTACGAGAACTTCGCCGAGCTCAAGCGCGAGCGCGCCCGCATGCCGGAGCTGGCCAGCGTCCGCAGGTATCGGAAGGCGGCCTGATCAGCCCCCGGCCGGTGCGGCCTGGAGCCGGTTGCCGATGCACTCCCCCATCTGGCCCATGAGCCGGCGGGAGACGTCCTCGATGACCCCGCGGCCGAACTGGGCGACCCGGCCGGTGATGGTCATGTCGGCCTCGAGGCCGACGGTCGATCCGCCCTCGGCGGTGGCCGAGACCGTCAGCAGGAGCTTCGCGCGGACCGATCCCTGGCCGCCGATCTCCCGCCCCTCGCCCTCGATGGTCACCGTGGCCGAGGTGTCGTCCTCGACCATGTCGACGATCCGGGCGGTGCCCTGGTAGGCGACCTGGACGGCGCCGACCTTGATCTTCAGCTTCCCCCGGAAGGTCTGGGAGTCGACGATCTCGGACAGCTCCGCCCCGGGCAGGCAGCCGACCACCTGGTTGACCTCGAGCAGGTAGGCGAACACCTGGTCGGGGGGCGCGGCCACGCTGAACGAGCTCTCGATCTTCACGTCGGCCCTCCTCGTTGGACCCGGTGGAAACCCGCAGAGTCTAGACTCGGATCCTCCGATCACGAGCAGGGCAGGACAGTGGAAATCGGGCTGATCCTCCGAGAGCAGCTCGAGTCGCTGCACTCCATCTCCGTCGAGATCGCCTCGCTCCGCGGGCTCTCCGAGGTGCAGGACCGCGCGCTGAGCTACTGCCTCGAGCTGACCGGGTCGGAGTTCGGGTTCGTCGGCCTCCTCAACGACCAGCGCAACCACCTCGACGTCGCCGCGATCAAGGGCTTCTCGCCCTCCGACCCGCGCTTCTACGAGCGCTTCCGGCTGATCCCGGTGCGCCCCAGCGTCTTCGGCGTCACCATCACCGAGGAGCGCTCGAACATCTCCAACGACGTCGACACCGACCCCGTCCACGTCGGCCAGCCGCGGGGTCACCCGCCGGTGCGCACCTTCCTCGGGGTCCCGCTGCGGGTCGGGACCACGGTGATCGGGATGATCGGGGTGGCGAACAAGCCCGGCGGCTACGTCGCCGACGACGAGCGGCTGCTCTCCACCTTCGCCAACCAGGTCGCGGTCGCGATCGACAACGCCCGGCTCTACGAGCGCCAGCGGGAGATGATCGAGGGGCTCGAGCAGCTCCACCGCCGCATCGGCGAGGCGGAGCGCTCGCAGGTGCTCGCCCAGGAGCGCGACCGCATCGCCGCCGGGCTCCACGACCTCATCGAGCAGGGCATCTTCACCATCGGCCTGCAGCTGAGCTCGCTCCTCGAGGGTGACGTCGAGCCGGCCATGGCCGCCCGCCTCCACGACGTCCGCCAGCTCGCCGGCCGCACCGCGGAGTCGGTGCGCGAGGTGATCTTCGCTCTCGCCCGGCCCGGCCAGGAGAACGGGGATCTCACCGGGTCGCTGCGCCGGCTGCTCCGCGAGGCCTCGCGGGCGCACGGCTTGGAGACCGACCTGGTGGTGAGCGGGGACCCGCCGCCGGCGGTGTCGGCGGTGACCCACGCCGTCTACGCGGTGGTCCGCGAGGCGCTCGCCAACGTCGCCCGCCACGCCCAGGCGCGGATGGTGCTCGTCAGCCTCCGCTACGCGCCCGGCCATCTCGATGTGGTCGTCCAGGACGACGGCGTCGGCGCCCCCGACCTGGTCCTCCAGAGCTACCGCGAGAGCCATCTCCACTTCGGGCTGCGCCACATGCGTGAGCAGATCGTCGGCCTCGGCGGCGACTTCGACGTCGCCAACGGCGAGGAGAGCGGGCTCGTGGTGCGCCTCGGCGTCCCCCTCGGAGAGCGCCCCGGGTGATCCGGATCGCCATCGTCGACGACCACGAGATGGTCCGCGAGGGCCTGCGCACCATCCTCCAGCCGGAGGCCGACTTCGAGGTGGTCGGCGAGACCGGGCTCGGCGAGGCGGTCGGCGACCTCGTCGAGAGCACCCGTCCCGACATCGTGCTCCTCGACGCCCGCCTCCCCGACGTCAGCGGCCCCGAGGTGTGCCGCCGGCTGCGCGGCTCGCACCCCGACGTCCGGGTCATCATGGTGAGCACCTTCTCCGACGACGACCTCGTCGACGAGTGCATCCGCGCCGGGGCCCGCGGCTTC
>VBHE01000297.1 GCA_005889515.1 Chloroflexota bacterium | reverse complement strand
CAGGTCGACGAGGATGGTCATGGCGCCGATGTGACCGCCGCTGACCCCGCTGTGGGCGAGGAGACCGGCGAGAACGCCCTCGCGCACCCCCACCCCGTTGAGCGAGAAGGGGATCAGGGTGGCGAGCAGTGTCACGGGGATGGCGACGGCGAAGAGGCTCCATCCCGCGTCGAGCCCCAGCGACCGGGCGAAGGCGGCGAGGGCGCAGAGGTTGACCCCCAGCCGGTGGCTCCCACGAGGAGGCACTGGAAGAGTACGCCGGGCCGCCGGCGATAGCCGCGGAACGCACCGGTGAAGGGCTGGAGCCGGTGGAGCAGCCGCTGGCGCAGCCCCGGGCCTCCGTGGGTGAGGTGCCGCACCAGGTGGTCGGCGCAGAGCGCCAGGACCCAGGCGACGACCATGGCGACGGCGAAGAGGCAGGCGCCCATCACCATCAGCGGGCCGAGCCAGGCGCGCAGCAGAACGGCGCCGGCGACGCCCCAGGCGGCCATCCCGAGGGTGCCGCCGGTCACCCTGCCGACCTCCAGGGCGCGCAGCGCGTCCCCGCCCACCCCCGCGGGAAGCATCTGGCCGACGAAGAGTCCCTGGAAGTACCAGGAGGAGAGCGATCGCCACCGCAGAGGGTGACCGGTGCCCGGTAGCAGCACGCCCCACTCGAGGATGCTGGCGAGAAGGGACAGGCCGGTGAGCCCGACGCCGAGCAGCACCAACCGGGGGTCGGCGTCGCGCAGCCCGTGGGCGGCCCGTCCGATGTCCAAGGTGCGGAGGAGCACCGCAATTCCCACCAGCGTCCCCGCGAGACGCAGCAGCCCGGAGCGGAGGACGGCGACGAGGATGCTGCGCGACCGAGGAATCAATAGCGCATGGTGGGGTGGCGTCCGGAGGGCCGGCCGGCACGTCGGCCACCCGTGCCGGGCCCGTCACACCCCGCGATGCGGAGCACACCGGCCGCCGCGGCCCGCGATCGCCTGAGCGCAACTCCTTGACCGGGGACGTGCGAACTCGCACCGTCGAGCCGGAGCCCCGCGAGCTGTCGACCTCCAGCCGCCACCCGAGGCTGCGCCGCGAGAGCCGGCGCATCGATGCGCGGGAGGAGCTGCGGGACCGCCCGCGACCTGTTCACGGCGACGGGGTCGAGGGGTTCGCCGAGCGCGCCCGCCGAGAGCTGCTGGCCACCGGCAAGACCGTGCGCCGGCGCGGGGTTGAGAGCCGCGCAGCAGGCGCACCTAGGCCGACCGGGAAGGAGCCTCTTGGTCTTTCAGTGCGAGGGGGATCCTGGCATATGCGAGACGTGGAGTGCCGACAGCGGCGCGAACGCTTGTATTGTCGTCCACGCCGATCGCACCGGCGACGTTCAGCCTGCCGAAACAGCGACGCCCCAGTACCTCTACATCGCGATCACCGAGTGGACGATGCTTGAAGACGAGACCGATCCTCTCAGTGCTGCTGCGATGTTCGACGAAGCGCTGTGGCTCACCGCCTCCACGGATATCCCCGCCAGCCGAATCTGGTCGACAAGACTTGGTGGCGTGCCGGCCTGGGTGCAGTAGCCAGAGTTCCCAGCTGGCGAAGGGTGGGCTTTTGTCGGGCAGATCGATCCCGACGCCGGCGCCAACTTCGGCGACGGCGGCATGGCCTACCTATTTCGGCAAGGCGACCGCTTCAGCATGTTGTGGCAATGCGGGTAACGGCGTCGCTCCACACGCAGATAGCCCGTTACCCGGAGTGGCCGATCGATAGGTTGGATGGTCGCGATGGCGGATCGGGGTACATCGGGGTCTCGTGGAATGATCCACGGTGGGCTCACTGGATAAGGCCCGTACCGGGTCGCTGATCCCGCCGATGCTCTCCTAGTCACGGCTCTTTCGCGGTCGGCCAGAACTGCCTTGAGAGTACCCCACGCCTGCCCCTCATCAGTGTCGTGATGCTCCTGTTTGCAGAGGTCGTCGTACCCTTCCTGCGTCATCGAACTCTGGGTACTTGGCGTTGACCTCGGATCGCGCATCGATGGCAAGCTACAGCCCGCCCCTTCCATAGTTGTGCAGGACGACGAAAGGCTGCTTCTGCTCGCCCACGGAGCTTCTCCAAGGAGGAGGATCAACTGGCGTCGTGGGCCATCGTGCTCTGCGAAGACTCGTGCAGGCCGTCCCAGAGACGTTGGGCGGGGTCAACAGGGAGGCTTAGTCGAACGTCTCAAGAATGGGTAGACAATAGGGGTTGGCCTCTGGCACGCTCTCGGCATGTGATCGGACCAGGGCCCCTGTCAATCTGCCGCTACCGAAATTCCGGTGGCGGCCAATACCGCGGAGCTGCACCGGCGACACCGCCTGTGAGCTGTCACCGGTTTCGTTCTCCAAGGTGCCGCCCAGGGCCAGAGGGCCGACACGCAACAGACCTCGTGCGAGGCGTTCCGTTTGCCACCAAGACGCGCGCCCAACCTCCCAGCGCACGTACAAGGTCAGTGCGGCGCGGGCTTCCCGAAGTACTCATCCGAGGCGACGAGGTTGAGGATGCCGGCATCATCGGTGTGGCCGCCATCGATGTAGGCGGCCCAGAACTCGGCACCTCCCGGGTCGGCCTGGCGGCCCAGGTAGGACTGATACCAGCCCTGCACAACGTGAAGGTGGTACTCGTGTGAGTTGGCGAACATCGTGGCCAGGACCGAGCTGGGATGGCCGGCGGCGAGCCAGCCGAGCCAGAACTTCACCTCGAACGTCGCCGGGGGTGAGGTTCGCTGGAGGATGTCGGTGTACAGCGAGAGGATGAGGTCGCGGTTGTCGCCCTTGCCCTTCTGCGGCGAGGTGAAGTACTCGTGCGAACCGCCGAAGAGGCCGATGATCGACTCGTTCGGCACGCCTCGGTGGAGCAGAGACGTCCAGTAGGCCCGCCCGCCGGCATCCGGCGCGCGGAGCAGCATGAGCTGGTAGTCGGCGTCCACGATGTGGCCATGCGCCTCGTCGGAGGTGACGAAGAAGGAGGCCACCTGGGTGCGGCTCATGCCTCCGTCGAGCGACGAGACCCAGTGGTCGATCTCAGCGTCGGATGGCGGGCTCGGACGCCCGAGGACGTCGTGGTAGAGGCTCGCGACGAAGTTGCGCTTCGCCGCCGTGAGCGCTGCGGATGGTGGCCCGCCCAGGCTGCCGATCCCCGTCGGACCGTCGAAGCCCGGCTGTGCCGAGCAGAGGTAGCTGGGTGAACAGCTGCCGTTGCTCCCGCTCGTGATGTCGGTGACGGCGGCGCGGCCCTGATAGAGCGCGTATCCCCCCGTTGCGCTTTGCCCGCCGCCGAGCGCGTAGCTTCCCGCGACCACGGGCGCCGCCACGCTCGTGCCGCCCAGCGTGAGCCAGCCCGACTCCGCGTAGCTGTCGTAGACGGCCACGCCCGTGTTGGGGTCGGAGACGGCGGAAACATCGGCGACGGTGCGCCGAGAGCATCCCGAGTCTGTCTGCCAGAAGGGCTTGCCCTCGTATGCGCTGCAGCCACTCCCAGCGCCAGTCCACGCGGTCTCGGACCAGCCTCGGGCGCCGCCGCTGCGGACCAGACTTGTGCCACCCACAGCGACGACATACGGGGACGCGGCAGGATACTGGACACCGTACCCGTCGTCCTGAACACCGCGTCGTCCTGCACCTCGGTCGGGTACTCCCCTGAGCCGAGGCTGAGGCTCACCTCACGCGCACCGAGCGCGACCGCCTCGTCGACCGCTCGGTAGATGTCGTTCATGCTGTCGCTGCTGGCCTCGACCAGTACGATGGAGCACAGCGGGCAGGTTGCCGAGACCATGTCGAGATCGAGAGACACCTCGGTGGCCCAGCCGGCATCCGGCGCTGGGAAGAGAGCCCCGCCGTTCTGGTCGACCTTCCGAAAGCAGCCGGTCGAGCTGGAGCAGGCGGGCAGGGAGAACTGGGAGCGGTAGACGCCGAGGTCGGCCTCAGCCGTCGGGTCATCGTAGGCGTCGACGATGGCCACCAGTTGTCCGGCTCCACTGGCCGCGGACGGCAGCGCGTAGGCGGATGCGAGATCCGAGGGGGTGTAGCTGCCGTGCACCGGGCCCGACGTGGCGGCGTTGTGGCGGACACCGCCGAAGGCGGTGCTGACACGGGCCATGCAGCGGACGTGGCCGGGCCGTGGGGCGCCGCAGGCTCCGGTGCTGCCGAGCCCTGCCGCGCCGGGCTGGCCACCGGCGCTGGACGCCTGCCCAGCCGTCGCCGCCTGGGCCGGTGACGCCGGCCACCACGGAGCGAGCTCTCCTGGCCACCCCCGAGGGTTGCCGGGTCCGAGTCCGGGGAGTGCGGAACACGACGCGTACCTCACGTCGGTCCCTCGTTGGTCCTTCGGTAACCCGGCTGTCTCCCATGGAGACCCGTGGCTTTGCGTCCCCTCCTCACGAAGGGTTTGCCGTTGTCGCGGACCGACCACGCCATCGTATGCGGTGCACATCGATGTCCCACCTCCCCGAGCACGCTCGTCTGAGACTTGTCACACGACCGTGCCCGTGGGTGGGTGATCGGCCTGACCCACCTCGCGACGTAGGTGGCGAGGTCCGTCGCGGAGGGGAGTCCGTCTCAGCTGCACCAGGGTCCGTGGGAGCTGCCGTCTTTCCGACGACCGCGCCACTGTGACGGCGACCGTCTGCGGACTGCCAACTTCGCCTCAAGCGAGGAAGCCCAGGAAGCCCCGAGCCGTTCAGGAGCCGTTGCCGCTCCCGGCCATCCGGGGCCCCTTCCCCGCGCCCCATCCCCTCGCCACGACTACCGGATTCATCCAGAGAGCGGATCATCCCAGTCGCCTGGCCCATGGTGGCCGTCTCAGGACAGGCAGCCACAGGAGGCCGCCGCTGCGCGTAGCGGGCCAGTTGA
>VBHE01000278.1:614-3786 GCA_005889515.1 Chloroflexota bacterium | reverse complement strand
GAGGATGAAGGTGACGTCGTGCATCGTCTCCGACTGGTTGATGACGACGCCGTTGCACCCGGAGCAGGCCTGGATCCGGTAGACGCCGGCCGCCAGCGGCGCGTCGATGGTGAGCGCCGTCCCGCTGCTGCAGGTGTAGACGCCGGGCTGGTAGGTGCCGGCCACCTTGCCGCCCGAGCCGCAGTAGGTGGGGCTGCTGGGGAGCGTCGGCTCCTCGAGGCTGGGCGCGCTGATCGTCGGCTTGGCGACGCAGGCGCCGATGCTCGAGTTGTACGTGGCCGTGTAGGAGACCCCGCTCACCTCGTTCGAGCACCCGGCCGCGGGGTCGCGGGTCTGGTTGACCGTGCCCTTGGCGGTGGTGTTCGTGTTGGTGCCGGGCCCGCTGCCGCAGTCGCTGAGGTAGTTGATCGAGTCGGCGCTCTTCGGCAGGACGCTGTCCTGCCCGTCGTTGGCGTACCCGGTGTCACCCGCCTGCGGGGAGCCGAGGATGATCAGGCCGCCCTCGGTGCAGAACCCGGCGTGGCCGGCCGACTGGGGGTCGACATAGCGCTCGGCGTAGACGTCGCCCTCGACGAGGGTCGACTTGTTCTGGGTCGCCGCGAAGCGCTTCGCGAACAGGGCGAAGCCGAAGGGCTGGCTGGGCGCGAAGTGGTACGCGGTCGAGAGCGAGGCCTCGGTGCTCGAGCCGTAGCCGATGACGCTGGCGAAGGTGTTCTTCACCGTCTGGCTCATCTTCACGTCGAAGTAGTGGTCGTCGCTCCGGTAGGAGGAGTTGTTCGAGGACTTCGCCGGGCTCTGGATCTTGATGTCGTAGGTGTTGTAGGGCGAGGGCGGCACCACGTCGATGTCACACACCGGCGGGTTCGAGGTGTTGTACGTCGAGCTGCACGCCTGCACCGCGGTGCTGGCCCAGGTCGAGTTGTTGCCGCTGAACGTCGACCACCCCATCTGCTTGTGGATGAGCAGCAGCGCAGCCTGGGCGCCGTTGTACTGGTCGGTTGCCGTCGGGCTGGAGCCCAGGTACTGGGCGGCGGTCAGAGCGGCGGTGTCGGTGACGTTCTGGAGGCCGCGCTTGTTGTGGGTCTGCAGGCTGAGGTCGACGGCCAGAGCGGTGGCGCCGAGGAGCAGCGTCACCGCGATGGCGACGATCGGGACGACCTGGCCCCGCTCGCGGCGACGGCGCGTGGGATTCATGCTCACTGACCCTGTGTGATGGCGCACGGATCGATCCGGCTGCTGAGGGACGCGGTCACGGTGCGCACTCCCGAGCTGGTCTCGAAGATGTGGTTGACGAACGGCACGAAGACGGAGACCGGGTAGGAGACCTTGATCGTGAAGTACTCGGTGGTGAGGCCGGTCGGGTCAGTGCAGGTCGAGGCCGGGGGCGCCGACGGCGTCGCCGTCGAGGACGGCGTGGGCGTCGGCGTCGGCGTGGGCGTCGGCGTCGGCGTGGCGGTCGGCGTGGGGGTCGGCGTCGGGCAGGGCCCGTTCGACGCCAGCGAGAAGTTGTTGGTGATGTCGTCCTTGTTCTTGAAGTTGTCGGTGAAGGAGTCGGCATACCCCGAGCACCCGGACCCGACGGTGGCGGTCACGGTCTGGGTACCCCCGCCTGCGGTCAGGCAGAGGTAGTACGACCCACCCGAGGCGCTCACGGTGGCGGAGCTGATCGACCCGCCGGCGGTGCTCGCGACCGTCGCCGTACCGCTGGGCCAGCCGCTCGCGGTGCCGTGGACGTACGCCTCATTGTTCAGGCAGGGGGTGGTCGAACCCGTCAGCACGATGTCCGTCGGCGGGACGTAGCTGGTCGGGTCGATGCTCCTGCTGAGGGTGATCGACACCTTGCTCGTGTCGAGGAGGCCCATCGACGAGCACACCGCCTGGACGGTGACGTTGACTTCGTCGGCCGAGGTGCAGCCGTAGGTGTGGCCGGACGTGTAGTTGGTGACCAGCGAGTTGGTCGGGTTCTCGGCGGCGATCCGGGCGCCCTCGCGGGTGGCGGTGTCGACGGTGACCTGGCCGTAGGCGATGGCGCCGACCTGGCCCGATCCCACGAGGAGGACGATGAGGACCGGGGCGACCAGCGCCAACTCGGTCATCGCCTGGCCGAGGCTCCGCCAGCGGAGGCCGCGCAGGGGACCGCGGGGGCTGCTCACTGCTCGCATGTGGCTTCCCCGGTGGCGCTGATGGTGCGCACCGTGCTGTTGCCGGAATCGCCGATCAGGCGCCCGACGAGCGGGAAGTACAGCGGCTGCGCGAATGACGCGAAGACCTTGACCTCCACCCCCTTGGAGCACTGGGTGAGGTCGGTGCCACCGCTGGTGAGGATGGTGACGTTGGGAGTGACACCGGTGATCGACTGGAGCTTGGTGGTGATGTAGGAGTTGAGGGCCAGCGGGGTCGAGCAGGTCACCCCGTTGGGGAGCGTCTGGGTGCTCCCCGACTGGAAGCCGGCGCCGCCGCACACCGCCGCCGCCCGGGCGCCGTCGCGGACGGCGTTGGTCAGCTGGATCAGGTTCATCACCACGATGCCCAGCACCAGCAGGCCCATGAGGAGCAGGAACGCCAGGGGAGCGACCAGGGCGAACTCCACCATGCCCACCGCCCGCTCCGACCGGCGCCGGGGGCGCGACGAACGGACGGCCGCCGCCGGGCGGCCGGGCAGGGCGGGACGAGGGATGCCTGGGGTCATCGCCGCCATCGTCGTCGCCCCTCCCCCGTCCCGGTGGCCGAGTCACGTCACCGTGCCAGCCGCGTCACCGGAGGGGCAAGGGCCGTTACCGGGCCGGCGATCACTCCACCAGCTTCAGGACCTCGTTCTGGGGGGCCGAGTTGGTCCCGCTGTAGATGACGTCCGGGTTCGGGTGGAAGCCGCTCTGGACGTCCCAGGTGTTCACGATCGCCTGGCCGGAGGCGATGAAGACGAAGGCGTTGCTGTCGACGTGGACCGACCCGTTGGCGAGGTAGAGGGTCCCGTAGGCCGTGAGCGTCGAGCCCAGGTCGATGACGTAGACGCTCGAGGCCGAGGTCGGGTCGAAGAAGGAGTAGCGGCAGTCGGACGAGCTGTTCACCGTGCAGCCGTCGATGGGGTCGATGGTCACCGTGGCGCCCTTCTCGATCCCGACCGACGCCCCGTTCTCGAGGAGGAAGGTGACCCCCGTGATCTGGACGTTGC
>VBHE01000278.1:0-448 GCA_005889515.1 Chloroflexota bacterium | reverse complement strand
CGCCCCCGTGGTCCCCGAGGGGCCGGTGAGCGCGGGCGGCGAGATCTTGGGGCTGGCGACGCAGGCGGCGATGAAGTGGTTGTACGCGGTGTCGAGGGTGACCCCCTGGACGCTGATCGAGCCGCAGGTGCCGGGCCCGGCGGAGGCGGTCTCGTTCACCGAGCCCGAGCCGGTCGACGAGCAGTCGGAGACGGTGTTCACGGTGTCCGCGCTCTGGGGCTTCACGTCGGACTGACCGTCTCCCGAGTAGCCGGAGTCGCCCTTCTGCGGGGTGCCAAAGACGACGTAGGAGCCGCTCCCGTTCGACATGCCGGCGCAGAAGCCGGCGTGGCCGTTGGACTGGGGGTTGATGCTCCGGTCGGCGTAGACGTTCCCGTCGATGGTCTCGCCGTCGTTGCCGTTGGAGACCAGGTTCTCCGCGTACAGGGCGAAGCCGAACGGCTGGTTG
>VBHE01000277.1:3414-5571 GCA_005889515.1 Chloroflexota bacterium | reverse complement strand
GATCGCAGAGGACATCTTCCGCATCAACGTGGAGATTCCCGGCAGCCCGGTGAGCTACAGCTTCTTCGTCATCCGCGACGAGCAGCCCACGCTCGTCGAGACGGGCTTCGCCGCCACGTTCGGCGACACGGTGGAGGCGGTGCGCCAGATCGTCGACCCGACGACGCTGCGCCACGTTGTCATCCCCCACCTCGAGGGTGACGAGAGCGGGGCGCTCAACAGGTTCCTCCAGGCCGCCCCGGGCGCGGAGGCCGTGGTCAGCCCGATCGGAATGCTCACCCACCCCGACTATGCGATCCGCCCTCCGCGTCCGGTCGAGGATGGCGCCACCCTCGAGCTCGGCAGGCACCGGCTGCGCTTCCTCACGACCCCGTACGTGCACCAGTGGGACAGCATGCTCGCCTTCGACGAGACGACGCGGACACTCTTCTCCTCCGACCTCTTCATCGAGGGAGGCTCCGGCCCGGCGCTCGCCGACGGTGACCTCACCGACGCGATGCTCGGGCTCTACACCGCGACCGGGTTCTTCCCGTCCCGCGCCCATCTCGACCTCGCCCTCGACAAGATCGAGGCACTGCGGCCGGCGACGCTCGCGTGCCACCACGGCAGCGTCAAGGGTGATCGGGTCGACGCCTACATCCGCGCGATGCGCGAGCTCGAGGTCGCCTGCGTCGACTGGAACCCGCTTGAGATGATGGCCGAGCCGGCCTGATCACCCGCCGGCGGTAGGGTACTCAGAGCGCAGCGCCCAGGGCTTGGAGAGAGCGCACTCTTCGGCGGCGGACGTCGCCGCCCGGCCCGGGCGCTATCGTGGCCCGGGTGAGCACCGATTCCGCGGTCGACCGCTACCTGCGCAACCTCCAGGACGAGGTCGACAGCGCCGCCATCTACGAGGCCATGGCCGAGCGCGAGCCGGCCCCGGAGCTCGCCGAGCTGTACCGGCGCCTCGGCGAGGTGGAGACCCGCCACGCGCGGTTCTGGGAGGGACGGCTGCGCGACGCCGGCGCGCCCGTCCCCGCGCTCACGCCGACGAGCCGGGCGCGGGTGCTCCGCTTCCTCGCCCGCCGGTTCGGGCCGCGGCTCGTCCTCCCGACGGTGGCGACCCTCGAGGAGCTCGACCAGCACGTCTACGACGACCAGGCCGAGACGGCCTCGACCCCGATGCGTGCCCAGGAGCGATCGCACGCGCGGTTGCTCTCGGTGCTCGCCGGCCCGGGTGGCCGAGGCATGGCCGGGCCGACGATCGCGCGCCTCGAGGGCCGTCACCGCGGCGCCGTCGGCGGCAACGCCCTGCGCGCCGCGGTGCTCGGGGCCAACGACGGCCTCACCTCGAATCTCAGCCTGGTCATGGGAGTGGCCGGGGCGCAGCTGCAGAACCGCGCCATCGTCATCACCGGCCTCGCCGGCCTGCTCGCGGGCTCCTGCTCGATGGCGATCGGCGAGTACGTCTCGGTGCAGAGCGCCCGCGAGCTGGCCCAGCGACAGATCGGCGTCGAGGCTGCCGAGATCGACGAGGCGCCGGAGGAGGAGGCGGAGGAGCTCGCGCTCATCTACGAGGCCAAGGGTCTGGCGCCGGGCGAGGCCCAGGCGGTCGCGGCGCGGATGATGTCCGATCGCTCCACCGCGCTCGAGACCCTGACCCGCGAGGAGCTCGGGCTCGATCCCGACGTCCTCACCGGATCGCCCTACGTCGCCGCCGCCACCTCCTTCCTGCTCTTCGCCGCCGGGGCGATCGTCCCGTTGGTCGCCTTCCTCGTCACCAGCGGCACCCTCGCGGTGGTGCTGAGCATCCTCTCGGCGGCCCTCGGTCTCGTCGTCATCGGCGCGGCGATCACCCTGCTCACCGGCCGCTCCGCGCTCTTCTCCGGGACCCGCCAGCTGCTCCTCGGCCTGCTCGCCGCCGCGGTCACGTTCGGCATCGGACGCCTGATCGGGGTCTCGGTCTCGTGAGCCGCGCGCACGCGGCCCTCTTCGGCCTCCGCGGCCGAGTCGCCCTCGTCACCGGAGGCACCCGCGGGCTCGGCCGGGAGATGGCCCTCGCCTTCGCCCACGCCGGCGCCGACGTCGTGGTCGCCAGCCGCAACCTGGCCAACTGCGAGGAGATCGCCACCGAGATCTCGAAGGCCACCGGGCGGCAGGCCTACGCTCGCCAGCTGC
>VBHE01000277.1:0-3178 GCA_005889515.1 Chloroflexota bacterium | reverse complement strand
CGATGACCGTCGCCTACGCGCGGGCGTACGGTCCGTCGGTGCGGGTGAACGCCATCCAGTGTGGCGCGTTCCTCACGGACATCAGCGCCGCCTGGGAGATGGACGCCTTCGAGCGGCGCGCGCAGTCGTTCGCGCTCGGCCGCGGCGGCCGGCCTTCGGAGATCGCCGGCACCGCGCTCTACCTGGCGAGCGACGCGTCGAGCTACACCACCGGGGCGGTCATCCGCGTGGACGGGGGCTCGGTCTGAGGTCGGTCAGCGGCGGCGCCCGTCGTGGCCCGCAGCGGCGGGGACCGCGGCCGGTGGAGGGAGCGGCCTCTGGGTGAGGTGGTAGGTGTCGCTCAGCGCCGTCTCCGTCTCCGCCTGGGTGCGCGGGTTGGTCGGCGGCAGGCCGTGGAGCCGCTCCTGGTAGGCGACGATGCTGGTGTGCGACGCCTGCACGTGCGAGACGTAGCGCGGTTTCGCGTACGGACCGACGACGATCATCGGCACCCGCGAGCCCATGCGGTAGGGGCCGTCGGCGTCGGACTCGAGCACCGGCGGATCGACGTGGTCCGCCCATCCGCCCCAGTCGTCGAAGGTGATGAGCATCATCACGTCGTCCCACAGGGAGCTGCCGTCCTTCGTCCGGCCGTTCGCCACCTCGAGCACCTGCTGGTGGAGCCACTGCTCGGATGCGGCCATGCTGCTGCCCGCGCCGGGGTGGAAGTCGCGTCCCGCCGGGCCGAAGACGTAGCTGACGTCGGGGAGCGCTCCGCTCGCCGCGTCGGTGGCGAGCTGGGCGTGGGAGCGCACGTTGGCGTGCATGGCCGGGTCGGTGTAGTACGGGAAGGCGAAGCCGGAGCCGTAGTTGGCCCACGTCCGCCCCGCTCTGTCGAGGCTGACCATCACCCCCGGCCTGGTGAGGAAGGGTGCGGTGCCGCGGTGCGGGTTGCTCGTCGACCCGCCCGCGTCGGCGCCGATCGCGAACGCGTGGTTGGGGAAGGAGTTGGCGCCGACGTCGGAGAAGTAGCGGTCGCAGACGGTGTACGCGTCCATGAGGCTGTGGAGCAGCGGCAGCTGCGCGCGGGGGTAGCGCTCGCGCACCGCGCGGCCGGCGCGGTGCAGCCAGGTCTGCCGGTCGTGCGGCTGGTCGGGATGCGAGTCCGCGGCCTGCCCGAGCGAGGTGTCGCCGTCGAACCCGGAGACGTCGCTGCAGAGGTTGTCCGCGGTGTGGTTCTCCATGAAGAAGACGACGAGCTTCGACGGCTGTCCTGCGGCGGCGGCCATGCCACGCCCTCCTGGGGGATCGGTCGTCGGCGGTCATGATGGCGGAGGCGGACCCGGCGGCCGGCCAAGCGGGGGTGATGGATGCGTTGTCGGAGGGTGGTGCGACGGCTCGCGAACATACGTTCGACTATACTAGAATGTGGTGGTCATGGCAAGCGTCGCCGCCGCGCTCCCGCCGCCTCAGACCCCGGCGCGCGTTGCGCTCCTGGCGGTACAGGCTGCCGCCGAGGAGCAGCTGGAAACCCTGTGCGCTTCTGCGCTGGACGAGGACATCGACGTCCTCCTCAAGGTCGCCGACGCGGCCCAGGCGGACGCGGCCCGGCGCCTGCGCAGGCGTGAGCAGCTGGGCGCGCCCAGCGACGGCGCTACCTCGATGGTCGCCTGGCTGAGCGCCCGCTGCCGGATGGCGCCGGGGAGAGCCGCCGACCTGGTCTGCCTGGGCAGACAGCTGGCGGAGCTCCCCGAGACGTCGCGCGCAGTGCGCGATGGCGAGATCGGGTTCCAGCACGCCTCGGTGATGGCCCACACCGCGAGCCAGGTCGGTGCCGAGGCGATGCGTGAGGCCGAGGAGGATCTGGTGGCCGAGGCGCGGCGGTTCGACGTCCGGCGGTTCAGCCATCTCGCGCGCCACTTCCGCGACTGCGTGGACGCCGGCGGAGCCCTGGCGGACGCCAACCGCGACCACGAGCGTGCCCGGGTGCACCTGAGCCAGACGTTCGGCGGATGCTGGCGTCTCGATGGATGGCTGGACCCCGAGGGCGGCGCGCTGCTGACCACGGCGCTCAACCCGCTGATGAAGCCGGTCCCCGGCGACCGTCGCAGTGGAGGTCAGCGCCGGAACGACGCGCTCCTCGAGCTGTGCCGGCGCCTGCTCGACGGCGGCGGGCTCCCTCTCGCCGGCGGTCAGCGACCTCACCTCGTCGTCAGTGTCCCGGTGGAGACTCTGCGCGGCGAGCCCGGCGCTCCGGGAGGTGACCTGCGCTGGTCCGGCCCGGTGGTGGGTGAGCTGGTGCGGCGCCTCTTCTGCGACGCGGTGTGCACCGAGGTCACCGTCGGCCCCGCCGGCGGGCCGCTGGCGGTGGGCGATCCGGGGAGGACCATCCCGCCGCGACTCCGATACAGGCTGAACGCCCGCGATGGCAGATGCCGCTTCACCGACTGCACCCGTCCGCCGGAGTGGTGTGAAGCCCATCACATCCGGCCGCGGGAGCGCCGTGGCCCGACGCTGCTGGAGAATCTGGTGCTTCTGTGCCATTTCCACCATACCTGTTGCCATGAGGGCGGGTGGACCATCCGGCGGGTGTCGGAGACCGGGATCGAGTTCGTGCCGCCTTAGGCACGATCGCAGTGAGCGGCCGAGCGATCATGGACGCATGCAGATCCGCATCGAGGCCACTGACCTCCCCGGCCGTACCTGTGGCGGCGGGGGCGACTTCTCTGGATACACCGACGTCCACGTCGCTGTGCAACGCCGGGCTCGGCGAGACGAGCTGCTCGCCACCGACCCGTGACCGAGATCAAGTTGACAATCTAGATCGATTAAATCAAGTATAGGCGCCGACCCAGCCGCCCACCCGCCCGGTGAGAGGGGGAGACGCCTGTGCCGCCGAGCCCGTCCGCCGCCGCCCGTGCCCGCTTTGGGGCCCGGGGCCTGCTCGCCGCCGCCGTCCTCGCGCTCGCGGGATGCGCCGGTGCCGCCGTCGGCGGGACCGGCGCTCCGCAGCTCACCCTGCGGCTCGGCTACCTCCCCAACCTGACCCAGGCGCCGGCGATCGCCGGGGTCGAGAACGGCCTCCTCCAGGGCGCGCTCGGCCCCGGCATCCGCCTCGCCCCCCAGACCTTCGGCGCGGGCCCGGCGGCGGTGGAGGCGCTCTTCGGCGGCGCCCTCGACGCCGCCTACGTCGGCCCCA
>VBHE01000276.1:2893-6736 GCA_005889515.1 Chloroflexota bacterium | reverse complement strand
GTGCGCGGCGTCGGCGACGTCGACGTACTCGGCCGACGGTGCCGCGCGCAGGAAGGCGTGGGCCGCCTCCTCGGTGACGATCTCGCTCCGCGCCCC
The DNA here is from genome assembly GCA_005889515.1 of Chloroflexota bacterium. Lineage (GTDB taxonomy): Bacteria > Chloroflexota > Dormibacteria > Aeolococcales > Aeolococcaceae > CF-96. Next base: position 6,640 of record VBHE01000276.1, on the reverse strand, counting down.
GCGGACCAGGAGGATCGGGACGTCGACGGCCGCCGCAGCGCGCTCGAAGCGCTCGGGCTGCTGGAAGCGGCGCGGTGGCCAGTTGCTGGTCACGAAGGCGGGGTCCCAGTGCCAGTGGTACCGCCCGTCCTCCTCGAGACGGAGGTTGCGCGCCAGGCCGCTGACGTCGGCGGGGCGGGGACGGTGGGGGAGGTAGGCGGCGACGGCGTCGGCGGCCTCCTCGAGCGAGGCGAAGCCTCCGTGGTTGCTGCTCATGAAGCGGCCGATCCGCTCCCGCCCGCCGGGATCCACCCGCGGGGTGATGTCGACGAGCACCAGGGCGGCGCAGGCGGCTCCGGGCGGCTCCCCGGCGGCGAGGAGCGAGGCGAGCCCCCCGAGCGACGCCCCCACCAGCGCGGTCGGGCGCCCGATCTGCTCGAGCACCGCGCGGAGGTCGGCGACGTAGGCGTCGGGGGAGTAGTCCGCATCGGGCGCCCAGTCGCTCTCGCCGTGGCCGCGCTGGTCGAGGGTCAGCGCGAGGAAGCCCGCATCCGCCAGCGCACGGGTGGTGCCGCCCCAGGCGTGCCGGGTCTGGCCGCCACCGTGGAGCAGCAGGCAGGGCGGGCCGTCCCAGCGGCCCAGGGCGTCGGCGGCGAGGGCGATCGAGCCCGCGCCGCGGAAGCGCACGGTCATCCGAAACAGTATATTTCGCTCACCTAGTCGACCCGCCTCGGCGCGGCCGGCGGCGGGAAGCGGGCGAGGGGAGTGAGGGCACCGTGGCGAGAGAACGCCGTCCGCCGGCGGCTCCGGCGATGGTCGCCGCCCTGGAGGGGCGGGTGTCCGAGGGCGCCGCGCTGCGGGTCCCCAAGACCGCCGAGCTGGTGGCGGCGCACATCCGCCGCCGGATCATCCGCGGCGAGCTCCGTCCCGGTGAGGCGCTCTCCGGCGAGACCGTGCTGACGGGCCAGTTCGGGATCTCGCGGCCCACTCTGCGCGAGGCCTTCCGCATCCTCGAGTCCGAGGCGCTCATCCAGGTGCGCCGCGGCGTCCACGGCGGGGCTCGGGTCGCGGCGCCGGACAGCGCCGTCGCCGCCCGCTACGTCTCGCACATCCTCCAGTACGAGGCGGTGTCGCTCGCCGACGTCCACGAGGCCCGCACCGCGCTCGAGGCGCCGGCCGTGGCCCGGCTGGCGAGCCGCGCCGACCACGTCGCCCGGGCGCGCCGGCTGCGCGCCTACCTCGAGGAGGCCGGCGATCCCGAGGACCTCTCCCGCGCCGTCGAGATCCATGCCGGGTTCCAGCGGCTCGTGGTCGAGCTCGCCGGCAACCGCACCGTCGCCCTCCTGAGCCGGATGCTCGAGAGCGTGTTCGCGGAGGCGGCGGGCCAGTACGTGCGCGAGCACGAGACCGCGCTGACCCAGCAGAAGCGCCGCCGTGCGGACCGCGCCCACCACCGGCTGGTCGAGCTCGTCCGCGCCGGCGACGCGGCCGGCGCCGAGGAGCTCTGGCGCCGCCACCTCACCGAGATCGGACGGATCCTCTCCCGAGGGACGCGGGCGGGCGCGACGCTGGAGATCCTGCGATGACGCGTACCCTGTTCCGGTCCAAGCGGACGAGGAGGACGCGATGGGTGGGCTGATCGCATACGGGGCCTACATCCCGTACAACCGGCTGCGGCGCAGCCGGATCGCCGAGGTGCTGGGCTCCGGCGGAGGCCCGGGGAGCCGGGCGGTGGCCTCCTACGACGAGGACACCACCTCGATGGGCGCGGAGGCGGCTCGCGCCGCGCTGCGCATGCTCCCCGACGGGACGTCGACGCCCCGGCAGCTGTACTTCGCCACCGCCGCCCCCGCGTACCTCGACAAGACCAACGCCGGCGCCATCCACGCCGCGCTGCAGCTCCCCGAGTCGGCGCTCGCGGTCGACATGGCGGGGGCGGTGCGCTCCGGTGTCGGCGCCCTGGTGGCCGCGGCCGATGCGCGCGTCCCGACCCTGGCCGTGCTCGCCGACGTGCGCACCGGGCTGCCCGGTGGTGGCGACGAGCGCGACGGCGGCGACGGCGCTTCGGCCTTCGTCTTCGGCGGCGACACCGGGGGCGCGCCGGTGATCGCCGAGCTGCTCGCCCACCGCTCCACCACCGCCGAGTTCCTCGACCGCTGGCGGCTCCCCGGGGATCGTGCCTCGAGGGTGTGGGAGGAGCGCTTCGGAGAGCACGTCTACGCGCCCCTGGTCGCCGCCGCCTTCGCCGCCGCGCTCGAGGAGGCGGGGCTGACCGCCGCGGACATCGACCACCTCACCATCGCGGGGGTCCACGGCCGTGCGGTCCGCGCCTTCGCGAAGGCGAGCGGGGTGCGCCGGGAGGCGGTCGCCGCCGACCTCGCCGCGGCCATCGGGAACACCGGCACCGCCCACCCCGGCATCGCCCTCGCCGACCTCCTCGACCGCGCCGAGCCGGGCCGGCTCCTCGCCGTGGTGGTCCTGGCCGACGGCGCCTCGGTGCTGCTCCTGCGCACCACCGCGGCGCTCGCGGAGCACCGCGCGCCCAACCCGGTGGCGGCGCAGATCGCGGCCGGCAACGACGCCCTCGCCTACGCGACCTTCCTCTCCTGGCGCGACCTGCTCGAGCGCGAGCCGCCGCGGCGGCCCGACCCCGAGCCGCCCGCGGCCCCGCCCTCGTACCGCAGCGACGACTGGAAGTTCGGATTCGTCGCCTCGCGCTGCGAGGCCTGCGGCGCCCGCCACCTTCCGCCGGCGCGGGTCTGCGTGCGCTGTCACGCCGTCGACCGGATGCGCACCGAGCCGCTCGCCGACGTCCCCGGCACCGTGGCCACCTTCACTGTGGACCGGCTCGCCCACACCCCAAGCCCACCGCTGGTCGCTGCGGTCATCGACTTCGACGGTGGCGGCCGCTTCCGCTGCCAGCTCACCGACCTCGCCCCCGACGAGGTGGCGATCGGTGGCCGGGTGGAGATGACCTTCCGCAAGGTGGTCACCGCCGGCGGCATCCACAACTACTTCTGGAAGGCCCGGCCGCAGCGGCCGGCGGTTGCTGCCACCAACGGCAAGAACGGCGCATAGGGGCTGCACCGCCTTCGGTGAGCACTGGGCCCGTTCGACCGACGACCTCCTCGTCGACGCCGCCGGCGACGCCGTGGCCTCGGCGGGGGTGGCGCTCGACGACATCGACGCCTTCTGGCTCGGCACCATGGGCTCCGGGCTCAGCGGGCTCACCCTCAGCCGTCCGCTCAAGCTCGACTACCGGCCGGTGTCGCGCCTCGAGAACATGTGCGCCACCGGGTCGGAGGCCTTTCGCAACGCCTGCTACGCGGTCGCCAGCGGAGCCTTCGACGTGGTGATGGCGATCGGCGTCGAGAAGCTCAAGGATTCCGGCTTCTCCGGTCTCGCCATCCCGGCTCCGCCGAACGACGGCACCGGCGGGATGGGGGACATGACCGCCCCGGCGATGTTCAGCTTCCTCGCCCCCGCGTACGCGAAGAAGTACGGCGTCTCCGAGGAGGCGCTCAAGGAGGTCATGACCCGCATCGCCTGGAAGAACCACGCCAACGGCGCTCGCAACCCCCGTGCGCAGTTCCGCAAGGAGGTCAGCACCGAGACCATCTGCGGCGCGCCGAAGATGGCCGGGAGCCTGGGTGTGTTCGACTGCGCGGACGTCGCCGACGGCGCCGCTGCCGCCATCGTGGTGCGCGCCGAGGACGCCCACAAGTACACCGACAAGCCGCTGTACGTGAAGGCGCTCTCGCTGGTCGC
>VBHE01000276.1:0-2768 GCA_005889515.1 Chloroflexota bacterium | reverse complement strand
CGGCTTCAGCGAGCGCGGCGCGGGCTGGGAGGACGTGCTCAGCGGGGCCTTCGACCTCGGCGGCGAGCTGCCGGTCAACCCCGACGGCGGGCTCAAGGCGTTCGGCCATCCCATCGGCGCGAGCGGGCTGCGGATGCTCTTCGAGTGCTGGCTGCAGCTGCGCGGCGAGGCGCCCGCGGAGCGCACCATCGCCAGCATCGCCGCGGGGAGGAAGCTCGCCCTGACCCACAACCTCGGCGGCGCCCCCGGGGAGTGCGTCTCCTTCGTCTCGGTGGTGGGGTCGGAGCCGACCGCCTAGTTGACCTGGTCGATCGGCGGGCCGGCGGTGGGGTGCTCGGCCGGGGCCGGCCAGAGGGTCCCCAGCCATTCGAGGCTGTTGACCATCTCGAGCCGCCACGCGGCCCACCCGTGGCCGCCGGGGACCACGTCGAAGGAGACGTCGTTCCAGCCGAGGCGGCGGAGCTCGGTGGCGAACTGCTCGTTGTTGTCGAGGTAGTGGCCGTCCCCGGTGCCGACGCCGAGGTACAGCGGCATCCGCAGCACCGGCGGCACGTGGGTCACGGTGAGCGCCGGGCTGTTCGCCGGCCCGCTCAGGCCCTTGAAGACGTCGCGCCGGGCGCCGAAGTACCCGGAGTAGCTCGCCGCCCAGGAGAACAGGTCGGGGCGGTGGACGGCGATGTTCACGGCGCCGAAGCCGCCGGCGCTGAGCCCGCAGATGCCGCGGTGGGAGGCGCCGAGGGTGCGGTAGCCGGAGTCGATGGCGGGCACGACGGAGTCGACGAGCCAGGTCTCGACGCGGTCGCCGTGGGCGGTGTCGCCCCATTCGGCGTCCGGGGTGTGCTGGCCGTTGCCGTCGGGGAGCACCGCGATCAACGGCGGCACCACCCGGGTGGCGATGAGCTGGTCGAGCACCCCGGGGAGCTGGGCACCGCTGAGCCACTGGGTCTCGGTGGACGGGTAGCCGTGGAGGAAGTACACGACCGGGTAGTCGGTGGAGAGCTGGGTCCCGTAGCCGTTGGGGAGGTAGACGTCGACGTCCCGGCCGCCGACGCGGATCCGGTCGAGGTGGCCGGCGGGGGCGTGCCGGGCTCCCTTCATCACCGCCACGACCCCGGGGCGGGGATGGCCCGCGGTGGGGTGGGGCTCCGACGGGCTGGTGCCATAGCCGTAGAGGGCGCTGAGGGAGCCGTCCTGGAGGGCGGTGGTCGCGGCGGGCAGCGCCACCAGGGCGACGAGGGCGACGCCCGCGAGCAGCGGCGCCCAGCCCCGGCGGTCGTGGCGCAGCCGGGCGCGCAGCCCGAGCAGGTCGGTGCGGAGCAGCCCTCCGAGCGCCGCCCCGGCGGTGACCGCGACCCAGCCGAGGAGGAGCATGCCGAGGGGCTGGCCGACCCAGCCGAGGGGGACGGTGGTGGTGGCGAGGCCGGCGGTCGACCCGCTCCGCGCCGCCGAGGCGAGGAAGGGAGCCACCTCGACCGCGACCAGCCCGAGGAGCGCCCCCGACCGGGCCGGGCCGGCGCGACCGCCGAACGCGGTGACCGCGCCGGATGCGCCGAGCACCACGAGCAGGCTGGCGACGAGCGCGCCCCGCTGCTCGTCCATCCCCAGCCCGACCGCCCAGCCGGTGATCCCGGTGCCGGCGAGCCGCCAGAGCACGACGGCTGCGGCGAGGGCGAGCGCCGCCTGGGTGAGGCGATGACGGGCGAGGCTGTGGAGCCGCGTCAGTGCGGGCCGCCGGGGTGCGACGCGACTGCCCGGCTCCGCCGCCGGAGGCATGGTCTGCACGATGGCCCAAGCTTACGCCTGTGCGACCACCGCATCTCGCAAGTCGGGACGCGCGGTGGGAGTCGTCGTGAATATGGCGCGTCCCTCTCTCGTGATTGCGACGATTGTCCTGCTCGGCAAACTGATCTCCGCACCCGCCCCCCGCCGATAATGCGCCGGTGCTGCGCCGCCGGAGGACGTGGATCGAAGGGGGTGTGCTGCTCGCGACTCTCGGAGTCTTGCGGGCGCCCAGCCTGATCGAGCCCCCGTGGTCGGCCGACGAGGGCACCTACGCGAACATCGGCCGGGCGCTCGACCTCGGCGGCGTGCTCTACCGGACGGTATGGGACAACAAGCCGCCCGGGGTCTACTGGCTCGCGGCGGCGGTCTCCGCCGGCGGCGCCTCGGTGCTCCGGGTGCGCATCGCGCTCTGCGTGCTCGTCGCCGCGGGGACGCTGCTCGTCTGGTTCGCCGGCCGCCGCCTCGGCTCACCCCGGGTCGGCCTGGTGGCGGCGCTGCTCTTCGCGGTGCTCGCCTCGGTCCCGAACTTCGACGGCAACCAGCTCAACGCCGAGATCCCGGGCGCGGTGTTCGCGCTCGCCGGACTGGCCCTGCTCGTGTCCCGGTTCACCACCGGCCGGGCCCGCGCCGCCGGGGCCGGGGCGCTCCTCGGCGCGGCGCTGCTCTTCAAGGCGACCTTCGCCGCCGACCTGCTCGCCGGCCTCGCCGTGCCCGCGCTCACCGCCGTCGCCGGCGGCCGCCGGCCGGGGCGGTCCGAGGCGCTGCCGGCGGCGCTCGTCGGCGCCGGCGCGCTCGCGGTGGTGGGCCTCGCCCTCGTCGCCCTGGCACTCCAGGGGGCACTCCCCGCGTTCCTCGACGTCATCGTCCACCAGGACACCCGCTACGCCCAGTGGGCGCAGCTCACCGGCCCGCGCGGCGGCGAGCCGAACGGCTTCGACCTCACCCCGAGCCTGCTCCTCGAGCTGGTCGGCATCACCCGGCTGGCC
>VBHE01000275.1 GCA_005889515.1 Chloroflexota bacterium | reverse complement strand
CGCGAGCGGCCCGAGGCGGACATCCGGTTCGGACACGAATTCCTCTCCTTCGTCCAGGACCCGGACGGCGTCAGCGCGACGATGCGGGACCGCGCGTCGGGGACCACCTACCAAGTCCGCTGCGACTACCTCATCGGGGCCGACGGCGGGCGGAGCCGCGTGGTGGAACAGGCGGGGCTGCCGATCGAGGGCGAAACCGGGTTGGCCACCGCCGTCAACGTGTGGTTCGAGGCCGACCTCTCCGGCTACCTGGCCCACCGGCCGGGGGTCCTGTACTGGCACGCCGCACCCGGCACGCCGTTCCTGACCGGCGCCGGCACGCTCATCTGCCACCGGCCGTGGAATGAGTTCGTGATGGTCTGCTCCTATGATCCCGCCACCGAGACCATCCCGCACAGTGAGGACTTCGCGGTCGAGCGGATCCGACAGATCGTCGGCGACCCGACGATCACCACGACGGACGCGTGCTGGCCATCGGCGATGCGGTCCATCGGCACCCGCCGACCAATGGGCTCGGGCTGAACACGTCCATCGCCGACGCCTTCGACCTCGCCTGGAAGCTCGCCATGGTGCTCCGCGGTCAGGCAGGAAAGGCCCTGCTCGACACCTACAGCAGCGAACGCCAGCCTGTCGGACGCCAGGTGGTGGACCGCGCCATGCAGAGCGCCGGGGAGATGACCGCGGTCAAGGAGGCGCTCGGCTTCGTCCCCGACCAGTCCGAGGCCGACGGCTGGGCGGCACTCGACGGGCTCTACGAACCGGGAGCCGCCGGCGACCGGCGCCGGGCCGCCGTGCGCGAGGCGCTGGCGTTGATGAACTACCAGTTCAACGCCCACGGGGTCGACCTCGGGTACCGCTACCGCGCCGGTGCCATCGTGCCCGACGGCACCCCTGAACCGGTCCCCGTCCGTGATCCGCAGCTCTACTACGAGCCCACCACCTGGCCCGGGGCCCACCTCCCCCACTGCTGGCTCGACGGGCAGGGCCGGCGGATCTCCACCCTGGACCTCGTCACCGGCACGCACTTCAGCCTCATCACCGGGATCGGAGGCGAGGGCTGGACCGCCGCCGCCCGCCGCGCCACGGAGCTCACCGGTGTCCCCGTCGACGTGCATCACATCGGCACCCGGGACGGCCTGCACGACTGCTACGGCGACTGGGCCGAGCTGCGAGAGATGCACAGCTCCGGGGCGGTGCTGGTCCGCCCCGACCGCCACATCGCCTGGCGCGCCGAGCAGTACAGCTCCGGCGCTGCTGCAGGTCTCTGCGAGGCGATGCAGCAACTTCTCGTGAATGTCCACACATCACGGAAATATCGATACAGTGATGGAGTGACTCCAGGACGAGGCCAGCCGAGCGACGGATGAGCACGCGAACGGAAGCGGTCTACGACGAGCTGCGTCGCGAGCTGCTCGACCTCAGCGGCCAGTTCGAGCCGGGCCAGCGGCTCAAGCTGCTCCCGCTGGCCGAGCGCTTCGACGCCAGCCAGTCGGTCATCCGCGAGGCACTCACCCGGCTGGCCGAGCAGGGGTTGGTGGTCGCGACTCCGCAGCACGGCTTCAGCGTGCGGGAGCTGTCCGTGCCCGACCTGGCGGACCTCACCCGGGTGCGGGTGCAGGTCGAGTCCCTCGCGCTTCGGCAGGCGATCCAGAGCGGAGATGTGGCGTGGGAGGCGGCCGTGGTCGCCGCCCACCACACCCTCGACCGCACCCCTGTCGACAACGCCACGGGAGGGTTCAACGAGGACTGGGCGGAGGCGCACCGTGCCTTTCACCAGACCCTGCTCGCGGGCTGCGGCAGCCCGCGACTCGAGGGCATGGTCACCTCACTGCGGGACAGCGCCGAGCTCTACCGACGCTGGTACTGGGCACTCGCCCACGACCATGCCCGGGACATCGCCGGTGAGCACCGCCGGCTGCGTGACTGCGCGGTCACCCGGGACCCCGATCCGGCCGTCGCGGTGCTGACCAAGCACATCGAGCGGGCACCCCGCGAGCTGATCGCCTACGCGCAACACCACGGACTGGACGGGGGTCCTCCGCAGAAACCGGCCAAGCGCCCGACGGCGACACTCGGACCATGACAGTTCTCGACCGGGACGGTGGCGCTGGTGACCGGTGCGTCGAGCGGCATCGGCAGGGCGACGGCGTATGCACTCACCATCAACCCTGAGGATTTCCAGGGGGCGAAGCCTCACCGTGGGCCCGAAAGACCAGGGTTCCTGGTGGCGCGATGGTCTCGCACCCGTCCGTAGCATCGACGGCCGTGCGGCTCAACGACGGCCACGGGTCGTTCGGACCGGTGACGCGCTACCCGGTCGGTCTGAAGCCGTCGTTCATCGCTGTCGGCGATTTCGACCGGGACGGGCACCTCGACCTTGCGGTCTCCGACGCCGGTTCCAGCGACGTCTCGGTCCTCCTCGGGAGGGGTGATGGGACGTTCGCCGCGGCGCGCAACCACCGCATCTCGCAATGGTCGCCGGGCCTGCCGGGAACGAGCAACGGGACCTTCTCGCTCGAGGCGGCGGATCTCACGGCGAACGGCATCCTCGACCTCGTCACCGCCAACTCCGCATCCAACGACGTGTCGGTCCTCATGGGCAACGGCGACGGGACCTTCCAACCCGCGAGGACGTACCCGATCGCAGCTCGAGCCGGCGTCGGCATCCTCCCCTTCGCGATGTCCCTCGGCAGGTTCGGTGATGCTCGCGCGCCGGACCTGGTCGTCGGAGGGGGCCACAGCGTGACGATCATGAGGAACGATGGTCACGGCGCGTTCCGGTCCGTCGGACACTACTTCGTCGGGTTCGACATCGCCTGCACCAAGGTCGCCGACCTGCGCGGTAACGGGAGAATGGACATCGTCGCGACCGGAACCGGCACCCTGAACGCCAAGGTGCTCCTGGGCAACGGTGACGGGACCTTCGCGCCCGGCCAGAACCTGTCCAGCGGAGGGTTCGGACCTCAGTGCATCAGCATCGACCGCCTGAGAGGGAACCGCAACCTCGACCTCGCGGTGGTGAACTCCGGCTCGCCCTCGGGTGCGGGCGATCTGGCGGTGTTCGACGGCGACGGCGCCGGCCACTTCGCCCTGGCTGCCACCTACCCGGTGGGGATCCTGCCGTGGGCATCCTCGATCGCCGACTTCAACAGGAACGGCACGCCGGACATCGCGGTCGCAGACACCGGCGTGCCCGCCGAGGTGTCGGTCCTGTTCGGAAACCCGGACGGCACCTTCCAGCCCCAGATCGTCTATCCGATGTAGGAAGCACGCCACGCCTACTCCGACGCGCCCAACTGCGCCGGGGCGTCGATCGCGCGTGCCGGGCGGCCCTCAGGCGAACAGCCGGCGGCACAGGGGCAGCCAGACCGCTCGCGGAGCATGAGCGCAG
>VBHE01000274.1:5222-9946 GCA_005889515.1 Chloroflexota bacterium | reverse complement strand
GCACCAGGATCGGCGGCGTCGAGCGCCCCACCTCCGCGACGGTGCCGGGCCGGGTCATCCGCCGTCCTCCCCGGGGGCGAAGGCCACCTTCACCAGCCCGCGCGACCCCGCGGACGACGCCCGCGCGAGCGCCCGGTGGTAGTCGTCGAGCGGCAGGGGCTCGTCGACGAGCCGCCCCGGTCGCAGCGCCTGCGCCGCCTCGAGGGCGATCGCGAAGGTGCGCCGCGGGGGCTCGACGGCGAGGCCGCCCCCGGCCTCGATGCCGTAGCCGTAGGCGCCCCGGACGCTGAGCTCGCGGTGCCAGGCGTGGGCGAGGTCGATCGTCGCCCGGCCCGGCATCCCCACCATCACCACCGTGCCCCCGGCGCGGGTGCAGCCGATCGCGCCCTGCAGCCCCGCCGGGGTGCCGCTGCACTCGAAGGTGAGGTCGGCACCGCCGAGCAGGAAGGGCTCGACCGCGCGTCCCTCCACCAGCCGCGCGCGGGTCTCGAAGCGCACGGTGCGGAGCATCTCCGCGGGCGCGCAGACCAGGTCGGCGCCGAGCCGCGCGGCGAGGCGGCGCTGGCCGTCGTGCTTGGCGACGGCGATCACCCGGCGCGGCCGGGCGGCGTGGCGCAGCGCGGCCACGACGAGCAGCCCCAGGGTGCCGGCGCCGACGACGAGCACCCGGTCGTCGTGCGCCGGTGGGTTGCGGAGCACGGCGTGGAGCGCGCAGGCGAGCGGCTCGACCATCACTGCATCGCGGTCGTCGAGCGCGGCGGGCACCTCGTGGAGCTGGCTGTGGTGGGCGACCATCTCCCCCGACCAGCCGCCCCCGGTCGCCGCGCAGTACCCGCTCTGCAGCCCCGCGGCCAGCCCGTCGCCCGCCACCGACTCGCACCCCTGGGGCTCCCCCGCGGCGCAGCGCGGGCAGGGCGGCACCACCCCGCGCACCCCGCAGTGGAGCAGCGGCTCGACCACGACCCGGGCGCCGGCGCTCCAGCGGCCGCCGCCCTCGGAGACGTCGGCGACCACCTCGTGGCCGGGGACGAAGGGGGAGGACGCCAGGGCGCCGAGATAGGGGCTGGCATGGCCGTGGAGGGCGGCGAGGTCGCTGCCGCAGATCCCGGCCAGGCGGGGGCGGAGCCGCACCCATCCCTCTCCGGGCAGCTCCGGCGGCGGGCGATGGGCGAGCCGGAGCATGGTGAACGGTCCGCCGCGGGCTCCCCCGACCAGCCGTGCCAGGGCGTAGCCGGGCAGCGTCGGGGTGCACTCGAGGGCGCGCATCAGCGGCGTCCCGCGGCGATGCGGCTGCTCGTCTGGGCGGCGACCCGCTCCGGCAGCACCACCGGCATCCGCCCGCCGCCGTCGCCCACCCTCCACGACTGCACCGGCCATCCCCGCCGCCGTGCCACCGAGAGCAGCCGCAGGTCGGGGTTCACCGGGACGGGGTTGCCCGCCGCCTCGAGCATGGAGAGGTCGCTGATGCTGTCCGCGTACGCATAGCAGGCGGCGGCGCGCGCGCCGGTCTCGGCGGCGAGACGGGTGACGAGCGCGCCCCGGGCCTCGGCGCTCGGCGGGGTGTCGGCGAGGTCGCCGTCGAAGACGCCGTCGAGGGTGCGCAGGTGGGCGGCACGGAGCTCGACCTCGAGCAGCTCGGCGAGCGGCCGCACCACCTCGTCGAGCGCTCCGGTGACGAGCACGACCCGGTGGCCGGCGTCGACGTGCTCGCGCACCCGGCGCAACGCGCGCGGGAAGCAGCGCGGCAGGGTGATCTCGTGGAGTGCGCGCCGCGCGGTCTCGGCGACGACCTCGCGCTCGAGCCCGGCGTAGCCGCGGTAGAAGCGGCGCTGGAAATCGAGCCGGTTCACCCGGTCGAGGCGCAGCCAGCCGGGGACGCGCAGCGCGGTGCGGGCGATGGTCAGCGGCCAGCGCCGGCGCTCCTCGCGGTCGAGGAGGAAGAACAGGTAGTGCTGCACCACGGTGAGGTCGGCGATCGTCCCCTCGACGTCGAAGACGGCGAGCGCCGGCTCCGCGCCGGGGCGCACCGCGGGCAGGCGCGCCGCCGGGGTCGCCGGCGCCGAGGTGGGACGCGGCAGCACCGGCCGCGAGGCGCGGCGGCGCAGCCGGGCGAGGTCGACGACCGCGGGGATGTGGGACCGCTGCAGGTAGTCCTCCCAGTCGATCAACCCGGCGTCGAAGGGGAACTCGGCGCGCTCGGCGGCGCTGCGACCGAGGTCGAGCGAACGGGTGGCGGTGTCGTCGAAGACCGCGTCCATCTCCGTGTAGACGGCGTACATCTCCGAGAGGGATCGCGCCCGCCGCACCCGGTCGCGGGCCTGGTCGAGGCGCTGGTGGAGGACGCGGGTGCGCGGCGTCGCCATCCCCCGCTCGACGGTGCCGACCGCGATCTCGAGCCCGCGCTCGACGGTGGCGAGTCGGCGACCCGCCTGGCGCCCGCTCGGGAAGCGCCAGTCCGGCACAGCGATCGGCGCCCCCGCGGAGTCGTGGAGAGGATGGGCGCGGAAGTATGCGCGGACGTTGTCGAAGAGGCCGCGATAGCGCAGCGGGTTCCGTGCCCCCGAGCCGACGTGGTAGACGGCGCGTCGCGAGGCCGGGGGCGTCGCCGCCGCGGTGATCACCGCGTTGCTGACGATGTCGACCGGAACCAGGTCGATGATGCCGTCGGGGAGCCCGGGAAACTCGGGGAGCAGCCCGCGCCCGTAGGCGAGGATCACCGGCTCCGCCATCCGCAGCCCGACGATCCACGCGGGCATGGGCTCGCGCAGCGCGGACTCGATGATCGACGGCCGCACCACCGAGAGCGGCCGCTCGCCGCACCGCTCGCTGACCGCCAGCTCGGCGAGTGACTTGCTCAGCGTGTAGACGTCGGACCACCCCAGCGCCCGGGCGTGGGCGCGCCCGTGGTCGACGAGGCGGGCCTCGACCCAGCGCGCCCGCATCCGCTCCACCTCGGCGGCGGCGGTGGGCACCCCGGACGCCCCGGATCCCCGGCGCGCCGCGCCGGCGAGGCGGCGGAGCCGTTGCGGCGAGCGCGACTCCGCCTCGAGGCCCGCGCGCACCGCCTCCGCCGCCTCGAGCTCGGCGCGCCAGTCGAGGGCGGCTCCGCCCGGAATGCAGGTCGAGCGCCGGCGCCGAGCACGGTCTCGACGAGGCCGACGGCGCCGCCGACGTTGGTGCGCAGGGCGACGTCGAGCGGGCTGTCGAAGGCCACCTCGGCGGCGGAGTGGATGACCACGTCGACGTCCGCGAGCGCGCCCAGCCCGGCGCCGTCGAGCCCGAGCCCGGGCCGTCCCAGGTCGCCGCCGAGGGGGCGCAGCCGGGCGGTGAGCGCCGCCTCCCATCCCTCCCCGAGCCGCTCCCGCAGCGGGGCGAAGGCGCGTGAGGCGAGCACCTCGTCGCGCACCCGGCGCTCGGCGCCGTGACGCCCGGGGCGGACGAGGGTGACGACCCGGCATCCCGGCACGGCGCGGAGCAGCTTCTCGAGGATGGCGGTGCCGAGGAAGCCGGTGACCCCGGTGAGGAGGACGGTCGCGCCAGACAGGTCGTTCACAGCCACAGGCGGGCAGGATAGCCCTCCGGCGGCACCTCAGCCCATCAGGCGAGCGAGCCGGGCGCGGTGAGACGCTCGACGGCGCCGTCGCGCCGGGCGACGAGCACCAGATCGGTCATCCCGCAGAAGAGGCCGTGGCCGACCACCCCGGGGATCGCGTCGATGCGCGCGCCGAGCCCCTCGGGATCGTCGATCAGCGGCAGCTCGCCGTCGGCGATGAGGTTGCCGTTGTCGCTCTGCAGCGGCCGTCCCGCGGCGTCGAGCCGGAGCTGGAAGCCGCCGCCGAGCTCGTCGAGCAGACCGAGGGTGGCGAGGTGTCCGAAGGGGACGAGCTCGACCGGGAGCAGCCCGCCGAGCGGGTCGCGGAGCTTGCCCTCGTCGATGACCACCACGAAGCGGCGCGCCGCTGCGGCGACGATCTTCTCGCGGACCAGCGCCGCCCCCAGCCCCTTGATCAGCCGCAGCCGCCGGTCGACCGCGTCGGCGCCGTCGACGGCGAGGTCGACCCCGGCGGCGTCGAGCTCGACGAGGGGGATGCCCCGCTCGTGGGCGAGCTCCTCACTGGCCCGCGACGTCGCGACGCCGCGGAGCCGCACCCCCTCGCGCACCTTCCTCCCGACCGCGGCGATGAACCAGCGCGCCGTCGACCCGGTGCCGAGCCCCAGGGTCATGCCGTCCTCGACGAGCTCGGCGGCCGCCTCGCCGGCGGCACGCTTCGCCGCGTCGACGTCCACGCCTACGCGTCCTCGGCGGCGAGGGAGAGCAGCATCTCCAGCTCGTCGCGCAGGTTGTCGGCGAGCGGCCAGGCATCGGGCATCTGCTCGCGGTCGGCGACGATTCCGAAGTCCATGTTCCCGAGGTAGCTGAGCACGGTGATGTTCAGCCCCATCCCGTCGGCGATCGCCGAGATCGGGTACTCGTGGAGGACCTTGGCGCCGGCGCAGTACAGGGGCACGGGCGGCCCCGGGACGTTGGAGATGCAGAGGTTCCAGATCGGCGCCACCGGGCCCCGCGAGACCAGGCCGAGGAGCGTCCGCGACGCCCGGGCGAAGACCGCCGGAGGGATGGTCTGGGTGACGTCCTGGAGGATGCTCGCCGGCACCCCCTGGTGCCGCTCCTTCGCCGAGCGGAGCGCCTCGTGGGTGCGCCGCAGCCGCAGGAGAGGATCGGG
>VBHE01000274.1:2500-5215 GCA_005889515.1 Chloroflexota bacterium | reverse complement strand
CGAAGGTCCCGAACTGCTCGGGGGTGCGCACCGAGAGCGGGATCATCGCCGTGAGCGGGCGATCGGGCAGCTCGGAGTGCTCGATCAGCCAGCGCCGCACCGCCCCCGCGCTGATCGCCACCACCATGTCGTTGACGGTGACCCCGAAGCGGTTCTTCGCCGTCTTGACGTCGGCGAGCGGCAGGCTGACCAGGCTCACCCGCCGATGAGCGGAGATCGGGCCGTTGAAGACGGTGCGCGGCGCCATCGTCCGCGGCATCTCGAGGATCGCGCCGGGCTCGACCCCGGGGATGAGCCGGGCGATGCGCCGGCTCACCTTCGCGACCGCCGCACTGCCGGGGACGGCGCCGACACCGGGCAGGGTGTCGAGGTTGGCGACCATCGGCGGCAGCCCGCGCAGCGTCCGGAGCGGCTGGCGGGGGAGGTTGACGAGCCCGCGGCCGAAGAGCTCGAGGCCGCCGGGGACCCGCTGAGGCCCGCCGTCCGGCTCCGGGGGCGGGATCACCCGGCCCTCGGGCTCGAGGTCGAGCACCACCGAGAGGATCTCCGCCCCCGACATGCCGTCGATCGCGGAGTGGTGGATCTTCGTGTACATCGCGACCCGCCCACCGGCGAGGTTGTGGATGACGTAGAGCTCCCAGAGCGGCCGGGTGCGGTCGAGCGGACGCGAGTGGATCCGCGCCACCTGCTCGCCGAGCTGGCGGTCGTCGCCCGGATCGGGGAGGGCGAGCTCGCGGACGTGGTACTCGAGGTCGAACTCGGGGTCGTCGATCCAGTAGGGGTGGTCGATGCCGAGCGGGACCGGGGCGAGCCGCCACCGGAAGGGCGGCAGCAGGTGCAGGCGTTGGGCGAGCATCGCGGAGACCCGCTCCGCGTTGAAGGGCTCGCCCGAGGCGGTGGTCGCCTCGAGGATGGTGAGGCCACCGACATGGCCGTAGTTGTGCCGGTCCTCGAGCGCGAGGAACTGTGCGTCGAGGCTGGTGAGCTGTCGCATCGCCCCCGTCCCACAGCGGATGTCCGCAACAGCCGAGACCTTACTCTCGCGGGAGCGTCGAGGCGAGCGACGGGATCCTCAGCTCGCCATGCGCCGGCGCAGGTCCTCGACGGCGGGGGGCGGCGGCAGCTGCGGGTGGAGCATGTAGCGCTCCTGCACCGCGAAGATCAGCTCGATCAGCTGGGCGGCTCCGTCGCCGTCCGAGACGACCGCGCCGTGACGCCGCAGCGCGGCGCGCACCCGGCCCGGCACCTCGGTGCCCCGCAGGTTCATCTCCTCGAGCTGGGAGAGCAGGCCGTCGAGCTCGCAGAGCGCCTGGCGGCGCTGCCTGCGGATCGACCCCTTCTCTGCCGGCCACGACAGGTGGTTCAGCATGCGGTTTCTGACGAACACGGCCTCAAGCTCCTTCGGAACGGGGGCTGACCGTCCATCCGGATGACCGCTGCAGGCGAACACATGCACCGGTCTTCCCGCGATGGTAATTGCTTCTCATGACCCTGACCAGAGGCTGGTTCCGCGAAATCGCACCGATCGAGCGGAACGAGGCGCGTTGCCAGTGCCAATTCAACGCACAGCCCCCTCCGATCCT
Organism: Chloroflexota bacterium; assembly: GCA_005889515.1. GTDB lineage: Bacteria > Chloroflexota > Dormibacteria > Aeolococcales > Aeolococcaceae > CF-96. Next base: position 3,632 of record VBHE01000274.1, on the reverse strand, counting down.
CGTGCGCTGGTGCGTTTGGGACACGAGCTCGACGAGGCGGCGGTCCGCGGGCTCGGTGGCGAGGCCGAGGGCCGACGCGATCCCGGCGGCGAGCTCGGGCGCGAGCCGCTCGGGCGTCCAGCCCTCCGCGCCGAGCCGCTCGAGTGAGGTCACCCCGGCGCCGGGGATGCCGCATGCCACGACCTCGGCGAACCAGCCCAGGTCGGTGGTGACGTTGATGGCGACCCCGTGCTGGGTCACCCCGCGGGCGAGCTTGACCCCGATGGCGCCGAGCTTCTCCTCGCCGACCCAGATCCCGGTGAAGGGCGGACGGAGCGAGGCCGCGACCCCGGCGGCGGCGGCGGCGGCGAGCATCCCCTCCTCGAGGGCGCGCACGTAGCGGAGCACGTCGCCCTGGCCGGGATGCCCGGGGATGGGGAGGGCCTCGGCGAGGCGGACGATCGGATAGGCGACGAGCTGGCCGGGGCCGTGGAAGGTGACCGAGCCGCCGCGGTCGACCTCCAGGTAGTCGGCGCCGAGGGCGCGCAGCCGCTCCGGGCCTCCGGGGACGTGCTCGGGGCTGCCGTTGCGTCCCATCGTGTAGACGGGTGGATGCTCGAGGAGGAGCAGGCAGTCGGCGTCGAGGTCGCCGGCGGCCCGGGCGTGGGCGAGCCGCTGCTGGAGCGCCCAGGCGTCGGCGTACCGGAGGGTGCCGAGCCAGAGGTGGCGCAGCGCCCGCGGCGCCACCGACGTCACCCCGCCTCGGCGTGCGCCGGGCCCACCTGGTCGGCGGCGTGGTAGCTGCTGCGGACCAGCGGTCCGGATTCGACGTGCTCGAAGCCGAGGCGGACGCCGAACTCGCGCAGCGCGGCGAACTCCTCGGGGGGCACGAAGCGGATCAGCGGGTGGTGCTTCAGCGAGGGACGCAGGTACTGGCCGATGGTGACGATCTCGACGTCGTGGGCCCGCATCATCGTGAGCAGCTCGCGCACCTCGTCGAGGCTCTCCCCGAGCCCGAGCATCAGCCCGGACTTGGTGCGGCTGCGCGGCTCCATCCGCCTGGCCGCCTGGAGCAGCCGGAGGCTCTGGAGCAGGTCGGCCTTGGGCCGCACCCGGCGATAGAGGCGCCCGACGGTCTCGACGTTGTGGTTGA
>VBHE01000274.1:0-2429 GCA_005889515.1 Chloroflexota bacterium | reverse complement strand
CCGGATGGTGCCGGCGAAGAGGCCGGCGCCGAAGTCGGGGAGGTCGTCGCGGTCGACCGAGGTCACCACCGCGTGGCGGAGCCCCATCCGCGCCACCGCCTCGCCGACCCGGCGGGGCTCGTCGGCGTCGATGTCGCCGCCGCGGCGGCCGCTCTTCACCGCGCAGAAGGCGCAGGCCCGGGTGCAGACGTCACCGAGGATCATGAAGGTGGCGGTGCCCTGGCCCCAGCACTCGCCGATGTTCGGGCAGCGCGCCTCCTCGCAGACCGTGTTCAGCGAGAGGCCGCGCATGATCCCCTTGAGGCGGGTGTAGCCCTCGCCGGAGGGGAGGCGGACGGTCAGCCAGGGCGGCCTCCGGTCGACCCCCTCGGGGAGGAGGCGGAGGTGGTGCGGGCGCTGGTCGCCGGGGCGGCCGGAGGGGACGACGGGGAGCGGGTCCATCTCCGGTTCACTCTACATCGGGAGTGGAAGAATGCCCCCGTGAGCCCCGTCCCCCCTCCCCGCAACGAGCCCGTCCACACCTACGCCCCCGGCTCGCCGGAGCGCCGCTCCCTCCGCGCCGCCCTCGCGGACATCGCCGCGTCGCCCCGGCCGCTGCCGATGGTGGTGGGCGGCCGTGAGGTCGAGGCGCGGGGCGAGGCCTTCACCGTCCGCGCCCCCCACGACCACGGGCTGGTCCTCGGCGAGGGCCGCCGCGCCACCGAGGCGGACGTCGGCCTCGCCATCGAGGTGGCGCTCGCCGCCCGCGAGGAGTGGGCGGCCACCCCGTGGGAGGCGCGCGCCGCCGTCCTCCTCCGCGCCGCCGACCTGCTCGCCGGGCCCTGGCGCGACCGGCTCAACGCCGCGACGATGCTCGGCCAGAGCAAGAGCCTCCATCAGGCCGAGATCGACTCCGCCTGTGAGCTCATCGACTTCTGGCGCTACAACCCGCACTTCGCCGAGCGGCTGATGGCCGACCAGCCGGTCTCCCCGGCGGGCACCTGGAACCGGGTCGAGCTGCGCCCGCTCGAGGGCTTCGTGCTCGCGGTCACGCCCTTCAACTTCACCTCCATCGCCGGGAACCTCCCCACCGCCCCCGCGCTCATGGGCAACGTCGTGGTGTGGAAGCCGGCGCCGACCGCGCAGCTCGCCGCCTCGCTGATCATGGAGCTGCTCGCCGAGGCGGGCCTGCCCCCCGGGGTGATCAACATGGTCACCGGCGACGGGGCGCCGGTGTCGGCGGTGGCGCTGCGCCATCCCGCCCTCGCCGGGATCCACTTCACCGGCTCGACCGGCGTCTTCCGTTCCATGTGGCGCCACGTTGCCGCCAACGTCGACACCTACCACACCTATCCGCGGCTCGTCGGCGAGACCGGCGGCAAGGACTTCATCGTCGCCCACGTCTCGGCCGATCCCGAGGCGCTGATCACCGCGATGGTGCGGGGCGGCTTCGAGTACCAGGGGCAGAAGTGCTCGGCGCCGTCGCGCGCCTACGTCCCCCGCGGTTTGTGGGATCGGATGCGCGAGCCCCTCGCCGCCGCGACCGAGTCGCTTCCGATGGGCGATGTCGCCGACTTCACGACCTTCGTGGGGGCGGTGATCGACGATCGCGCGTTCGCGACCCACGCGGCGGCGCTCGCCGCCGCCCGGGAGGACCCGCACCTGCGCCTGGTCGCCGGCGGCGAGGCGGACGCCTCCCGCGGCTGGTTCGTCCGCCCCACCGTCCTGGAGACCGACGACCCCCGCCACGACCTCATGCAGCGCGAGCTCTTCGGTCCCATCCTCACCGTCCACCCCTACCCCGACGGCGAGTGGGAGCGGACCCTCCGGCTCGTCGACACCACCTCGCCCTACGCGCTCACCGGGGCGGTCTTCGCCACCGACCGGCGCGCGATCGAGGAGGCGTCGGGCGCGCTGCGCCACGCCGCAGGCAACTTCTACGTGAATGACAAGCCCACCGGCGCGGTCGTCGGCCAGCAGCCCTTCGGCGGCGCCCGCGCGAGCGGTACCAACGACAAGGCGGGGTCGGCCGCGAACCTGCTGCGCTGGGCCTCGCTGCGGGCGATCAAGGAGACCTTCGACCCGCCGCGCGACTGGCGCTATCCCCACCTTCTGCCGGACTGAGCGATGCGGCGCGCGGCGGTGGCGGCGCTGGGGGCGCTGCTCGCCGCCTGCTCCTCCGCTCCTTCGGCGCCGCCCACCACCGCGGCCACCCCCACGGCGGCCACCGCCACCGCGTCGGCCGCCGTCCCTCCGCCGAGCGCGGCACCGTCCCTTCCCCCGACCGCCGCGGCCCCGGGCCTCACCCCCGAGGCGATGACCTCCGGCCTCCCCCCCGACCTGTCCGCGTTCCCCGCCAGCGACCTGCGCGTGCTCGTGGTGACCGGGGACGTCATCCCCGCGCGGCTGGTGAACCTCGCGCTCCGCCGGCTCAACGACTACGGTCGTCC